>CALIGI010000141.1 GCA_938021205.1 uncultured Pseudanabaenaceae cyanobacterium
TCCTCTCCCCTAGCCCCTCTCCTAAAGGAGCGGGGAACCAAGCGAAGCTGAAAGCCTCGATTTTGTGTTCGGTTCCCTTGCTCCTTTAGGAGTAAGGGCTAGGGAAAGAGGTCGGCTGTTTGGCTGTCGAACTCAGGTTAACCAAGAATATCGTCACGGCCCCGCAGGTTAGGGCGCTCTGCTTATCCACATCACCGCCTAGCATCTCTAGAATGGGACAGGCCATGAGGCTCCTAAGCGATGTGGCCCTGGTGACATCAGGTGCTGTGCAAAGATTCAGGCAATGGGCCTTGTCGAACCACCCCAAGCCCCGATGTATTGCTTGGCACCAACCGACAATCCTCCAACTGCGCCCCCACAAAAGGATCATCCATCAAATCCAAATGACTGTCCAAATCCACATAGTCCACCAGGGGCGAAAGCTGGGCCGCTGCGCTATTGAGCAAAGCACTATCGGAATAGCAGCCAAGCATCACCTGGAGCCCACAGGCCTTCGCCATCTCCACCATGCGCCGCGCTTCCGTCAAGCCACCGCATTTCATTAGCTTAAGATTGATGCCATCGACCTTATCCACCAGCTTGGGAATATCTGTTAGGCCCCAGCAACTCTCATCGGCAAAAATCGGCAGCGTCCCCCGCGCCTTCAGCTCCCCCATCAGCTCCTCCTCTCCCTCTGCCAGAGGCTGCTCCACAAATTCAACCCCCCGCTCTCGCAACCAGCCAATCATGGTGATGGCATCGGCCAGGCTCCAGCCGCCCTTCGCATCCACGTGAATGCGGGCTTCTGGTGGGGCGACCTCTTCTAGGGCGCTGAACAGGGTTTGATCCGCTGCCATGCCTGCGGGACTGCCCAGCTCAATCTTGATGACTTCTACAGCAACCCTCTCCTGCCAGGCTTTGAGCCACGCCTGGGCGGCCTCAGGGCTACTGAGACCCAGGGTGACCGAGGTTGGGGGAATGCGATCGCAATCCAGTCCCCACAGCTTCCACAAGGGCAGCCCAAGTTTTTTCCCCATCCAATCCTGCAAGGCGAGGTCAATCGCCGTCCGTGCCCCGGAGAGCAACTGCTCTTCCAACATGAGTTGTTCAATCTGTTGACGGTCCCAGGGGGAATAGGTGGAAAGCGTCGGGGCGATCGCCTCAATCTGTCGCATCAGCTGCTCCGCCTCCTGACGCTGCCCCCCAGTCGAAAAGGACGAAGCCTCCCCCCAGCCCTCCACACCGTCATGGTTCAGCCGTAGCCACAAGTGAACGCTAGCGGCTCGGGTGCCTCGGTTAATCCGCAGAACAGAGCGCTTCTGGACCGTAAATAAGCTGACTTGGACTTCCATGCTCACCCCCTTGCAGCCAATCTCCAAGCTACAGGCTCACGCTACAAGATCTTGCGCAGCCCTTAGCGAAGGCTCAGTGCTGATATAGGATTTGGGAAATCGGCTTAAGAATTAGCTCGAATTTCTTCATCAACCTTTAAAACTTCTATATCAAATGTCACAAGTTCAATCACGGACGGTGGTGGTCACCGGAGCATCCTCCGGCGTGGGTCTCTACGGTGCGAAGGCCCTGGCAGACCGAGGCCACCATGTGGTGATGGCCTGCCGGGACTTGCCCAAGGCTGAGCGAGTCGCCAAAGAAATCGCCATGCCCGATGGTAGCTACACCATCATGAAGCTAGACCTCGGGGACTTTGACAGCGTCAGGAGTTTTGTCGATGCCTTTCGAGCCAGCGGCAAGCAGCTAGATACCCTGGTCTGCAATGCAGCAGTGTACCTACCTCGGCTCAAGCAGCCCCAGCGCAACAAGGATGGCTATGAAATCAGCGTGGCGACCAACCACCTGGGCCACTTCCTGCTTGCAAATCTGATGTTGGAAGACCTGAAAAAATCTTCTAACCCTGACAAGCGCCTACTCATCCTCGGCACCATCACCGCCAACCCCAAGGAAATTGGCGGCAAGATTCCCATCCCTGCACCGCCGGACCTGGGCGACCTAGCAGGCCTAGAAGCGGGCTTCAAATCCCCCGCCGCCATGATTGACGGCAAGAAGTTCAAGCCGGGCAAGGCCTACAAGGACAGCAAGCTCTGCAACATGCTCACCATGCGGGAGCTTCACCGTCGCTACCATGCGTCCACAGGCATCACCTTCAACTCCATGTATCCGGGCTGTGTCGCGGAGACACCGCTATTTCGCGATACCCCCAAGCTGTTCCAAATCATTTTCCCCTTCTTCCAAAAGAACATTACGGGGGGCTATGTGTCTCAGGAGCTAGCGGGCGATCGCCTCGCTGCTGTGGCCACCGACCCCGGCTACGACAAGTCTGGCGTCTACTGGAGTTGGGGAGCCCGCCAAGCCAAGGACCGGGAGTCCTTCGACCAAGAGATTTCTGATGAAGCCATGGACGCCAACAAGGCCACTCGCCTATGGGAACTGAGCGAACAACTCGTGGGCATGGCTTAGTCCAGACCTGCCGAGGGCTAGGGGAGAAGGTTCACAAATCGACAAAACCTCTAGCAATCGAAAAACTCAAGCCTGAGTCAGATATTTCACCCAAAATTGTGGGTCGCTCTAAGACCTAGGCTTGTTATGATATAAATGAAGACTGTGTTTAGTTTCGCGCTGGCGTAACAAAAAAGGAGCGTTCATGGCCCAAGTAATTCTAGGCGAAGGCGAAGGCGTAGAGTCCGGCCTGCGTCGTTTTAAGCGTAAGGTTTCTCAAGCAGGAATCTTCCCTGACATGCGGAAGAATCGCTACTTCGAGACACCCATCGAAAAGCGTAAGCGTAAAGCCATTGCACGCCGTAAGCAGCGTCGTAAGAATTTCCGCAGCTAGTGATTTGAACTGAGTGCAGGTTGTTTGAAGAAACTAATTGCCTCATTCATCAGCATTAGAAGTTGAGCCGGGGTTAGCGCTATTGCTAACCCCGGCTTTGCTTTTTCAAGTTCCGTGGTCAGTGTGAAATCGCAAATAAACAGAGAACGAAATGATTAAGGCGATTGCTGTGAAAGAGAATCCCAATGATGGGTAGCCTTTCCTTAGGGAAGTCCCAGCAATAAAACATCCCAACCTTAGTCTGATAGCGCTGGGAATACCTCCCCGGAACGCCTGAGGATCAATCCCCAGGCTAAGAGCGAAAGCCCACTAAAGTGGGCTGAAATCCAATAGCTTAGGGCTGTTCAGTCCATTTTAACGGACTTTGAGCTGTGAGCTGTGAACTTTAGCTCACAGCAGCCAAGCGAAGCCACACTGGCAAGGGTTGAATGCAGAGCTGTTCATAGAACTGTCTTACTTCGGATGCTTGATTCCTAGGAAGTCCCTTAGCCCAGAATCAAAATCCCCCCCTTCCAACCGACCCATTATTTGGCCTAATTAGATCGAAGCCTTGGAAAAGAGGAGGAGCCATCAGCCTATCTGATGCAGAGAAACTTGGCGCGCACATCTTAAATCTGTTCCTCCCCTGTTGTGAGGGGAGGCTAAGTGGGGTGGGTTTGCCGCTTGATGAGCTAGGAGATTCTTCCCTAGCCATAGCCTAAGTCCCTAACCCGTCATAGATACAAAAAAATAGCCGATCTCTCTAACAGAAAGCTCGGCTATTTCATTTAATCCAATTAATCGATGGAATAGCGCAGTATTTTAGCGCTTCACTTTCGCAGTCTCTTTGACCTCCACAGGCTTAGGCGCTGAAGGGGCCAAAGCGTTACCGCGAATCAAACTACCGATGGTCTTAGCCGTAATCTTCAGCTGTACCAAGGGATTAGCCATAACCACCCGCTTATACAGATAGCTATCAAAGGTCAGCTTCTGCACATCAACATCTTCGCACATTTCCACGAAGGCTTCGCGAGCGGCGTCAGAGGTGTAGAACACTTTCTGAAGAATATCCAGCACCTTGTAGGTGGCACCATAGGTTTTATCCCACTTCTTCAGGTAGGTCTTCTTGAGCTCCTTCTCTAGGGGCACGCGGGCACCAGCCTGGGACAACTCAACGATCGCCTCTGCACACATGCGACCCGACTTAGCCGCAAAGTAGATGCCTTCGCCGGAGCACTTGGTCACATAGCCCGCAGCATCACCCACCAATGCAACCCGACCGACAACGCGGCGAGGGCGGGGATGCTCAGGAATGGGGTGAGCTTCCACCTTAATAATTTCGCCGCCTTCAATACGGTTGGCAGCACGGGCACGGATGCCAGCTTGGAGCTTCTTGATGTCGCGCTGGTTGACACTCATGGTGCCGGTGCCCACAGCAACGTGGTCGTACTTGGGGAACACCCAGGCATAGAAGTCGGTGGAGACATCGTCGCCCACATACATCTCAGCGCGATCCTTGTAGTACTCCATCTTGTCCGCAGGAATGCGAATGCGCTCCTGGAAAGCAATGGCGTAGTTGTAGTCGCCTGCATCAATGGCCTTGGCCACGCGTGAGTTAGCGCCGTCGGCACCAATCACCATATCTACTTCAAGGGCCTTGAATTCACCCTGGGCACCTTCGCCAGAGTTGTCTGCGTAGTGCAACACATAGGGATCGGTGTCATTGCTGGGGATCTCCAGCTTATTGACGGTACCGTTAATCAGATGAGCGCCTAGATCTGCGGCGCGATCGCGCAAAAAGCCATCCAGCACCTCACGGCGGCACATGCCGATGTACTCATCATCTTTAAGGGTGGAGCCAATCTGCACTTCCACATTGGAAGGGGAAATCATCGTCATCTTGCGCACACGGCGATCGATGATTTCAGGAGGCAGATCAAATTCGTCTACCATGCAGAGCGGAATTGCACCACCACAGGGCTTGGCATTATCCAATTTGCGCTCAATCAGGTAGGTTTCGATACCCGCCTTAACGAGGATTTCAGCGGCGCAGGAACCTGCAGGACCACCACCTACAACAGCAACTCTTAAGGCCAAGACCGTTCTCCCAATTCATGGCTACAGGGTCAAATCGTATCAGCCCCCCAGGACACCAACCCACAAGCCTCTGGGGTTTATGACCGATCTGAAACTGTCCGTAATTTTTTGAAATATTTACAACTCATGAGCAGGCAATAACTCATCCAAGTACCACAATAGCGAGCTCTTCAAACCCAGAGATTAACTCTGAAACTCCATCGCAATCTCCACGCCCCATCCCCATCCATATTGCGTTGAGCCATTGCAATTGCATTGAGCCATTGCGTTGAGCCAGGTTCTGGCCAGAGCTGTTTATCCAGTGAGCCCCTCTGGCATTCCCCTTCGCCTTTCTCCTAATCCGCAAAGCTTAGATAGTTTAAAGATTGCCAGTATCTCTAGTCACAACGAGATTTCCAGCTACGTTAAGGAACGAGAAGGATGGATTATTGATTCATCCCCCAATCTGCTTTGCTTGCTCTTCTCAAAGATCTTGGGGAGACCTGTCCGGTCGCCAGCCAAAGCCCTGGGTCCCTAAGATTTCCACCTTTATAAATACTCCTCACTTTTTTGCCGTTCTATCCTGTGCTCCATGGAAGTTCCAAACATTGATTCCCAAGCCAACCCGGAGCTGCCAAAGGTTCACTCCTCTAGCTCCCCAAGGAATCCTCAAAGCCTCCAAGCCCAGGCCAATAACAACCTAGTCACAACAGCCACTGCGCCTCGTCACACCATTCCTGGATTACCCGAGGACTATCACCTCGTTCTACAGCAAGCTGCTACTCCCATGGACCAGATGGCCCGTCTCAAGGTCTTGGGCGATCGCCGCAGCGCTGCATCCCTGGGTTTATTCGTGGTGCTGTTCTTTGGGTTAACGCTAACGATCCTGGCCATTGGTGAAGCATTACGCATCGCCCTACCTGCTGCGGCAGGCTTAGTTGATATGGCGATGACCCTCACCCTCATTACCATGCTAGTCTCACCCATCGTCTTAGCAGGGCTGCTAGGCATCTCCCTAGGACAAGCCATTCGCCAGCCTCGTCAACGCACAAATCTCAACTTAGAACGACGGTGGCTATTACAGCGGGGCAACCAAACTGTCGGTCAGCTTCGGCTGCTGCCAGAGGCTCTACGGCTGCGATTGCTTTGGGTTAATCTTCAAGCCAACCACAGAGGTCAGGGGATTGGATCTGCATTTGTTCGAGCAGTGCTCCAAGCCGAGGGGCTCACCTGCCGCGTCAAACTCTCTGGTAATCGTGAATCAGCACCGATCAAATTCTTCCAACACTGCGGTTTCCAACTGCCCACAGACCAGAATCCCACCCCAGAAAAGCGATCGCCCTGGCAAAGATCCAGGAATCTCTGGATGACCTATGCCCCTGGAAAAGAATCGCGCTAAGGAACAAGGATTTATTAAGATCGCGATCTGATGAACTCGCCCTTTTTCAAGGGGTTGGGGGGGGATCAAGCCGGGCAAAGCCAAGCCGCCGCTCCCTCTCTCACATCTCCCTTGCGGTGCCTGAGCTTGTCGAAAGCCAAGGGGAAAGGTCTAATTTAATGCTTATTCCGTAGCGACAGGTATCAGCAAAAACGATCGTTCAATTCTTACCAGCAAGAATACAAGTCGCGGTATAAGTCGGTGATTTCATCTCGAAATTGCTCGTTATCAAGCAACTTCTCTACTTTCGTTCAAGCCTTCAGCACAATCACTACTAGAGGCAGGCTGAGCGAAGCTTAGCTCAAGAATTTCGGCTCATGTTCAACTCTCCAGCCATGGCTCATAATATTCACCACAAACATTATGGACCGATTTGCAGGTCGAGCCCCCTGAGGAATTCGTTGTTCTACGCACGCTGTACAGATTAAATCTAGGAGAGCGACGTAATTTCCAAGCACCGCCACAACAGTCAATTCCAGAGTGGGGATCAGCATCGAGAAAGAGACAATTCCTTATTGTTGGTTGAAGTTTAGAAATTGTTGGTTATTCGAAAATCCTTAAGCCTGAACTGGCAACCTTTGTGGCAGTTCTCAGTATCATTGTGCCTAGCTAGCGGTGAACGATGAAAATTGCGTTGCATCAGCTTCAACTAGAAGTCGTTGAACACACAGCAATTTTTTATAAGCCTGCGGTCACTGCGAAAGATTGATCCAGTGGGTTACTCTTACGTGACATTGAGCTATGTATAGTGGACTATTTCTCTTGTGGCTATCAGCAGCTACTCCCCTAGCCCCTATGTTCTACCTGTTCATGTCTCCTCCCATGTTACGGACTTGCCGAGCTAAAGCGGAATGCCTATAGATGACGTAGTGGTGTCCGCAGAGCATTGCCTCAAGCGATCGCTGGAACCCATTGAAAAACTTATTTTGCAGGCTTCCTGGCAGGGGCATCCCTACAACGTCATTGCAGAAACATCGGGCTATGCCAATGTCTATGTGCGTGAAGTTGGGGCTCGTTTGTGGCAAGCCCTCTCTGAAGCCCTAGGGACCAAGGTCACGAAAAAGACTTTGTCCCTGGTCATGGAAGCCACAGCCCACCCCTTGCCCAATCAGTTGGACTATCCCTCAGGTCCACTGCCAATCAATTCTCCACTTTATGTAGATAGGCGAGAGCCTTTGCAACAGGCAGCCGCAGCCCTGGCACACCCCGGCTGCCTGATTCGCATCCAGGGCGCACGCTGCATGGGGAAAACGTCTTTCTTATTTCGCCTCCTAGAACGGGGAAAGGAACAAAACTATCGCCTTGCGGGCCTGAGCCTGCGCCAAATTGAGCCTGCCATTACCCAAGACTTTAGTTCCTTTGCAGATTGGTTAGTGATGGCGATCGCTTCCCAGCTCAACCTTCCCTATGAGCCACTACAGAAAGGTCTCGAGTCCTTAGGGACGAGGCTTCAGCTCTCCATCAGCTTGAAAAACATGCTGGCTCAGTTGGAGCAGCCGTTAATGTTGGTCTTCCGAGATCTAGATTCTCTTTTGGCAGAGCCAACGCTCCTAGCCATGATCTGTGCATTAATCACCGGCTGGCACGAAGAAGCACGCCGAGATAGCACCTGGAGCAGGCTGCGCTTAATCACGAGCTACACGCGTGACATTGATCCAGTCGGTGAGATTGGCTTAGAGGGAGGCTTAGAGGTGCGGCTAGGGTCCATTAATCTCAGCCAAGCGGCTCAACTAGCACAGGCCTATGACTGGATTACCATCCCCCAAGAAAGCATTACCGAAAGTACCACCGCTAAGCTCACTCAGCTAATGGATTGGGTGGGTGGTCATCCCTACTTGTTGGCGATCGCTTTTTATCACCTCAGTAATTTCCATAGCTTTGAAGATATCATCACAAACGCCACAGGCTCAGACAGTATATTCAACAGGCACTTGCGTAGTTATCTCAGATCGTTGCAAGAACAACCGGAGCTGGCCGTGGCGTTACGCACCGTCGTCTCAGCGCGAGGACCGGTAAGCCTGTCATTCCTCCAGGGCAGAGCCTTGGAGGCCGCTGGTTTAGTCACACTCAAAAAAAACCAAGCTATACCTAGCTGCGACCTATACCGCCAATATTTTTCTCACCATCTGCGCTCCATTAGCACCTTGCCCATCCCCACCCTGGAAGTCTCCGATCTCCAGCGACTTGAGGCTCGCATAGAAAGCCTTGCCCGCCAAGTGGAATCCCTTTCTAAGATTAGTTATTTGGATCGGCTGAGTCAGTTTACCAATCGAGACTTTTTCGAGAAGCGGGTGAGGAATACCTGTGATGCAGCCAATCATAACAGTAGCCCCTTAGCTCTACTGTTATGCTCCTTCGATCACTATGACGTCTACGTTAAAGCCTACGGCTACATTCAAGCGGAAAACGTCCTGCGAGAAATTGCAGACTGCTTGAGAAAATGCGTGGAAGGCCCTGTAGAAAACTTTTCTCGCTATGGTAATGAGCAGTTCATCGTACTACTCCCAGATTGCTCCTTGGACCGAGTTTTGGCCATGGGCGATCGCCTGCGTGAACAGGTAGAAGCCCTCGCATTACCCCAGTCCATCGGTTACATGGGTTGGGCCCAGGTAGTCACCGTCAGCGTCGGGATCGCCAGCAAGAAAGCTGAAAACCAAATCGCTGCGGCCTATCTACTCTCCACAGCCGAAAAAGCGCTGGGACAAGCCCAACGCCAAGGCAACAATTGTATTGATGTACAAGATTGCCAGATGGAATCGAGCAATCCGTCCTAGAAGGGGTTTGAAAAGTCAACTAAGCAGAAGAATTTCAGAGACCCGAGCTCATTCGGTTTCGCTGTTTCGAATATCAACTTTGACTCTCATCAGTATTCTGACGACTGCCAAAGGTACTTTTCAAGCCTCCTCTAAGCCATAAGCAAGAGAAGCTCTGAACCATTCCCCCAAAATCATGACTCAAGTTTGCCAATGAATCACTCGGTCCTCACAGAATGAATGGGTCAAGGCGCAACCTGATAAAATTCTTCCACAGGGATCGCAGGGTCTCTGGGCTTAGAGCATCTCAGGTCTGAAACGGAATCAACAAAGCCCATTCAGGGGCGCAACTAAGGATTGAATCTATGCATTGGCGACGGTTTTCAACAAGCTCTCAGGGCTGGACAGGTCGTTTTCTGAGCGTGATTATTCTCTGCGCCATGCTGGTGGTGAGCTGTAAGGCCACGACAACGCCCCAAGCAAGCGGCGACCCAGATCGCATCATTCTGGGAACGACGGCAAAAATTCGCACCCTGGACCCTGCTGACTCCTATGAGATTCTGTCGGGGAACTTGCTGTATAACCTAGGCGATCGCCTCTACACGACAGAGCCAAACAACCCTGAGTTGATTCCACAACTTGCAACGGCATTACCCAGCATTAGCGAAGATGGCCTCACCTACACCATTCCCTTACGGGAGGGTGTCACCTTCCACGATGGCGAAGCCTTTAATGCTGAGGCCATGCTCTTCTCCCTCAATCGCTTCATTGAAAATGCCGGTAGCCCTTCTTCTTTATTAGCCAACCAGGTGGAATCCATTGAAGCCACTGGCGATTACGAGCTAACCCTTAAGCTCAAGGCTCCGTTTGCCGCTTTTACCTCTATCCTGGCTTTCCCCGGCATGAGTGCGGTGTCCCCCGCAGCCTATGAGATTGGCGAAGGCCAGTTTAAGTCCACAGAATTTGTCGGCACGGGTCCTTATAAATTGGCAGCCTATGACGGTGGCGACACCATGAAGCTAGATGCCAATGAGAATTACTGGGGCGAGGCTCCAGCGAACAAGGGCATTGACCTGCAAATCTATGCCAGCTCTGCCACGCTGTTCAATGCCATCAAAACTGGCGCGGTGGATGTGGCCTATCAAAACCTAGATCCCAATCAAGTCAAATCGCTTCAAGAAACGGCAGATAAAGGCGATTTGCAAGTGATAGAGAACGAAGGCTTAGGCGTTCACTATTTGAGCGTCAATGTCTTGAGTGAGCCCTTGGATCAGCCGGAAGTTCGTCAGGCATTGGCGGCAGTGATTGACCGGCAGTTGCTGAGCGATCGCGTTTTCCAAGGTCAAGTTGAACCGCTCTTCAGCCTAGTTCCCGGTACCGTTGAAGGCTCCAAGGCCGTCTTTGAATCGGTGGATGGTAATGCGGATAAAGCCAAAGCATTATTGGCCCAAGCAGGCTATGACGAGAGTAATCCATTGACCCTGGACTTTTGGTATCGCTCCAATATCAATAGCAATGTTCAGGCAGCAAATACGATTAAAGCGATCGCCGACCAATCCCTCCCCGGCATCTTAAATCTGAATCTTGAAGGCGTTGAATCAGCCACGGCTTACGAGAACTTGGATAAGGGTGCTTACCCCATTTTCATGCTGGATTGGACACCGGATTACCTCGATGCTGACAGCTACTTGCAACCCTTTATGGACTGTGAGGAAGGCTCGGTTGAGGAAGGCTGTACCTCTGGCGAAAGTAACTACCAGGGCTCGTTCTACTACAACGAAGGCGTGAACCAGTTACTGGACAATCAGCGAACAACGACCGATGCTGCGGAACGGCAGAAGATGCTGGCGGCGTTGCAAGATACTTTGGCAACAGACGTTCCCTTCATTCCGCTGTGGTCTAACAAGGATTACTTGTTTGCCCAGGGCTATGTGGAAGGGGCTGCTGTATTGCCCACCTCCCAGGTCCCTTTCAAGACTCTAAAGAAGGTTTCTGCTCCGTAGGGACATGGCATGCCATGTCCGCGCTTTGCCTCCCTTTTGTTCCACAAATGAGGCATACATTTATAGCAACAGCCTGACTTGTTAGGACGTTTCTATCCACATCACTGACTGCCATATCTAGGTTTGACCGTTTATGGATGTACTAGGTGATGTGGCCACAGCTATACAACATTATTGAGTCATCGGTCCCTACGCCATGTCCCGTGCCCGTTCCCTGAGCTACTACATCCTGGCCCGATTGGCGCTCGCGCCATTAATGGTGCTGACCATTACGTCGATTGTGTTCTTATTGCTGCGAGCCACGCCGGGAGATCCGGTGGATGTGATCCTGGGGCCAAAGGCATCGCCTGCAACGAAGGATGCATTGCGAGAGCAACTGGGATTGTCAGGCTCACTGCTGAAGCAGTACCTCAATTACATGGGAAAGCTATTCCATTTTGACCTAGGCACGTCCTTGGCAACGCGGGGGCAAGGGGTGGTGGAGATCATTCAGAGCTTTTTCCCGGCGACGGTGGAGTTGGCGCTGATTAGCTTGGCGATCGCCTTCATCATCGGTCTAAGCTTAGGTTCATTTTCGGCCACAAGGCCCAATAGCATTTTTGACCTGGGCGGACGGCTGTTTGGCATCATTACCTATGCGGTGCCACCGTTTTGGGCCGGCATGGTGATGCAATTGATTTTTGCAGTGCAGTTGGGCTGGTTCCCCATTGGCACGCGCTTTCCCATTGGCATTGATACGCCGACTCACATTACGGGGTTGTACACCCTGGATAGTTTGTTGACGTTGAATTTTGCTCAGTTTGGCACGGCTATTTATTATTTAGCGTTGCCCTGTTTTACGCTGGGCATTTTGCTAAGCGGCATTTTTGAGCGGATTGTGCGCGTGAATCTGCGCCAGACGTTGCAGTCAGATTATGTGGAGGCAGCGCGGGCGCGGGGCGTGGTGGAGCGGCGCATTGTCTTTGCCCATGCGTTAAAGAATGCGTTGATTCCGGTAATTACGATTTTGGGGTTGATGTTGGCGGCGCTGCTGGGCGGAGCGCTGTTGACGGAGGTGACGTTCTCTTGGCCGGGGTTAGCAAATCGCTTGTATCAAGCGATTTCGGCGCGGGATTATCCGACAGTGCAGGGGATTATTGTTTTCTTCTCGACGATTGTGGTGGTGGCAAGTATTTTGATTGATATTGCTAGTGCTTATATTGATCCTAGAATTCGCTACTAGCAGAATGCAGATGGACGAGCTTTCATACGTCGAAGAAATCCCGTATACCTTGCAACGGAATCTCTTTGAAGACGCAGTTGAGCCTCCTCCTGCAATCGCTGAAGCTCAAAAGTGGAACAATCAGCCTCTACGTATCAGTCAAGCAATAGACAAAATTGCGCAATTAGCTGAACAGCTTGGTGTGGAAAGCGTTCGAGAAACAAATCCCAAAAGATATGAGAGTCTTGAATTTCCTCCCAGGCTGAGCTTGGGTAGTCAGGTGAGATTATCCCAGCCCCCCCTGTGCCAGAGTGATGAAAAGGGGCCTACTGTTTAAGGAGTCGTCTCTGACCCAGATGCCTCCCATGACAGTAAAAGAAAGCCCCCTACTATCCAGCCTAGCCTGCGTGAATGAAGCTTGCGAGAGCTATGGCCAAAGTGACCGTAAGAACACCGCTGCAATGATGGCAGTCGAGATGAGCCTAGAGCGCTTTGTTACCGAGGGTTATGGCAAATTACTGGCTTATCCTTCCGAGGAGGATACGATCGCCCAGAAACGCCTCGCTTGGATCAAAGCCCAGGGAGTTCAAAGCATCCACAGCTATGGCCCCAAACCCATTGGTGGATTTAAAACCCTAGGGCTGGGCTATAGTGGCTTGGTATTGCGGGTTAGCAGCGCATCGCAACGACTAGCGCTCAAGCTACGCCGCAGTGATGCACCGAATGCCAGCTTTGCCTTCGAGGCGGAGGCGATCGCCACCGCGAACCAATTCCAAGTCGGCCCCCAGCTTATCAGCCACAACGATGACTGCCTGTTGATGGAATATCTGCCCGGCCCCAAGTTTATCGACTGGCTCCACAGCCCCGCAGCTACCTTTGAGCAAACTTGGGCCATCATCCACCCACTCCTCGACCAAGCCTTCCACCTCGACCAAGCCGGGCTGGACCATGGCGATCTGCGATGCGTTACGGAGCATGTCCATATTGAGACAACTGCCCCAGGCGATCGCTTCGTTCTCAGACCCGTTGTGATTGATTTTGGTAAGGCCAGCCGAGACCGTCGCCCTGCCAATGTCACCACCTTGACCCAGGGGTTATTTCTGAGTACAACCATTGCTCGGACCATTAGTAGTCGGTTCTCAGGGACAGTTTTGGACTGTCAGAATGAGCCGAGGCGATCGCAACTCATCCACCTTCTACGCAACTATAAAAACAATCCCTGCCAAAAGACTCACCAAACACTGCTAAATTTTCTTAAGCCGTAGTATCATCTGCTCGATTCATCGTTTGAATGGAATCGAAAACCCTCACCTCTGTTCTGGATTCAATTAAGGATTTGGCATGGCTATCGTAGAGCTGGAAGACCTCCGCGAAACACGCATCGCAAAAGAAGTTCTCGTTGATACAGAGAACGATGAAGAACGGGCTACTGCTTGGTATTACTACCTGGATGGCAAGGTTACCTTTCCCTTTCTGGCAACCCTGGATGGCGATGACGACGTGGAGGTGATCTCCCTCGCTGTGGAGGAAGATTGCCTCGATGAAATGAAGATGGAGGTGCGCCACAGCGATAGCTTTGGGGAGGAGCCTTTCACTGCTCTGGTCATGGAGCTAGAGCCCTTGGATGCCGATGATGAAACCACTGAAGCCATGGAAGATTGGCAGTACTGGTGGGAGCGAGGCAACCGCTTAAATGAGCCTGAGACAAATCAAGTGGATGACTTCCCCGAAGATGAAGACGATTTAGAGGATGTCGATGTCGATGCGGACTTCAGTGGAGACGAATAATGTAAGTGAAGTAACAAGCTTGTAGTACGCAATGACGTTTCGTACTTCAACATGTTAGCTTCGGGTTGAATTGCGAGATTGCTGCGCGGCAGCGGTTCAGGTTCTGTATACCTGTCTGGCACGCCAGGCTTTTGCTTCGGCGCGTACCGTCAATCATCAATCAATCAATTCACTGCTCGGAAGTTAAAGCCGAGTGGTGCTGTCGTCCAAGGGGCGATGGCAGCAGGCATTAGGCTAAAAACCCATGGCCTGCTAAAACCGCACGATTAGCTCAGCGGTAGAGCAGCCGTCACGCGTAAAGCGAACGGTGTGTCGTAGGTTCGAGTCCTACATCGCGCTCCAACTGAAAGTTAGCTCAGCTGGTAGAGCATCAGACTCATAATCTGACTGTCACAGGTTCAATTCCTGTACTTTTCACCACCCCGCCCTGGGTATGGGCAACTGATTTAGGGTCAGTCAACGCCGACAAAGCGTTCCGGGGTGAAAGCCCCAACCTGGATAAGCGGAGCAATCCGCCGTGGTTCGAGTCCACACTTTTCGAAGACCTCGCAATGCTCAGTTCAGCAGTTTGGACGAGATGGAATCTGCTTCGGCAGGTTCATTTACTTCAGACCGCAGTAGTTGAGGGCTTGCGCGATCGCGTCCCTCTCTAGCTTGAGTCTGTCCTTCTAGGGCGATCTCCCGTTGCTGTGCGCAGCGGCAGGAGCAAGCCCCAAGAACGACAGATTTGCCCCAATGTTTTAGCCAAGTTGTCTGAGGGCATTAATTATGTCCAAAGGCAGCCAAAGCAAAGAGACTGAGGCTTAATCCAGCTAGGGAGGAGCAATCGCCCGCCCAAACCTGTGAACCTAGAGCAATTGCGGGGTCTTTTTGATCGCCATGTAGCACGCATAATACAAAATGTGCTATGCTCAGGGTAATTTGCTGAACGATCCGCAAAAATACTAGGAATCCAGCGTTGCATCGCTGTAGCTCTCCAGAGGAGAGAAGACAATCATGTTCAGAACCTTTTACATCAAACCCAGCGAGCGAGGCATCCTTTACCACCGAAGCGATTTCAAGCGCGTCCTGCATCCCGGCACCCACCGTTTACTGGGCTGGCACTGGCGCGTCAAGACGTTCGACCTCAACCAGCCCGAAGCCAAGCTGGAGAACCTTGAGCTGCTATTGCAAACCCAGGGTGACCAGATTCGTCAGCATTTTCTTGTAGTACGTACCGGTTTCAACGACGCGGCTCTGGTGCGCCTGGGGCAGCGCTGGCTGAGCATTGGCCCCAACCAGTTGCGGACGTTTTGGCGCGGCTTTGTGGATGTGGAGGCCCAGCTGTTCAATCTGGAAGAGAGCCGAGAGCTACCTCAGGAATTAGCCCAGCAACTGCGCGGTGCCCAACTGGAGGGCTTAAAGCAGGTGAACCTAGCCGAGTTTGAAATTGGCTTGCTCTATGTGCAGGACAACTTTGTGCGGCCTCTGGAGTCGGGGGACTATGCCTTTTTGACCTTTGGCCGTTCGGTGATTGTGCGATCGCTCAAGCGCACCGAATCCAATCCAGTCTTTCCCTTTGAGGAAGTGCTGATGGAACAGCATCCCCAGTTTGTGGCCAGCTACTGCCAGGTGGTAGAGCTAGGCAGCGATGAGGTGGCGATCGCTCGCTATAAAGGCAAAGCGATCTCAGTCCTGCCGCCCCACAGCCGCAAGCTGTTCTGGCGCGAAACCGAAGTTGAGCGCATCAACATCACTGCCCAGCCCAAGCTACCCGAGCGGCTGATCTCGGAGCTAATCTCCGGTTCATCCACCGCCATGGCATTGGCCCTAGACCACATCCACGCCCTAGAGGTGTTGGCACAACATGTGGGTCTGCTGTACCTGGATGGGGCCTTGCAGGAAACCTTGCCTGCGGGCATCCATGCCTGGTGGGAGTTTGGCCGCAGC
>CALIGI010000142.1 GCA_938021205.1 uncultured Pseudanabaenaceae cyanobacterium
CAAGACATCTGCCGCCGTAGCGACAGTTCCATGCAGATCGTAGATATCTGCATCGGTGATTTTGACTGGCACAAGACTGCCGAGCCGGGCATCGCCGGTGACGTAAACCACGCCATCGACTTCCGGGGCGAACCGGGCAGAGCGGCCCACCTTAAGGCCTTTACCTGGGTTCTCTTGTTCAATCAAAACATCAACCACGCGACCGATTTGCGCTCTGTTGCGTCGCTCAGCAATGGACTGCTGGGCAGCCATCAGGCGATCGCGACGGGCAACCATGACATCCGGTGGAACCGGGTCAGGCAAATCGAAGGCAGCAGTCCCCTCCTCTGCGGAGAAGGTAAAGACACCGACGTGGTCAAACTCGTGGCGCTCAACAAAGGCGAGGAGATGCTCAAACTGCGCTTGGGTTTCGCCAGGGAAACCCACGATGAAGGTAGTGCGCAGAACAGCATCAGGCAGCTCGGCCTTGAGGCGCTCAATAATTTGGTCGTTGACCTGGCCTTGCCAGGGACGATTCATCGACTTGAGCAAATCCGGATCGGAGTGCTGTAGCGGCAAGTCGAGATAGGGAACGACATTGGGGGTTTCACGCATGGCCTGGATCACCGCAGGGGTGAGACCAGTGGGATAGGCATAGTGCATGCGGATCCAGGTCACATCCACCTCCCCCAGGGCTCGCAATAATTCAGCGAGCTGGGGTTTACCGTAGATGTCGAGGCCATAGTTGGTTGTGATTTGGGAAATCAAGATGATTTCCTCAACCCCTTCAGCAGCAAGCTGGTGGGCTTCCGCCACAATGGACTCAATCGAACGTGATCGCTGCTTCCCCCTCAGATGGGGAATGATGCAAAAGGCACATTTGTAATCGCAGCCCTCAGCAACCCGGACATAGGCTACCGCTTCGGTTGTGGTGCGGTAACGAGGCAAAGTCTCATCCGCAATGTAGGTCGGATTACTGGAAACTTCTGTCACCCGCTCCCCTGACTCCGCTCGCTCAATCACATCCACAATCTTGTGATAGTCACCCGTACCAACTAGAGCAACTGCTTCAGGTAACTCTTCCAAAAGCTGCTCTTGGAAATGCTGGGCCATGCAGCCTGAGATCACCACTTTCTTACCCGCTTCAGCTAGGTGGACCAGCGTCCGCACAGACTCTTCGCGAGCATCTTGGATAAAGCTACAGGTATTAACCACCACGTAGTCCGAAGACTCTTCGTCTTTACCAACGTCATAGCCCGCTTCTGCAAGAAGGCCAATCATGTGCTCGGTATCAATACGGTTCTTCTCGCAGCCCAGATGGGAAAACGCAACGGAAAGGGTCATAAATACTTCGGTAAAGAAAAAGTCACTAGGGTTCAGCGGTAAACAGAGGGCTTGACGCTACACCACCGTTCAAGGAGGAGGGAGCACAAGTATTTCACTCTGTTCTGTAGCGATCGCCGTTCCGCGTTGGACAAATCCTTCGCACCGTCGAGCAATGAGCCGTTAATCTCACTGCTATTGCGCAATCGCACAGTCGTTGTTTTATATCCTAACCTATAAATCGAAATTATTACGATGTGTTAAGAAACGACGATGTAAGAACTATCCTCAACTGCCGTTTAAGTCCATAGATTCACCAGCTAGAGACACCTTGAGCCGTTATCATGCTGGAGAACTTTTTCGGTTCACCCCGGTCGACCCCGGTCGGCTCACCCTGGGATGTAGGTTGAAAGAATGCAGCGATTTAGCATCCTTACGCCACGCGGTGGATTTTCTACGGAACGGGTTTTCCAGGTTTTACGCCTCGGCTTGGCCAGACAGCCCTTTTCAGATCGCCCCTTGAGAAAGATAGGTGGTTTAAGCCCGTGGTTTTGTTTAATTAGATGAACTGCTTACCTGAACGTAGGTTAGGAAGAGGCCACCCGCTTCTCTACCGCAAAGCATTGACCTCCAATACCAGCCAAGACCTGTGGATTTAGCGCAACTGTTTAAAACCGAGACCCCTGTTATTGGCGTCGTCCATCTGCTCCCCCTTCCGGCCTCAGCTCGGTGGGGCGGCAATCTTCACACCGTGATTGAGCGCGCAGAGCAAGAAGCGACGGCTCTAGCGACCGGTGGAGTGGATGGGATTATTCTGGAAAACTTCTTTGATGCCCCCTTTTCAAGAGATCGGGTCGACTCAGCAACGGTCAGCGCTATGACCCTCGTGGTGGAGCGGATCAGGAACTTGGTCACCGTTCCTCTGGGTGTGAATGTACTGCGCAATGATGCGCTGAGCGCCATGGCGATCGCCAGCTGCACCCATTCAGCCTTCATCCGAGTCAACGTCCTCAGCGGCGTCATGGCCACGGATCAAGGGACTATCGAAGGCTGTGCCCATGAACTCCTACGCTATCGCCGCGAGCTGGGGAGCGATGTCAAAATAATGGCCGATGTCTTGGTCAAACATGCCCACCCCATCAGCACTCCCAATCTCAGCATTGCAGTGAAAGATACCGTAGAACGGGGCTTGGCCGATGCCATCGTGCTTTCTGGCTGGGCCACGGGGAATCCGCCGACCGTAGAAGACTTGGAGCTGGCTCGCATCGCAGCTCCAAACACACCCATTTTCATTGGCAGCGGTGCCTCCCTCGACAATATCGACAGCCTCAAACAGGCAGCAGATGGCGTGATCGTCTCCTCTTCGCTCAAGCGTGGCGGCAAGCTCAAAAATCCCATCGATCCCGTGCGAGTCGGTCAATTTATGGAAGCGATCGCGGCACCCACCCTTGCCCAAGCTGTCTCAGCGGCCAATGCTACTGGTTAATTAACTGCAACATCCTAGAGAATGAATTAGGCCCAACGAGGAAGGTTATCTACCTACGCAATGAGAGAAACTATCTAAAGGTCGTCCCAAGTCCAATGACCGGGACTGACTGAGCTATCAACTGTCACCCCAGATTCCAGCTTCGCCACTGCTGCTGCCTCTATACATCATGATTCGCCGCGATTCACCAGCCCCTTGGGCCAGCCCTATCCTTGCCAGCCTTTCCTTAGCCGGTGCAGCTATTACGGGCTATCTCACCGTCGTGAAACTCACGGGGGGTCATGCAGCCTGTCCCACGGAAGGTTGTGCAACGGTCCTGAATAGTAGCTATGGCGAAGTCGCAGGCGTCCCCCTGGCTCTTTTTGGCCTGGGTGCTTACCTACTGGTAGCCGCGCTAGCATTACTCCCCCAGCTGTTGAGCGATGAAACCGAACAGCAATGGCAGGAGCGAGCTTGGACAGCGCTGTTTTGGCTGACCACCGCCATGGTGGTCTTTAGCAGTTACCTCATTTTTGTCCTAGCGACGGATCTCCAGGTCTTTTGCCTCTACTGCATTGCCTCCGCTGCCTTATCTCTAGGGCTATGGCTGACGACGCTCCTAGGCAAACGCTGGGAGGACTGGGGCAAACTCAGCTTTGACGGCATTATCATTGCCCTGCTCGTTAGCTTTACTGCCATTGCGATCCATGGCACTAGCCCTAGTCTGGCAGCAGATGGCGCTAGTAATGCACCCAACAACGGGGGTTACCAAGGTGCTGCGATCGCGACAACCTCAACGCCGGACAACATCGCCCTCGCCCAACACCTCAACAGCAGCGGAGCAAAAATGTACGGTGCCTACTGGTGCTCCCACTGCCATGACCAAAAATCCCTGTTCGGAGTCGAAGCCCTAGCGGAGTTGCCCTACATCGAATGCGATGCCAAGGGCAACAACGCCCAGCCCAAGCAATGCAAAGCCGCTAACTTGGATGGCTATCCCACCTGGATCATCAACGGAAAGCCCCTGAGCGGCACTCAGGAATTAGCAGACCTAGCAGATGCTTCGGGCTATCCAGGTCCAAGGAATTTCTCCCCCGCCTCTTAAACAAGAGCCTGGCATTCGATGTACCTGCCCCTTCTATAGAGGGCAGGTACATACGATTTTAGTTAAGAAGAAGCAGTGACGGACCGCTGCCAACGCGACCGTCCATCAACCCAATCAATCACCGTATGGGCCTGCCATTGGAATTCCGTATCAGGGAAATCGAGACGGTAATGCCCACCTCGGCTCTCTTCCCTAAACTGAGCGCTCTTTAAGATCAGCCAACCCACCACCAACAAATTATCCAACTCGCCCCAGGCACGCAGCAGCTCATTCAGGGAAGCAGGCTCAGCCCCAGCCGTTCTTAGGATGACTGATTGCCCTGGTACAAGCTGCCTCAGTTTCTCGGTCATGGGCAGAGCATCAAATTCCTGTCGCCACCCCTCAAGCTGGTCAATACTGGTCTGCAAGCCCTCATAGGTACGACAAATCCCGGCCCCCTGCCACAAAGACTCCGCCAACTGCTGTCGCTGCTGAGCAAAGGCTTTTAACTGGGTTGGAATATCTGCGATGGCCAAATCAAGCTTGACCCACTCTCCATCACCCAAAACCTCCTGAGAACTAGCATTCTGAGCAGCCAGCTTTAGCCCTGCCAACTCCCGACCAAACACAATACATTCCAACAAGGAATTACTGGCCAAGCGATTCGCCCCATGGACGCCTGTACTGGCCGCTTCCCCTACGGCATAAAGCCCCGGCACCGAAGTTTGGCCCTGGAGATTCGTCGTAACTCCTCCCATCCAATAATGGGCCGCAGGAGACACGGGAACCGGTTGTTCTAAGGGATCAATCCCCCAGCGACGACAGACTCGAACAATATTGGGAAAACGATGGTTAATCTGCGCCACATCGATAGGCCGCATGTCTAGCCAAACGTGGGGCTGCCCCGTCTTCTGCAAATGTTGGAAGATCGCGCGACTCACCACATCCCTAGGAGCCAGCTCACCATCGGAGTGGTAATCAAAGGCGAAACGTCGTCCATCATCATCAATCAGGTGGGCACCCTCCCCCCGCACCGCTTCACTGATCAGGCAATGAGGTGCTCCCGACGCATTTAAGGCCGTGGGATGAAACTGGAAAAACTCCAAATCCCGCAGCTGCGCACCAGAACGATGGGCGATCGCGACCCCATCTCCCGTACTCAAGGTGGGATTCGTCGTTTGGGAAAACACCTGCCCCCCACCCCCCGTCGCCAGCACCACCGCTCCAGCCCTAAGCCATTGAATCGTCCCCTGACAGGCCAAGGCAATCCCCTGACAGTCCCCAGATTCATTCAGCCATAGCTGCACAATAAAAGCCTGGGAGCACACCTCAACATTGCTGCGCTGGAGCACCTGCTCCGCCAGGGTCGTCACCACGGCCCGTCCCGTCCGATCTGCCGCATGAAGTACCCGAGGGCGAGAATGGGCCGCCTCCCGCGTCATTGCAAGCTCTTTCCCCTTACGGTCAAATCCCACTCCCAGAGACACCAGGGAATCGATACAAACCCCAGCCTGGTTCACCAAATAATTCACCGCCTCAGGCTCACAGAGACCAGCCCCTGCCACCAAGGTATCTTCCACATGGAGATGAGGTGAATCCTGGGGGTTAATCGCCGCTGCAATGCCTCCCTGAGCCCAGTCACTCGCGGACAGACGCAGCTCATCCTTCGTCAACAGCAACACTCGATAATGCTCAGGCAGACACAGAGCCGTATAGAGGCCTGCCGCCCCGGCCCCCACCACAATCACATCCCAGGCTTCATTCTTTAGGGTCTCAAGCGATCGCGCTGCAGCCATGCTCAAAGGAAGTTACCCCATCAAGAGTGATGCTAATTGTATAGCAAACGCTATGTTCACCAGGACTTTTGGAGATTTCCCAGTAGGCCTCAACTCCAAATAGGCCATGAAGAAAATCGATCTGGCTGCATTCATCACCCCAAAGTTGAAAAAGCACATTGGTAGTCAAGCCTCCACACGGTCACTGCACTAGGTCAATCAACAAATCTATGCCAATAAAAAACCGGTGCTCCCCAGGGAACACCGGCTTCAATCGTTATAGCTATCGCCTAGCCATCACAGGAGGACAGCAAGTCGAAAGGCGACCCCAAAAAATTGCAGGCAACCAATACAACAGCTAATGACTAGCGATAAACACCATTGTTGATGCGATCGTCACCATCAGTCAGTGCGTAGACCTGCTCAGTTACGGTGAACTGATCCATGTACTTCTGAATAGTGGAAATCTGACGCTCAGAGAGGCCAGGAATATCCAACACATCATCAACACTGTTATAAGGAGCAGAGGCGATGATCTTACGAGCCACCGTGGGATACATTCCAGGCAGCTCCAGGAATGCTCGCACGTTCACATTATTCAAATCCAGCTTGCCAGCAGCTTCAGCCATCTTGGCATCAGCCTCATTCTTCAAGCCTTCCACCGCAGCCAAAACAGGCGATACAGAAGCAAATTCTAGGCCTGCAGCCTGGGCAAACTGCGGACGAGGCATACCAAAAATGGTGCCCACCAACAGGACCAGAAACAATGAAAAGCTCAGTACTTTTTTCATTCGAGTTTTCGTCCTCCCGACGTTTATTAAAGTTACGCCCATCCTCTCTATCTGCTGTCATTCAACAGCAAAGAAGGTAGCCCTCACAGTCACTGTTTATCCATCTAGGAAATTCAGATTCGGACTGAAATATCCTTTAAGGGGAAACCAGGGTAAAAGCCCATCGTTACTGAATGAAAGCCAACGCAGTCATCCGTAAATCAACAGCAGCTTCGGACCAAGCATTTAATAATCCACATTACATTACGCCTGAACCTGTGAGTCGAAACTCAAGCCTCATATTAAGGAGTATTTACAATAAGAGAAGTGATGGCTCAGCAGGCTTCCTTTGCAAGATTAGCGGCCTTCTCATTGAGCTTGCATCGGCTCTAAAGTCAATTCCCAAGAAAGTTTCTGGCATAGAAGCAAAAGGCCATATAAAGCATTAACTAATACAATGACAACCCCAAACGACATCCAGCCATCCGAGCATCACAGCACCGACAGAGCGTTTCCAGCGCCATCTTAAAGCGGAGACTGGGCAGCCCAGAAGAGGACTCAGCAAGTGGTTTAAGTGAGCTGAGGAGAATGTAATGTCTCATTCAAGGTCTCAAAAGAACAGGTATAGGCCAATGTTGGCTTGTCATACCCCTTCAGATGCACCGTATTCTCATCTAAGGATTCAGCATAGCTAGGGAAGTATTTGGTTACATAGCGATAGGTCTCTAGCCCCAGAGCAATATCCGTCTTAATTTCCTTGGTAGAACCCTCTAAGCGAAACACCGCATTAACCGTATCTCCCAAAGCAGTGTAATCAGGGCGATCGCCAGAGCCTGTGTTGCCCACCATGGCATACCCCGTATTAATGCCCGCCCCCACCTTCAGCGGAAATGGAAGCGAGAACTGAGTCTGTAAATCCTCAGTCATCTGGTGGATTTCATTCAATGCCTTGAAGATGCGCAGCACCTCCTCTTCCTCAATATGCTGGGACCCGTGGATCCAAACCGCCATGACAGCATCGCCAATATACTTGTCAACCCAGCTACCATAGCGCTGAATAATCTGCCCAGCCTGCCGAAACCAGCTACCAATTAATTCTGATAGAGTCCCTTCATCAATCTGCCGCGTCAACACCGTAAAGTCTCGAATATCCACAACCAAGACCGAGATCAATCGACGCATATGGAGCGTTGCCGTAGCAGTGTGATCCTGCACACCCTTGGAAGCACGCCTCTCTTGACCATGCTTAGGGTTCGAGAACTCTGCTTCTGTCTGGCCAAACATCAACAGATCGCCATGGCGAAGAATCGCAGGAATGCTAACTCGCCGACCATTAATGAAGGTGCCGTTACGACTCCCCAAATCAATCAGGTAGTATTCGCCATCCTCACCCTCATCTCCCTGCCCCATATACTGCAACATCGCATGGTTACGGGAGATCCAGCGATCGCTAAAAACAATATCATTCTCTTCGCTACGGCCAATCATCCAGCAGTAGTCATTGATCAACGGCAACGACCGCTCATCAGTAGCTGACTTCAGAATAAGCTGGGGGATTGGCTTCACTACACAACAAGGCTCTAAAGCTGACGGGGAGTCAAATTTCGAACATCAGACAAATCAATCACGGCGGCTCCTAGAGGCCTAGCCCGGAATGAAAGCAGCCAATGCATACTAATCTATTTTTTACAGAGTAACAAAAGCAACTCACACCTCGCTAGTATTATTCGGTGCAATACGTAAATAAAGCCAGTCACATAGGCGCTATAGCAAAGCCGAAGCACCAAATAAGGCATCCACCAACAAGGTTCCAATCACTGCACCAGAGAACACCCACCAGTGCAATTTTCTTGTTTTCAGAGCGATAGAAGCCACAGAGAACAACAGACTCAACAGCAGGACAGCACAAATAAAGCCTTGCCCCGTTTTAACCAACGCCCCTGCTTCTCGAAGAATTGGCAAAGACTCTGAAACCTCTACAATCATCAACCGCCGCCAAAACGGAATTAAATCCAAGCAGTAGAAGTAAACATCCGTAATCACAGTGCCCAATAGGGAGCCCAAATAAAAGCACTGACCAACCAAAAGACGGCGCTTCCACAATGCCCATAACGCAAAAGGCAAGCCGACAGCTTCAATGGGTAAATGCCACAGCGGCTCAAACCGCAACCATCCCCAATAAATAGTGCCAGCCAACCAACTCCAACCAAAACCTATCAACAAATCCCCCCACCAACGAAGGCGAGGCTTATACACCATCCAGAAAGCAATCAGATACAGCGGCAACATCATTGCCAAACTGACCCAAGGGAAAAAGCGCACCAAGGGAGCCTGCAACAGAACAGGCACAGAGACCAAGAACAAGCCTAAACACAGCCCACCGACCAAAGAGAAAGGCTCATCCTCAATCACAGGATGAGACAAAACAACAAGCTCAGGCTTGATGCGAGGAAGGCGACTTACGCCCCTAGCAAAATCATGTCGCAGCAAAAGCTCTAATACTCGTTACTTTTATTTACATTATCACAGACATACAACCCTTGCATTCTGCCAGAAATCAGCTTTTCCTTCTAAAATCAAGCTTAATTTCTGGGAATTTCAGCGTTAAAAGCCAGTAATATTCAAAAGATAAACAACAACTTCAAGTCGTGCCTTGGTCTCCAACAAATCGAGAGAAGGAGATAGAAAATGTATCGGTGACTTAATTAATCGACACTATGATTAGTAGTATCACATCCAGCAGAGACTCTGACAAACTCACCCGAGAGAGAGAAAAGAGAATAAATAATACAGCCAAACAGATATCCATGAATTCAGTTTCAAGTATTTTTAATCTATAGCGAGAAACTGAAAGCATACGTAAAGTCTCGTATAGAAAGATCTGAGATATCTATTGATTGCTCTTTTAACTTAGTCGCAAAAAACGAAAAAGGCCTCCCCAACTAAGTGTAGTTGGGGAGGCCTTTTTCTTTATCTAAAAGAGTTACCCTGGCATCGAGCTAGTTTCACAAGCAGCTTCCCGCTCACTATATTCGCCGCAGATGCGTTTCACAACCGAGTTCGAGATGGTTCGGAGTGGGGCCACATCGCCATTGACACCAG
>CALIGI010000143.1 GCA_938021205.1 uncultured Pseudanabaenaceae cyanobacterium
AACAAATGAACGCCTGCCTGATAAAGCTGCTGCCGCTTCCGTCGATAGTCCGCAATACCCGGCTCTCGCTTATTGACTGGCGATAAAATCTCGATGCAGGTCACAAGCTTGTTCTGAGCCGTATCCCGAATTTCAACTTTAGTCAGTCGAACTGCCACAGGATGAACCACCGGCACCGTCAGCGGAGCTGGCAAAATCGCCACACCACCCTCTAGCTCGGGCGGCTTACCAACCTGCTGCCGCTCCATCACCTGAACATCAGGATAAAGAATCCCAATCTCCCCTTCCGGCGCATTGTCCTCCGTCACATAAACTTCCAGCCGAGCCGTATAGCGAGGCCGAAGCAAAGGAACAAGCTGCTGCCGAATTTTGCTCGCCAATGCAGAATGCACATCGGGCCAGAGATAGCCTTCCAGATAGGGGTCCATTCCTGGGAAAGGAGACGCCATGGCAGTAACAGGCTCAGAGAATTGCTTCCATCATATCTTGTCCCTTGAGAAGACAATTCTCAGCCTAAATTCCTGATAACCCAGACTAGAAATACACAGGAGGCTGGGCCTCCCAACAGCCATTCCCAGATGCAGCCTAGGAATTAGAGACAAGAAGCAAGCCGCTGCTCAATCCAAGTCTGAACCTCCGGCGAAGGCTTTGGCGCAGGCAACGCTTGGCTGTAGTCAATCCTGGCACCGTAGTGGGCTCGCTCCATCACCCCCGCAAAGACAGCTTGCAATTCTAAAGCGACCGATTCCGACGACTTCAGCGGCAGCAAAATTGTCGGTATCATCTCTGGAATCGAAAAACTATAAAGCTCAGCCCCAGGACGCTCTTCGCTACGACTCACCACAATGTGGTAATCCTTCAGCGTTCCCCCTGACCAAGGCATAGAGCGATTCGCTCGCAGCAAATCTAGCTCAATCAAATGGGTCAAACTCGCCAAAACCTGATTCCGCTTGCGCAAGTAAGCCATCCGCCCCATGCCAGCCTGCTTATTCTTAGGAGACAACAACTCAATCACCGTAATCGTCTCCTTTGTGGCCACATCGCGAATTTCTAGATAACGCTCCCGCACCTCCTCCGGCATCGGCAAAACAATGGGCTCAGCCTGGGTTGCTACTGCAACGTTTGCTCCAGTCAAGGGCTGAACATCTAATTCAGGTTGAGCGGCAGCTTCTCCCGTCGCCAGGACTAAACCATCGGGAATCCCCACCAAAATCTCACTGTCGTCATCGTCGATGTAAGTGCGGGTTTCGACGTCAACGTAGTAGCGCGGGAAGAGCTGAGCATCTAGCGCATCAGCGATCGCCACCATAAAACGGGTGTGGAACGATGACCAAAACGCAGGCTGTTCTAGATAAGGGTCCATTCCGGGGAAAGGAGACGCCATGGCAGTAACAGGCTCAGAGAACTGTTTCCATCATATCTTGTCCCTCAAGAGGGCCCAGCCCAGCCCAAACTCCTAACCCAGCCTGTTTGATACAACAGGAGGCTGGAGCCTCCCAACAGGCATTCCTAGGCCCAGGAACAAGAATTAAATTAGACCTTCCCCCTTTTTAAGGGGGGAGTTGAGGGGGATCGGCTGTTTGGCTTGGCCCGGACCGATCCCCCCAGCCCCCTTGAAAAGGGGGAGCTAATCAAATTACGGGATTAATAAATCCTTGTTCCCAGCCTAGGAATGAGAGGCAATAAGCAACCCAAAATTCAAAGTTTCACCACCGCCCTGGGCACTCTAAACAGGAATAGTCTCTCTCAGAGGATGTTTGGAAAGTCAGCAAAGCCGCGAAATAGCGACCCAAGTCCACTGACTGGGCTGGATTGATACCTATTTAGGGTTCCGCAGACCTTCCTGCTACAGCAAAGGCACTTTTCAAAATCCTCTCAGCACCATCTACCGCTGTAAACCCCGCCCAGCAAACCCCGCATGAAGCTTTACTTTTACCGACGCAGCGACGACAAGCCTAACTTTGGCGATGAGCTCAACCTCTGGCTCTGGGACAAAGTCATGCCCGGTGTCCTCGACAACAACGAAGAAGTCGCCTTCTTCGGCATCGGCACCCTGCTCAACAACCTCGTCAGAGAGCGCGTGCCCAATGCCAAGAAAATCGTCGCCCTTGGCACCGGCGCTGGCTACAACAAAGGCATGCCCAACGTTGACGACAGTTGGAAGGTTTACAGTCTGCGCGGCCCCCTCTCCGCCCTCAAGCTGGGCCTGGACCCCAAGCTCGCCATCACCGACGGCGCAGCCCTAATTCGCCGGGTTTACAAGCCCACCACCACCAAGAAGTACAAGTACTCCTACATCCCCCACTTCACCCAATCCATCATTGCGGGCGATGACTGGCAAGAAATTTGCGAAGAGCTCGGCATCCACTACATCGATGCCCGCTGGCCCATTGAGCAGATTCTCCAGGAGATCTGCGAGACCGAGGTTCTCCTCGCCGAAGCTATGCACGGTGCCATCATCTCCGATGCCCTACGTACCCCCTGGGTTCCCGTCCAGACCAGCCAGTGGATTCTGCCTTCCAAGTGGATTGACTGGACCATGTCTCTGAACCTAGAATTCCAGCCCTTCCCCGTCACGGGTCTCAACGAGCTGCGCCCTGAATTCCGCCTCGGCAACGTGCGCGGCCCCAAAGGCAGCCGCACCGCCCTGAAAAAATCCTACGACCACGGTCTACGCAAGGCAGCCGCCTCGTCCCAATTCGCTAAGATCTTGGAAGAATGCAAGCCTCAGCTCAGCAGCGATGAGCTGATTGAATCCCACACCTGCCGCCTAGAGGAGAAGGTTGAGGAATTCAAGCGCGATATTGCAGCAGGCATGTTTGACACTGGCGCAAGCGTGACGAGCAAGGCTGATGAGCGCCAGCCCATCCACATCTAGATTGTTTGACTGATGCAGAGCTTCTGGCTCCAACTCAGTATCGAAAAAGCCGTCGTGATGTTGTATCACGACGGCTTTTTCATTGGCGTCTCACGACATATTTTTCTTTCCTAATCCGCAACCCAATGTTTACGTTGACTTGGCTGAGGGATCTACAAGGATATAGGTTTGCCAGGTTTGGCTAGCAGTCCCCGCATCTTCTTGGGGAATTGCTAAACGCCAGGTATCGGTGTCGCCCTGCTGCTGAAGATAGAGATCAAAGTCGTTGTCTTCCTGACGATAGCGCTGGTCTGGAAACTTAACCCTGGCGTCGTATTGGCCCTGGATGCGGTAGGCTGCTTGGCCTTCAATGCGGAGCGGTGTTTGCTCCGCGATCGCCACTCTCTCAATTTGAAACGTCGGCACCTTCGTCCGCAGTTGCTGGCTCAGCTCCAACTGAGCCTGACCAAACTCCAAGGCGATCGCCCGTTTCACCAGCTTGCTATCCGGCCCCTGCTTGCCGCAGCCCGTCAGACAAAGCAAAGCTGTAACTAGCATCAGCGCTGCCACAATCCGCTTGAACAGCCGCTGCTGCCAAGGTTGTCCCCAAACGGGCTGGGGAAAAGGGGGAATTAGGCTCGCCGGTAGCAAGACCGAAGAAGCTGTGGAAGTGAGGGGCGATCGCATAGGGGCTCCCAATTCTTAAACTCTGCGGGGGAACGGTTCTGACGGTAAAGTCAGGCCCTCCTCTGAGAATAACGGTAAGGGGCGATCGCTAGACAAGTCACTTTTGTTGCAAAACTGTAGACCGGCCAGCCGCAAAGAACGAAGATTAAATTAGACAACAAGGCATTCCCACCTTTAACGAACATGCATGCCATGTTCCTACGCCGCGTTTGTTCCACTATTCCTATCTACAGCCCATCCAGTGATTAAAGACCTAGGCCTCTCCCCCGAGCTGTACGACTATTTATTGCAAAACTCCCTGCGGGAAGCAGATGTATTGCGGCAGCTACGGGAGGAAACCGCCCAGCACCGAGCAGCCATCATGCAAATTGCGCCGGAGCAGGGGCAGTTTATGGCGTTGCTCGTGCAGCTCATGGGTGCCAAGCGAACCCTGGAGGTGGGCGTGTTTACAGGCTATAGCAGTCTGGTGGTGGCCCTGGCCCTGCCGGAAGGTGGGCAGATTATTGCCTGTGATGTGGATAAAGAAGCAACAGCTATCGCCCAACACTACTGGGAAGCCGCCGGAGTCACCGACAAAATTGACCTGCGCCTGGCTCCCGCGATCGAGACCCTGGACCAGCTCATCGCTGAGGGACAGGCAGGCAGCTTCGATTTTGCCTTCATCGATGCAGATAAGCGAAATTATCCCCGCTACTTCGAGCAATGCCTGGAGCTGATGCGGCCCGGTGGGCTGATTGCTGTGGACAACGTGCTCTGGGCGGGGCGAGTCGTAGAAGAAGATTCGGAAGATAAACGAACCCAAGCCATTCGGGCCTTTAATCAAGCCTTGCACCAGGACGAGCGGGTGAGCCTGAGCCTGCTGCCCATAGCTGATGGCTTGACCCTGGCAATGAAGCGCTAGGCTGAGCAGGGCTATTGGCTAGGGCCATGGCTTGCCATATCCCTCTGGAATGTAAGGGCTGGATCGCATGATTACGTTTTTGAAGGGTCTGGTCGTTGGCGTACAGCGGCTGAATAAGAAAGTTGTGCTGTACCTAGATGTCCAAGGTGTGGGCTATGAAATCCAAATCATCCCCCGCTTGCAAAGTGACATCCCCGTGGCAGGAGAGACCACCCAAGTCTTTACCCACCTACAGGTACGGGAGGACCAATGGACCCTGTTTGGCTTTAGCTCCATTGTGGAGCGGGACTTGTTTCGCCAGCTCATTAGCGTGAGTGGCATTGGGGCTCAATCGGCCATGGCGTTGCTCAATACCTTAGAAACCCAGGACTTGGTACAGGCGATCGTCGCCAGCAACGTGCGCTTGCTCTCCCAGGCCCCCGGCATCGGCAAAAAAACCGCCGAACGCCTCGCCCTAGAACTACGCGCCAAGATGTCGGAATGGCGTGAATCTGCTGGACTGCTCACCTCACCGGGAGCAGGACCCATCGCGACGGTACAGGAAGATGTAGAAATGACCCTCCTAGCCTTGGGATACAGCAGTCGCGAGATTACCCAAGCCCTAGACATAGTCGGTCAGCAAAAAAGCCTCAGCAAGAATTCCGATGTGGAAGATTGGATTCGCGAGGCAATCACCTGGCTAAGCCAGCAGTAGGGACATGGCCTTGCCATCTCCAGGCCATAGCAACAACATAATAGTCATGATTCACGGCTCCAAGGCTTCAAAGTCTCGCAGCCCTGTGATAGTATCTATTGTTGCTGAACAAGTAATTTTAGTAGCGTCCTAAATCATTTGGGATGCTCGCGATTCTCATCACTCGCAGCCATCTATCAGCCTGATTAGATTGGAATGTCCTCAGTGGTGGGATCAACGACAGTTACTTGGCATTTCGACTTTAGCGCCGACCTTGAGCGGTTACATCATCCAATGGCATTGACCCAAGAAAAGAAGCAAGAACTGATCAACAATCATCAGATCCACGAGACCGATACCGGATCTGCTGACCTCCAAGTTGCCATGCTGTCCGAGCGCATTCAGCAGCTCAGTACTCACCTTCAGTCCAACCAAAAGGACTATGCTTCCCGCCAGGGACTGCTGAAGATGATTGGTCAGCGTAAGCGCCTGCTGGGCTACATCCGTAAGCAGGATGTGACTCGCTACCGTGCTTTGATTGCCAAGCTGGGCATCCGCGGTTAGACGCCTGTCTCATTTGGGCCTTGAAAAATCTGGCTTGTAATTGGCGATTGGTTGCCTTCGTGACCAGTCGCCAATTGCTGTAGGGTCAGTTTTTTCATTACAGTAGGTTAATGCTCAGCGCTGGAGCTTAGGTCTCTGGGGCAAAGCAGCAAGGTAACAGTTCTTTTGAATATCCGCTGACTTAATAGAAGCCATGGCATCTGACGCGAAGACGAATAAAACAAGTAGCGAAGGCCAAGAGCGGTTGCCCTTTGAGCCAGGCAAGAAGAAAGGTGGAGACGATACGCCGAAGAAAGCGCCCCGAATTTCCGACAAAAAGCAAAGTGGCAGTCGTGCGAGAAATCAGCGAGCGAATAGCCAAGCCAGCCTGGAAGAAACCCGCATCCCCGATGTAGTGAGCCAGCGCATGGTGCGTCGCATGGCGATTTTCTCGGGCGTGCCGAGCTTCCTGGGTATGTTCACGTTTATCGCGGCTTACTTCCTAATTAGCCAGAACATCTACCCCGACTTGCCCAACTACGCCGTGGTGGCAACGAGTTTGCTGTTCTTGGGCTTAGGCGTGGTGGGCTTAAGCTATGGTCTGCTTTCTGCCTCCTGGGATGAGCGCAGCGAAGGTAGCCTGCTGGGCTTTGAGCAGTTCCCAGATAACTTTGGCCGCATGCAGGAGGCCTGGAAAGGCGCACGCAAGGCCAGTTTGGAAAAACGCCGGGCGGATCTAGAGGCGAAGGATGAAGAGCGGGCTCGTAAGAAGGCTTTGAAGAAATAAGGTCTGGACAACCTGAGTTCGACAATTGTAGAACAAGCTACCCAGAATTTACTCTAGGTCTGAATTCCCAGGCTTAGAGCTTATGTCTGGTGGCTTGATCAAGGGTGAGGCTGAAGTTGCATTTAGGCTACAATCGCTGTCCCACAATCCAGTGCTCTAGAATGAAGTTGTAGCCTTTGGCCGTCAATACAGTGATTTCTCAACCGCTGAGACGAGTTTTACCCAGCACTGTCGATCTCCCTTGCTCAGACGATACCCCCGTGGACAACGAAGATCAGAATCTGCTGCCCAATCTGCTGTTATTACTACTGACTCGTCTTTGGTCAGAGCGGCTGGATTGGTTCTTTGGGGTGGATATGGCGGTGTATCACACGACTGGGGTGAGTCCAAAAGTACCGATCGTTCCCGATGGTTTTTTGAGTCTGGGCGTGGAGCGTAAGAAGGGCGGTAAGTCGCGGCGGAGTTATGCGACTTGGGAAGAGGGTGAGGTGGTGCCTATTTTTGCGTTGGAGATGGTGTCCCATAAACCGGGGGAGGAATATGACAAGAAGTGGGGAATTTATGCAAAGTTAGGGGTTTTGTATTATTTGGTCTACAACCCTGAGTTTTGGCAGAGGGACCGCCATCAACCATTTGAGCTTTATAAGCTTGTGGATGGGGAATATCAGTTGCAGATGGGTGAGCCTTTTTGGATGCCAGAGGTCGGGTTAGGGATTGGTCGGTATCAAGGCCGGGTGGGTGGCTTGCCCCAGGAAATGTTGACTTGGTTTGATGGGAAAGGCGATCGCTATCTAGATGCGGAGGAACGGACCGAACAATTGGAAGCCTATTTGCGATCCCAGGGGATTGACCCGAATCAGCTACCTGAGTAGGCATTTGAAGACGTTGTCATGCGAGATTTATGGATAACACTCCAACCCTGAGACTAGTTTTTGGAGCCTTATTCAGGCTGTAAATGTACAAAAGAAATGCAGGGGCGATCGCCCCTGCATTTATCCTAAAACCCAAGTTGATCGCTAAGCCTAGCCCTAGCCACCCATGAGGGTTTCAAGAATCTTCTGGGGCTCAATGTCCTTGGCATTGCCAGTATTAGAGGCAAGACCTACAAACTTGTCGCTCTCAGGCAACACGTTCTTGGGGTCAGTCATGCCAAATAAGCCAATGCTGAAGGTTCCCACGCCCACAGCCAGGTGCAATGCCGCCTGGTAAGTAGACATGAGTAGATTCGCGGCAGCAATCATGGCAGCCAGCTTACCCAGGTCAGTGGGCTCCGTTATTTTGACTGCAAGACCAGCATCAATCAAGTCCTGAGCCAGGCTGTTACCTTCTTCTTGGACAACCAGGATGGGGGTACCAGGTTGCTTTTCCAAAATTTCTTGAAGGGCCAGCTTCCAGCTCTTCACAGGGTAGCTATCCCTAGGGTCACTCGATTCGGTACGGCCATCAATCAAAATGTAACCACCATCAAGGCCCAAACGCTTCTGCTCAGACTCGGCCCAATCAATATCCTTACGAGGGACGCTGATGTTGAGCGCGGGAGAGGGCTGGTGAATATCTAAGCCAGTGAGCAGGTCATGGAACATGTCTGCTTTGTATTGACCCGTTTTCTGCTCGATGGCTTGGGTCAAGAAGGCATTGGCAGGGCCTTTATAGGCAATACGGTTGGGGATGCCAGTGAGCCACAACACAAGGCCAATGCCCCAGCTATTGTTGAGGGAGAGGACGGCATCGTACTCTTTCTCGCGCATAACCCCGAGGAGATTGCCCCAGTCAGCCAGGCTATTGCGATCGCTAAAGTCAAAGGCCGTGGCCTTTTCAGTGTCCTGGCAAACACGATAGGCTCCAACAGATTGGGGTTCTGTAATCACATCGATGTGAGCGTTGGGATACAACCGTTGGATGTTGCTCAGCGTCGGAAAGAACAGAAATTGGTCACTAATCCCGCCGGGGACAAGGGCCAGGGTGCGCATAATAAAAGAGCTTTTGCTATACCTGGATTCATTCTACTATCGCGGCTGCGAGTCTCGGCTGATACTCGGAAGGGATTTTGCTGTTTTTGCGCTTTGCAAGGATGATTTTGTCGGTGATAGGGGGCCTGACAGGGAGGTGTAGTAAACTTCCTCTCGCATTCTGGCCCTCGAATGCTGGAGTTCGAAAGTGAGGGTCCACCCGTTCAGTTCTCGTCAGGAGCAGTCGTCCATGCATCTACTTATTCCCGCAGCCGGGGTTGGCAAGCGCATGGGGGGCGATCGCAACAAGCTCCTGCTCCCGCTCTTAGACCAAAGCATCCTGGGCTGGACTCTGCGAGCAGCGGAGGCAGCGGCTTCCATTGAATGGATTGGCATTATTTGTCAGCCAGTGGACCAGCCCGAGATTCAGCAAACGCTGGAGGGCCTAGGGTTGGCCACAGCGGTAAAATTCATTCAAGGCGGCTCCACACGCCAAGAATCAGTTTTCAATGGCTTACAAGGTTTACCAGCAGCAGCCACCCATGTGCTGATCCATGACGGAGCCCGCTGTTTGACAACGCCGGAGCTATTTGATCGCTGCACAATTGCTCTAGAAACTTGCGACGGACTGATCGCGGCGGTGACTGTCAAAGACACCATCAAGGTGGTGGATGACCAGCAGCGCATTGAATCCACGCCGGATCGCAGCCGTCTTTGGGCCGCTCAAACCCCCCAGGGCTTCGCGGTGGAGCGGTTAAAGGAATGTCACCAGCGGGGCAAGGATGAGGGGCTGGAGGTAACGGATGATGCGGCGCTCTTTGAAGCCTGCGGTTTGGCGGTACAGATTGTGCCGGGGGAGGAAACCAATTTGAAGGTGACGACGCCGGTTGATTTGGCGATCGCGGAGTTTATTTTGCGTCAACGCGATCGGGCTTAAGACTTTGGCTTTTGAGCTTGTGAATGGGCTAGATTTCCGTTTTCCATAGACATGGATTTACTTTTACAAAGCCTGAGAGTAGCGATCCCATTCAATGCAAATAACCCTAACGCCGAGTCAAGAACTATGTGTTTTATCCACATTCCATGGTGTAGCTGGCTACGGTAGGGGCAGGCGGGGCGATAATTCAGCTTAGATCCTCTGGATACCTCAATTAATCAGAGCTTGCAGAAGTCATTCTCATTGATGAATTCTGCGGAGGTAGGCAGGGGATCTTTCTCGATCTTGCCTCAGTTCACTGCTCACGGAGAAGGCGATGAAAGTACTACAGTCCGTACTCGATGCAGCACAGTTTGTATTTGATGGGTTCTTTGAAATCTTTTCAGATACAGACGACTATCCGATGGTTGGCATCCAGCCCTATGAGGGAGATATCTATTAATTGCTTTTGGATTTCTAGGTTTCTGGCTTAGTTTTTTTCAGTTGTTTTCTTCTGAACTCGTTTTGAGTTACGGGGAATACAAGTTGTTTGACTTCCTTTTGTGTAATGAAGAAGGAATGGGTTTCTCATTTGAACTCATTCCTTTTCCTTTGACAATTTAATGAATGAATTAAATCTCTTGAATTTAGGCTAGGGCTTCTTTTTGACTATGGCAGTCTTGGCAAAGACCGTAGAATTCGAGGGTGTGATAGTAGATTTCAAATTGATGGGATTGGTTGAGTTCCTGTTCTAGGGTATGGACGGGACAGTCGGCGATGGGGATAGATTTGCTGCATTGCAGGCAGGTGAGGTGGTGCCGGTCTTCTTTCATGGTGCTGTAGAGGGATTCGCCGCTGGCGAGGGTGCGGACTTGGATGATGCCTTCGAGTTTGAGGGCTTCGAGGACACGGTAGACGGTGGCGAGGCCCATGGATTGGTCGCGATCGCGTAGTTCAGAGTAGAGATCTTGGGCGGAGATCTCTTGGTTGAGGGTTTTGAGGCATTGGAGGGCGCGCTCTTGGTTGCGGGTGCGGCTGGCCATGGTGGTGGGTTAGCTGGGCAGTGAGGCTAAGGTTGTTTCTATTTTAGGGCTTTGGCTGGTTGAGATTTAATGTTGGGGCTTGATCATTGGGATTGATGAAGCAAGCGGCAAATCGAGGCAGCCTTGAGGGAGCCCCCTAGCGCTTGTTTTTCTGGCCCGCCGTGGTGGGGGACGAAGCGCCTCCCCCATCGGGTTCCCCTGGCGCACAAGCTGGGTTGCTTCACCTCAATCTATGTGGCTATTTCTTCCCCCTTTTTTTCAAAGGGGAACCGGGGGGCGGGGATTTCATACCTCCCCCTTTACAAAGGGGGACCGAAGGGGATCGGCTGTTGCTCAACGTTCAACGCGGAAAATAAACTTAAAACGATCGCAGTAATCCAAGCATTCCAATAAATTACTGTAGGTCTCAATCACTTGTTTAAAGCCCAGGCGATTGCCGAGGGTTGCGGTATAGCCTTTAGGACGTTCAGCTTTGGCATTTTCCTGAGCTTCTTGCAGGAGCCAGGCGAGGGTGTTGCGATCGCTCTGCAAGTTACAGGCGGTCAATCCAGGCTGACTGCTAAAAGGGAGCATTTTGGGTCGGCGACCCGGAAAGCCTGGGATGAGTAAGGGAGATTCCAGCCACCCCAACAGCACAGGGTCGATGCTGCCACTGAGGCGAAGGATGTCTTGGTAGACGCGACGGTTAATTTTGTCGGGGATGGGAATGATTTTGCGTTCGCCATTTTGGCTGAGGACACGATAAACGACCCCCCCGATGACTTCGTGGAAGAGGGGCATGAGGTCGAGCCCGGCGAATTCGAACAGAAGATCAATTTGGGCCTGTTCGTCGAGGGGGCCAGCTAAATATTGGGATGTGGTGATGAGCGGGAGTAGCCCTGGCCCATATGCGGCTCCCATGTTCAACTCTCTGGGCTAATGCTCTGGGGTGCGGTGGCGAGGTGAGGCTCGTTCATTCCAGGGAAGAACGGTCTTGAGGATAGCATGGCGATTGCTGCGCAAGCTTTCGAAGAAATCGCATCAAATCCTCTGCTGCTGAGGGTTTAGCTTAGCAGCGCAAGATGTGGGAGATATCATTGTCCCCAACCAGTAGCTCAGACCCAGCCTTGTAAACAGGCGTAGCTGCGAAACATTCACTCCCCTCCCGAAGTCTTAGGGCCATAACTCCAGTTCGATGCCCAAAAACATCGGCTAAGATAGAGCGAGCTTACGAAATCTTTGCTCACAAAATTAGTTTAGTTTAGATTTTGTCCCATGCCATTGGGTGACCTTTACCGAAAAGACCATGAAGAAATTTCTGCTTCCCCTAGCAGCCTTGGCCCTGCTATCCACCCCCACAAAAGCCTTTGGCCATGCGGTGGAAACGAACTTCCTGTTTGAAGATGAGCTGCAAATCCAAACGCTGTTCAGCCATGGCGAACCCCTGACCGATGCCAAGGTACAGGTTTTCTCCCCCGAGAATCCCGAAGAGCCCTGGCTCGAAGGCAAAACCGACGCTGACGGTCGCTTCTCCTTCGCTCCCGATACCGAACTCCCCGGCGACTGGGAAATTGTCATCCAGGAAAAAGGTCATGGTGACATGCTGACCGTCCCTGTAGATGCCCAGGGTGTGGATGTTGATCTCATCAGCGATGCGGGCCAGGTCCACATGCATTACATGGCAGGGCCCCTGAGTTTTGTGGGCGCTGTAGTAGCAGGTGGCGCATTTGCCCTGCGCAAGCGTGTAAATGCGCTGCGAGGGTAACCCCAATCAACAAGCACCAACCTTGTAAGGGAAGTCCCAGAAATAAAACATCCCAACCTTAGTCTGATAGCGCTAGGAATACCTCCCCGGAACGCCTGGGGATAAATCCCCAGACTAAGAGCGAAAGCCCACTAAAGTGGGCTGAAATCCAAGAGCTTAGGGCTGTTCAGTCCGTTTTAACGGACTTGAGCTTTGAGCTGTGAACTTTAGCTCACAGCAGCCAGACGAAGCCAAACTGGCAAGGGGTGAATGCAGAGCTGTTCATAGAACTGTCTTACTTCAGATGCTTTATTC
>CALIGI010000144.1 GCA_938021205.1 uncultured Pseudanabaenaceae cyanobacterium
GGGGGTTGAGTTGGAGCGGGGCAAGTTTGGTGCCTCGAAACGCCCTCTCCCCCAGCCCCTCATCCCAAGGTTGGGAGAGGGGAGCAACAGCCGGAGTGATGGTTCTACGTCCGATTCCCCTTCCCCCAGCATTGGGGGCAAGGGGTTAGGGGATGGGGGCAAGCGGCTGTCAAACTCAGCTCAGGCAGTACCTTCGGCGGAGGAGCGGGTGCAGCGGTTCCGGGGGACGGCGTCGCTGTTGGCGCAGCGACTGGCGGGGCTAATGGCGGCGGTTCCGGTGGAGCCGGTGGTGGTGGATTTGATTCGGCTGACGCTGCTGCGGGAGGCGGAGCAGGTGCATGTGGCGGAGGTTTATATGGGGGGGCTGATGGAGGCCTCGGGTGATGGGACTGGCGATGGCGAGCTGAGCTATGAATTTCCCCAGCGGGTGCGGGCGCTGTTAGTGGACGGGGTGCCGAGGTCGCGGACTTTGGCGGTGCTGGATGCGGTGTCGGCCTATATTTCGGAGCGGTTGCGGTTGAGTACGCGCAGTTTTGAGGCGCTGCTGTGTAGTAATTGGGCGGAGCTGGAGGGCGAGGGTGAGGTGATGGTGGCTCCGTTTGCGCGGGTGGCGGCGAAGACGTTGGCGCGGCTGGGGGGGGAGTATGCGGGTCTGGCGCGGCGGGTGCAGGCTGGTGCGGGTGGTGCGGCGTTGCCGCCAACGGTGGATGAGCCGGGGGATGTGTTTCCGCTGTTGCAGAGTTTTCGTTTTCGGGAGGCAACGCTTAGGTTCTCTGATGTGGAAGATAAGCAGCTCAGGAAAGATTCTGACCAAGTGCTTGTTGAAGACTCACACTGTCAAGAATTTATTCATACCGTTGCAGCACGGCGACAACTGTCAGCGACTCAAGCTCGCCTTCTCGCTCTGGTCTATTGCAAAAGGATTTCGCTAAAACAAACTGCACTAGCCTTATATGGGACTGCTTCAAAGGCTAACGCTGTTTCAAAACATCTGGCTCGTATATATGTAATATTCGGTATCTCTGGCGGCACTAAGGGTAAAAGACGACAGTTGAAAGAGTCTTTAGATCGATCTTTCAAACATTGGGAAAAAGAACGTGCGATAACGAAACAATCTGGCCCTACAAGTTCCTCCTTTACAGAAAAATTCATTCGAGACTTAGCACAAAGACACGAGCTTTCATCCATTCAAACTAGTATTCTCAGTCAGAAATTTTCTGATGTTGTTCATCGATACCAGGAACATACAGCTCAGTTTTTCTCGGAGGAGGCGCTGTGGCTGGAGCTGGGCCAGCTTGTGTTGGAGATGGTCCAGATTCCTTCTGGCAGTTTCATGATGGGCTCACCTGAGGATGAACTCGGTCGTGCAGATGATGAGGGACCAGAGCGTGAAGTCATCATTGCTGAGCCCTTTTTCCTGGGCAAGTATCCTGTAACTCAGACCCAGTGGCGAGCTGTGGCTGAGTTGCCCCAGGTGGAACGAGAGCTGGAGTCTACTCCTTCTGACTTTGAAGGAGGCAATCGCCCGGTGGAACAGGTCTCTTGGCTGGATGCGGTGGAATTTTGCAAGCGTCTAGCCAAGGCCACCCGCCGCCCCTACCGCCTGCCCAGTGAAGCAGAGTGGGAATACGCTTGCCGCGCTGGAACGGCTAGCCCCTTTCATTTTGGAGCCTCGATCACCACGAACTTGGCGAACTACCGGGGGACGGATTGGAAAATTAGTGAGCGGACGACTTATTCGGGGGCCTATGGCGATGGCCCCCATGGTGAATATCGAGAGCAGACGACGGATGTGGGCCAGTTTGATCTAGCCAATGCCTTTGGCCTCTGTGATATGCATGGCAATGTGTGGGAATGGTGTCAGGATCGGTGGCACAGCAGCTATGAAGGTGCACCTACTGATGGCTCTGCTTGGGTGGAACCTTCAGCGGATGAAGACGAGGAGAAACTAGTGCTGCGGGGCGGTTCCTGGTTCAGCAATCCCGAGTTCTGCCGGTCGGCGTCACGTTTCAGGGTCGCGCCCGCTTACAAGACCTACCTCACCGGTTTTCGGGTGTGTTGTGGCGTCGTGAGGCAGTAGCCTTTTACCCTCTGGCGTTGCCGGAACTGTGGATAGTTGTACAAGCATTATTAATCTATTCAGCTAGCCAATCTGCTTCTCACCCTGCATCTTAGGTATCCTAAGAGCAGGTCGAACGATTCCCTGGAGCACAACCCATGACTGCCGCCGAAATGCGCGCTCTTCTCAACCAACGCCTCAACGAATTCTCCCCAAACCTCCTCCAAATCGTCTTCGAATTCGTCGAATTCCTTGCCCAGCGCCAACCCCCCAGGCCAACCTCCCAAGCCTCGGTAGACCCTTCTGAGACCGATCCCCTCATCGGCCTCTTTAGCGGCTCCCCTGACCTAGCGACCAACGCCGAAAACATCCTCCAGAAAAGTGCAACCCCTGACTCTGGATGGACATGGAAACAGCAGTAGCTGACACTGGCTTCGTTGTCGCTCTTCTGAACCGCACCGACAACCGTCACGATGATGTCACCCCCATCTACCTCCAGCAGCAAAGCATCCTGCTACCCCAAACCGTCCTGGCAGAAGTGGCGTACCTTCTCGGACGCGATGCTGGAAACCTCACCGTTGTTGCTTTTCTGCGAGGCATTGCTGCCAGTCGTTTTAGCCTTGTTGAACTCACTGCCGCAGACATCACTCGCACCGCTGAGATTCTGGAACAGTACGCTGACAGCCGCATTGACTTTGTAGATGCCACTGTCATGGCGATCGCCGAACGCCACCAACTGGCCCAAATACTCACCCTTGACCAGCGAGACTTCCGCCTCTTCAGGCCTCGCCACTGCAACAGTTTTACTCTGCTGCCATAGTCTTTCACAGCACCTTCGAAAATCGCCCTAAACTAAATCAACCCTCCTGAACCTCCGCTCCGCATGGCAACGCCTGTTTCGTTAAACTCCCGCCCTGACTTCCCTGTCATCTACCACCGCGAATACGTTGCCCCCCTGCCCAGCAGCCACCGCTTCCCCATGGACAAGTTTCGCCTCCTGCGAAACCTCCTCGTCAAAGACCAAGTGGTCAACGAAAGCCAATTACATAGCCCCGACCAATCCCCTCAGGAACTGCTTCCGCTCGTCCATACTACCGATTACATTGACGCCTATTGCAACGGCAAGCTCGACCCAAAGGCTCAGCGCCGCATTGGTTTGCCCTGGACGCCAGAGCTAGCCCAGCGGACTTGTCGTGCTGTTTCTGGAACAGTGCTGACGGCGGAGTTGGCGCTGGAGCGTGGCCTGGCCTGCAATACAGCCGGAGGCACTCACCATGCCTATCCAGATTTTGGCTCGGGCTTTTGCATTTTTAATGACTTTGCTGTGGCGGCTCGCCATCTGCTAACTACAGGGCGAGTCAAGCAAATTTTGATTGTGGATCTGGATGTTCACCAGGGCGATGGTACCGCCTTTATTTTCCAAGGTCAGCCCGAGGTTTTTACTTTTTCAATGCATTGCGGCATCAACTTTCCGCTGCGCAAAAAGGATAGTGATTTGGATGTCCCTCTGGATGAAGGGACTGAGGACGATAAGTATTTGCGCATCCTAGGGGAGCATCTGCCAGGGCTATTGGAGCAGGTGAAGCCGGATATCGTTTTCTATAACGCGGGGGTTGATCCCCATGTGGGCGATCGCCTCGGCAAGCTAGCTCTCACCGACACCGGCCTCTACCGTCGGGAAATGCAGGTCCTCAGCACCTGCGTTAGCCAAGGCTATCCCGTGGCCTGCGTCATCGGCGGTGGCTATGGCGAAGACTTGATGGAGCTGGTCTACCGCCATTCCCTGTTACATCGAGCAGCCAGTGACGTGTTTCGCCAATATTTGCTCTGAAACATCTGCACTGAACTGAAAAAGATGTTGGGTGGGAGCGCTAAGGTAAGAAGAGTGGGTGGGCTCTTGGAGAGTTTTCACCTGATTTCTACCATCTCTCTTCGCAATGCTGACCGTTGATATTGAACAGTTGGATCGCTGGCGTTCTGAGCTAGCCGACTATCCTGGCATGACGCGATCGCTCAATGAGATCGAAGACTGCGACGGCGATGTGGAAGATGCCGCGATCAACCTGGCGCTCCATGCAGGCTTATCCCCTGACAATAGCGACCAATGGCTGGTGAGCTATACCAAACGCTACCGCGTGGCCATTTGCCAACTGGTGACCCAGGCCGAGACATCGCCTGAGGTGCCTGATCTGGTGCGCCATTTGAGTGATGGCTCCAGTTGTCCCAAGTCATTGCTCCTACCGGTGGCGATCGCGGCTTGGCAGCAAGGTCTCGTGGCGTTTTGTGAGCCCTTGAATGTCAGGCAGCCAGAAGAGACTTAAGGGCCTCCTAGCTCAGTCGCATCCGCCCTATTTTGTAGAATTGCCCGTACTTCCCTGGATAGGTCCAAGCGCTACACTAATGGGAAAGCAATCGACGAAAGAAGATATATGACTGCTGTAAAAACTGCTGCCAAAGACTTTTTCCGTACCGCCTACGACAACCGCTACACTTGGGATGAGAAGTTTCCTGGCTACACCGCAGATGTGACCTACAAGTGTGGCGATGCTGAGTTCCACGGCAAGGCCAAGGTTTCTCCCGATCCTCGCATGGGCTTTTCGGGCGAAATCACCGGCATTGAAGATGAGGAAGTCTTTAAGGCGGTTAAAAACCAACTGTGGGAAACCGCAATCCACCGGGTGCGCCGTCCCTTTGATAAGACCCACGCTAAAAACAGCTTTGAGTATGGCGAAACAAAAGAGAATGGTGCCGTTGAGCTGATGATTACCAACGGAGCTGAGGGCGATCGCTACGAAGTTGCCGATAAGGGCAACGGTAATGAAGTCACCTTGGTCCATCGCCATATGCATGGCACCGTTGTCACCATCCACACCCAGAGCAGCCACCAAACCGGCGAAGGCTACCTCTCCCACAAGTATGACTCTGTCTATTCCGACCCCAAAACGGGCGAGCCAACCAGTGGTGTCAGCCTGTTTGAAGACGAGTACGAAAAGGTCGAAGGCTATTCCGTCCTCAACCGTCGTGCCATTACTCCCAAAGATGGCAGTGCGCCTGTGGCTGAGTTTCTGTTCACCAACATTGAGTTGCTGAAATAAGACGACTTCATTCCTAGCTGCCTAGGCAACTAAGGATAGCGTTAGACACCAGGTGTTTTAAAAACACCTGGTGTCTTGTTTTTGAGGCCTATGCTGCAACTAATTGTCGCTGAGGTTCAGCAACTCTTCTCCCTACAGCCGTTGCAATGGGCTTGAGGCTTTCCACCAGTTCTGCCATTGCTTCTAATGTCAGCGTTTGCTGGGCATCGGAAATGGCTTGGTCGGGGTCAGGGTGGCATTCGACAATGAGGCCATCGGCTCCGGCTGCGATCGCGGCCCGGCTCAAGCTCGCCACCAACTCCCACCGACCCGCCGCATGGCTCGGGTCAACAATGACGGGCAAATGGGTGAGCTGTTTCAGGGCAACCACCGCACCAATATCCAAGACATTGCGGGTGTAATTGTCGAAGCTGCGAATGCCTCGCTCACAGAGCACAATATTGGGATTACCATGGCTGGCAATGTATTCCGCTGCCATAATAAATTCCTCGATCGTCGCTGCCAGGCCGCGCTTCAGCAGCACGGGCTTGTTCACCTTGCCCAGGGCCTTGAGCAGATCGAAGTTTTGCATATTGCGGCTACCGACTTGAAGCATGTCGGCATGGGCGCTGAGGGATTCGATTTGGTCGATGGCCATGACTTCGGTGACGAAGGGCAGTTGGTGGCGCTGGCTGACATTGAGAATCAGCGATAGACCGTCTTGGCCCATGCCCTGGAAATCGTAGGGCGAGGTGCGGGGTTTATAGATACCGCCGCGCAGGGCTTGGATATGGCCGTTGCCGCGATTGGGGCCAAGGTGATTGGCGATCGCTTCCAGCTGAGCAGCACTTTCTACAGCACAGGGACCCCCGACGATGAAGAGGTCTGTCCCGCCAACGGTGGTGTTGCCGACTTGAACGGTGGTGGTTTGGGTTGTGGAGCTGTTGCGGCCGCTGTTACGACCAACTAAGGGAGCGGGTTTCATGGGAATAAGTCTGGGTTGAAGTATTGGTTTGAGGTGGAGCGATTTTAGAGAGATGGATAAGGTTGGGGCGGTTTTTAAGACATAAAAAAACCGCAGCCCTTGGACTGCGGTTCACCGAGAAGTTTGTGACAGGCTAACTAGAGCCTCACTTCCGGTGAACCTCAATAAACCAAAAAAAGTTGTAGCGCTGGGTGCTAGTCATTGATGATGGGGCGAATCATGCCCGATGAAATATTTTGGCGGATTAACCGCTTGTTGATGGCAGTCTAGCAAGTCTTTTTCGTCTGTGCCATCAGCATTACTAAAATTTCTTGGGAAGATGCTCAGTGCTGGCAAGTCGGCAGATCGATGGAAGCCGAGAAAAAGCCCCTGCAATCCTGGCAATTTAAGTCACAATAGTCCCGGCTCAAATTGGTTTCTGAAGCCAGAGTCTGCTGCTGTTGGAGAGACTGATGACTGCCCTGAGCAATCGCCCCGAAACGACCACTGTGTTGGGACTGCCGATTCAGCTATTGGAGAGCTATTCCGACTGGTTGAGTGATCGCCTCAATGCGGGCGACAGCATCCATGTGGTGACGCTGAATGCTGAGATGGCGATCGCTGCCGAAAAAGACCCCATCCTAGCCGACGTCATCAACAAAGCAGATTTGGTGATCCCCGATGGTGCAGGTGTCGTCCTCTACCTCAAACTGCGAGGTAAGCCCGTCGAGCGTTGTCCTGGCATTGAACTGTCCGAAGAAATGCTGCGCCGTGCAGGCTCCCAAGGCTGGCCCGTTTACTTCTACGGTGGTAAGCCCAGTGTGGCCGATGCCGCAGCTGTGGAATGGCAAAAGCGAGCTCCGGGTATCAATTTCACCGGGATCAGCGACGGCTATATCCAAGCAGAGGGTGAGGCCGAACTCTTAGCGACACTAGAGCGAGAGCAGCCGAAGCTCATCCTTGTGGGCCTCGGTGTTCCCCGCCAAGAGCAGTGGATTCAAAAGCATCGCCAAGTCTGCCCCAATGCCATTTGGATTGGCTGCGGCGGTAGCTTTGATATTTGGTCTGGTAATAAAATTCGGGCTCCAAAGTTCTTCTGCGATAACAATCTGGAGTGGGTCTATCGTCTTTACCAAGAGCCCTGGCGCTGGAAGCGTATGTTGGCGCTGCCGCTCTTTGCCTGGAAGGCGGTTATTGGAAAGTAGTGGGCTGGAAGACAGTTCTTGGTCAACCTGAGTTCAACAAAGCTACAGCTGCCCTCACCCCTGGCCCCTCTCCCTGGGGAGAGGGGAAAATTAAGACACTGAAAAGCCGATTTCTTCGTTCGGTTCCCCTTCTCCTAAGGGAGAAGGGGCTAGGGGATGAGGTTGGTTTTAGGGCTGTCAAACTCAGGTTGGTCAGTAAAATCTTGACAGCTCACAGGGCTTGTCAAACAAATTGCTTTGGAGAGTCGTTACTATTCTATAAAAATAACCGAGGAATTTGCTGGCGTTAAGCCCACTTAGGCTTTGCTTACAAGCTGCTCTGGCTTGGCTCTCAATGCAAAACCACATGGGAGCAGAGTATTGCTTCCAGGTGGTTTTAGAGCCTTGCAGCCGAGCGATTTACTTTGCGTTGGGAAAATCCAAGCCCATGGAGGTGTGGAAGTCTTCTTGAACTTTGTGGGTTAGGCGACGGGAGATTTGGCGGACGATTTGGTTGAGGAGGCGATCGCCAGTGCCCTTAACCATCTTGTTCGGTAGGGCGTTAATAAAGCGTGGAAACTCAATGGATACACCCAAATCAAGTGTCCATTCAACCCGCGTCAAGCAATCAACCTGAAGCTTCTCATCGCCAGGCTCATGCTCATTGAGCTCCAAGGATGCTTGAAAGTCCACGTCATAGCCCACGGCCTCATAGTCGGGAACTTCAATGGTGCGAATGCGATAAACGCCTGCATCTTGGGGAAGGAGGTTTAGGCCAATCTTGGGTTCAATGTGATATCCCAAGGAGCCAAATCGCCCCAGGCTTAAGGCATAACCCGTTTCACCAATGGACTCTGCTTCCATAGGCGCAGCACAACGACGAAACCAAGAATGGTGTGCGTCTAGGTACTCGGCAACCTTTGCTGCATTGGCATACATCTCCATGCAGTCAGTAAAGGTGCTGCGAAACTCAGTCACAGATTTGCCGCTATGGGCGTTGGGTTGCATCTGAGCTTCAAGGCTATGGATCAACTCTGTCCCAGGCTTATCCACATTATTTAGCTGGCTTTCAGCCAGCTCAGCGGATATCTGGGGAGAAACCTGAGACTCGAGGGAAGACACGGAGGAAATTTCCATGGAAGCTAGCGGATTATATTAAGCTCGCTCAAGGTTTCACTAATTAAAAGTTAACACCTAGCAGTGGAGAAAATGCAGGGCTTAGGCAACCCAATCATTAGTATCTCCAATGTTCCACAATCTAACTTGACAATTCTGTTACAACCATGGCTGTTCCACGGAACCCTGAGAATCGCTCTAGTCAAGCAAAATCAAGATTCCCCGTATTAATACGTTGCTCCATAGGCCAGAGCTTTTATTCCGGAAAACTCAGGTACTCGTGGGGCAAAAAGATGAGTACCGGGACTTGGACTGCAATGGGGTCCATGGGGTGGATTCTTCAGAATGCTAACTATCAATATTTTGAACCGTGACAGAACGTCATTGGAGTTATTCTTCTGCTCCTCAGCCCTTCAAAGACTGTTGTTTGACTGGGATTTGACAGGACTTTAGAGGGTGAAGAAGCCACTTTTACGATAAGTTAAGGGGCTGAAGTCTCTAATGGTGGCAGATAGACTTACGGTTGTTTTCACTGATTTTTTTATTTATTCAGAGTCTTTTAATTTACTTGTGCCCTCTCTTGCTTCCCCTTAGATCTCCTGTGGGATGTTTGGGCATGGGGCTATAGCTTTGCTTCACTTAGGACCTTGGGAAGTCTTGTCATTGCCGCTTATGGCTCACGCTGGGCGATGTTTTGGGGTGAGCAGGCCTCTTTTGGGCGAAAAGCCCCAAACGATATCAACACAGATATCTGGCTTTTGTGTCCTGTTTTATTCTTCGCGCTTATTTACGTCAGCGTTTAGGTTTCACTATGAAAAAGCTCGGAAAAGCTTCCTCTGAAGCCACGCTTTCCAAAGACACAGAGACTCAGGCCAGCGGCCTAGGGACATTTGGAGGAGTCTATACGCCTTCGGTGCTGACGATCCTTGGCGTAATCATGTATTTGCGCTTTGGCTGGGTCGTTGGCCAGGTGGGCTTGCTTGGGACATTGGTGATCGTCACTCTCTCCACCGCAATTACGCTTTTGACCGCCCTATCCATTGCTGAGATTGCAACGGATCGGTTGGTGGGCACTGGCGGTGCTTACAACATGATTAGTCGCTCTCTCGGCTTTGAGGTGGGTGGAGCTGTAGGTATTCCGCTCTACATCGCCCAGACGCTTTCCATTGCGCTCTACGTAATTGGCTTTAGCGAAAGCCTGGTCGGGAGCTTTCCCATGCTGGATCAGACGACAGTGGGAATTATCACAGCAATCTTGGTGGCGGGGGTGGCGATTCAGTCCGCTGCCTTTGCCATTCGGATTCAATACGTGATTATGGCGGCGATTATTCTGTCACTGCTGTCGTTCTTTGCTGGCGGCCCGGTGGAGTCGGTGACGGAGATTCCCGATACGGTCAACATGAACCAGGAATCGTTCTGGGTTGTGTTTGCGGTGTTCTTTCCAGCTGTTACAGGCATCATGTCCGGCGTGGGCATGTCCGGTGATCTGAAAGACCCGAGCCGCTCCATTCCCAAGGGCACGCTCCTAGCTGTGGGCAGCGGTTATTTGGTCTACATGATCATTCCATTTTTCCTTGCCAACTGGGCGGATGGCAGGACGCTGCTAGCTGATTCCTTTGTGATGGAGAAGATGGCCCTGTGGGGACCGGCGATTTCTCTGGGGGTTTGGGGGGCAACGTTATCCAGTGCTCTGGGGAGTATTTTGGGCGCTCCGAGGGTCTTGCAGGCCTTGGCCCGCGATCGCGTCCTGCCCCGCTCCCTACGCTGGCTAGGCAATGGCCATGGCTCCGAGAACGAGCCTCGCACAGGCACCATCGTTACGCTAGCGATCGTCCTGCTTGCGGTATCCCTAGGGGATCTCAACCTGCTTGCTCCCATCTTGACCATGTTCTTCCTCACCACCTATATGGTATTGAACGTGGCGGCAGGGTTAGAGAATTTCCTCAAGAGTCCTTCCTTCCGACCAACCTTCCGTGTCCATTGGTCCCTGTCTCTGATGGGAGCCGTGGGTTGCATGGCGGTGATGTTCTTGATCAACTCTGTGGCGACGATTCTTGCCGCGCTGATTGTGATTGGGGTTTTTGTTTGGCTTAAGCAGCAGCAGATCCAGAGCGCTTGGGGCGATGTGGGCCGAGGTCTCTGGTTGGCACTGCTGCGTCAAAGCGTCCTCAAGCTGGGACCAGAGCCAAACACCGATGCTCGAAACTGGCGTCCTCACTTTCTAATTCTGTCGGGTATTCCTACGAGGCGGTGGCCTCTGATTGAAATGGGCAGCGCCCTCACTCACAACAGTGGCTTGATTACCGTGGCGAGTATTTTGCCTAGCGGCTCCCGAGGATTGGGGCAGCAGCAAAAATCGGAATCGACGATTCGTAGCTATATGGAGCAGCGGGGGGTTGCTGGACTGGTGCGGGTCATGATGGCGAAGGACACCTTTGAAGGAGCGGAGCAGCTGGTTCAGACCTATGGTTTGGGTCCAGTGGTGCCCAATACGGTTTTGCTGGGCAGCTCCCAGGATGAAGCGCGTCTGGACCGCTATTGCAAAATGTTGCAGACCTTCTATCGTCAGGGTCGCAACGTGATGATTCTTCAGGACAATGTGGATGTGGGCTTTGGCAAGACGAGGCGCATTGATATTTGGGTGAGTGAGTTGCAGCGTAATGGTGGTTTTAAGCTGATCGTTGCCTATATTTTGCAGACCAGCCGGGTGTGGCGGGATGCGGATATCAATTTGAAATTAGCGGTGCCTAGTGCCCAAGCGGAGCAGGCGGCGTTGGCAAATTTGAATGCTTTGGTGCAGCGGTTTCGCTTGAGTGCTAAGCCAGAGGTGATTGTGGCTGATGGTAAGCCGTTCTCAGAGATTTTGGCTAAGTCTTCTAAGTATGCGGATCTGATTCTGCTGGGGTTGGCAAGTCCTGAGGGAGAGGAGGGCTTGGAGATGCTGAAGAAGTCCTATCAGGGGGTTCAGGCGATGACCCAGGGGCTGCCAACGTCC
>CALIGI010000145.1 GCA_938021205.1 uncultured Pseudanabaenaceae cyanobacterium
TACTCCCCTGGCCCAGCTTGATTTCATTCCCTATCTCACAGAATCGGGGGAGATCTTAACCGAACCCTTTGAGGGCAAGGTGGGCATTTACGCCATTTTTGACGAAGCCAAAATCCTTCAATACATTGGCTTTTCTCGCAATGTCTATCTCAGCTTGAAGCAGCATCTGACGCGGCGGCCCTTGCTTTGCTACTGGGTGAAGCTGCAAACGGTGGACCGGCCCAATCGCACGGCCCTAGCTGAGATGCAGGCGGATTGGATTGCGGAGAATGGCTCTACCCCTGCGGGCAATGGCGATGATGCGGCGGTTTGGGGACAGGCGATCGATGCCAAGGCCCAGATCACGCCCGAGGAGCAGGCGGCCTATGACGCAGAAGATGAAGCAGGGCAGATCAAGGCGCTGAAGAATGTGGCGCGACGCGTGGAAGCTGAGATCAAAGCGGTGTTGGAAGAGCGCGGTGTGACGATGAAGTTACGCTTTGATCCGAAGTTGAAGGAGCAGGGTTTGTTGACTTTGAAGTAGGTCAGGAGGGATGGGTGAGTCGGCGTCATACTGAGAAGCATTAGGCCCATTCTTCTCGTCATGATTGACCTCCAAGCCATCCAAGTCACCTTTAACCCCGGCACTCCCCTGGAATCGCCTGCTCTGCGTGGCATTGATCTGCAAATTCCCGAAGGCCAATTCATCACCGTCATTGGTAGCAACGGCGCGGGCAAGTCCACCCTGCTCAATGTCCTGGGCGGCGGCATTATTCCCCAGCAGGGCCGCGTCAAAATTGGTGATCAAGTGGTTACCCGCTGGCCCGTTGCCAAGCGATCGCCCCTGGTCTCCCGCGTCTTCCAAAACCCGCTCCTGGGCTCCTGCGCCGACCTCACCGTGGAAGAGAACCTAGCTCTGGCGGATCAGCGGGGCAAGCAGCGGGGCTTGGGTGGAGCCTTAAAAAAGGAACGACGGCAGCGGTTTCGCGATCGCCTCGCTCAATTGGGCCTAGGCCTGGAACATCGACTGGGCGATCGCATGGGCCTGCTCTCCGGCGGCCAGCGCCAGGCCATCTGCCTACTCATGGCGACTTTGGCAGACCACAAGATTTTGCTGCTGGATGAGCATACCGCTGCATTAGACCCTAAGACCGCTGAGGAAGTCTTGCGTATTACTCGGCAGCTTGTGGCAGCACAAAACCTGACGACCCTTATGGTGACCCACAGTATGGGGCAGGCCTTGGCCGTGGGCGATCGCACGCTCATGCTCCACGAAGGCCGGGTTATCTGGGATGTGGCAGGAGAAGAGCGGGGCCAGTTCTCGGTGGAAGACTTACTGAAAAAATTTGGTCAGTTGTAAGGAGCTGTTGAGTGATAGGAATTTCTCTCACTCAGTACAATGTCGTATCTAGTCTCTATGAAATGGCTTATTTTCAATAGGAATCTGGCTTGATTGTTAGAAAATAAAATTAATTTTCAATTTTGAGAAACTTTAATTTGATTTGTCTAAGCAGTATGGCTTAAACTCTTTTAGTTAAAGGTGTGTGGTCTCGATCAGGACATTTTGAAAAGTATTTTATCAGCTTGAAATTACCATGAAAACTAGATTTGATTTGGTAATTATTTGGCAACATAATTTACGATTCGGGTTGTGTTCCTAGAGATCGTTTCCCATGACTTTTTTTCATCGAGCTGGACCCTTGACGATAGGTTTTTCAGCCATAGCTACATTCTGGATGGGTCCCATGATGCAACCGGCGATCGCGGCAACTCTTGGTATTGCCAATGACTACAACGTTTTTGTTTTTGGTGATGCCCATCAACAATGGACTGACTCTGAGGGGAGTATTGCAGTAGGTGGCAATGCAACCTATGAGTCTTTTTATGCCAGGATGGACCCGAATTCACCCTTACCCAATCAGCCTACCTCCGGTGGTCATGCTTTGGTGGTGGGCCAGAATTTGACCTTTAATGGGGGGAGCGCTAACGGTAATGTCACCGTTGGAGGCACGGCAACGATCAACAATGTGAATGTGACGGGACAGGTGAACCAAGGCGTTCCCTTGGGGACCTTTTTTAACCAAGCTGAGCAGGAACTCAAAGCCTTGTCAGCCTCGTTGCAAAGCTTGGATTCTACGGCAGTGGGTTCCAGTGATTACCAGAACTGGATTTTCAATGGCACGAGCGGCCTCAATGTCTTTGATATTACGGCGAGTGATTGGAGCCAGGCGAGTCGCTTTCAAGTCAACGCGCCGTCTGATGCCACGGTTCTGTTTAACGTTACGGGCTCAGGGGTCACGGTGACGAACCACGGTATGTTGCTGAATGGAGGGATTACGAATCGCAAAATTCTATTTAACCTCCATGATGCCAATGCAGTGACATTCAGTAATTACGGTATTCAGGGTTCTGTGCTGGCTCCCTATGCGACGGTGAGTGGAGAGTGGGGACAAATTAACGGCAACTTGATCGCTGCAAATTTATTCAATGTCTCGCTGTCTGGGACAGCACCGAACACCATGCAATCGAATAATGCGCTTTTTGCAGGGGACTTGCCTGAACCCAATGCAGCGGTGCCCACGCCTGCATTGCTGCCGAGCTTATTAGGCTTTGTGGCGGCGATGCGGAAGCGCCATCAGCTCGTTGTGGCTGGGTGAGCCATGGGATGGTGTTCGAGTTGCAGCAGTTCGCGCGCGGGCGTCGTTGTCTTGAGCGATCGCCCTCCGTCGTTCACTGGCATTTAGATGCGGTGCTGTGGAGCAGATGAGGGGCGAACTTGGGCATTGTTGCCATCCTGGTCTCAAACCCGGTCGGGGTATTTGAGGCCAGGATTGCAACAGAGGTTTGTATTGATCGATAAGCGAATAGAGTTAAATATCTTAATTAAATCCTGGGAATAACATTGAGCTATACGCTTTCTGCTATTGGCCTTGGCGGTCACGTCACGCTGGATCGAAGCACTGGGCTGGTCTCCTACATGTCTGAAAGCCTACTTAAAAGAGCTTGGGAGTCCCGTGGGTTTCCCATTCTCCTCCTGAGGAACCTTTGGAATACTAGAGAGGTTAATCCTTTGACGACTCTGCCCTAGGCAGAAAGACTTTTTGTGGATGAGCGAGCATCGTTACCTGCGCTTAAGCATGAAGCTAGGCTGAGGTTAATTGAGACGGTGACGGGGCTGTTTATTGCCATTATGGCTTTGTTCTCCTTGGCTCGTTATTGGCTTGGGGCTCCATTGGCCAGCCTCGTTTTAGTGGTTGAAGGCTCCTACTGTTTGGTTTTATGGGCAGGTTTGAGATTAGCTCGCCGGTCCCGGTCTTTGGTTCTGTCAGGTTGGTTGATTGTCTTGGGGTTGCTGCTGACGATTTTGGCAGCGGCTCAGGCTGGGGGGGGGCTGAATGCCCCAATTATGGTGGCGTTACCGTTTGTTCCCCTCTTGGCGGCGTTGTTGCTGGGGCGGCGCTGTTTGCCGTTGGTGAGTGGGATTTTGGCCTTGCTGCTGCTGGGGCTTTATGGTTTTGAGTACTGGGGCTGGATTGAGCTTCAGCCCCTTGATGAACGGACTCGTAGCCTCTATCAACGGGTGGTGGTGATGGCGGTGATGGTGCTTTGTGCCTGGCTGGGCTATTACTGCGATCGCCAAAATGACCAGATGTACCAACAGCTCACCCTTTGGGCCGATACAGATGGGCTGACTGGGGTGGCAAACCGACGCTTCTTTGACGAGCGCTTAAATCAAGAATGGCTGCGCAATCAGCGAGTGAGTTGCCCGCTGTCGCTGCTGTTGGTGGATATTGACTATTTCAAGCGCTATAACGATGCCTATGGTCATGTGGAGGGCGATCGCTGTCTTAGGGCCATTGCTCAAACCATTTCCCATCACTGTCGTCGTTCTGGCGAGCTAGTAGCTCGCTATGGCGGTGAGGAGTTTGCGGTGATCTTGCCCAATGTCGATCTGGCAGAGGCGGCGGCGATCTCCGATGGTCTGCGCCTGAAGATTGAAATGCTCCATGGCGAGGGGCATCCTGATTTGCAGGAGACCGTGACGGTCAGCATTGGTTTTGCCAGTACGGTGCCCCAGCAATTGGCATTGCAAGAACGTTTCATTGTTCAAGTGGATGAAGCGCTATATCGGGCGAAGCGATCGGGCCGCAACCAGTCCGTCGGCTCGATTGCACCGGGGGGGCGGGTGAATTTGCCGAACTAGATCAGATCAAAAGTTGAAGTAGATATAGGGGGTTGCGCCTTCTTGGCCTAGCTGCCAAACGCCGTAGAGTAGCAGCGGCACGAGACTCAGCTTAATGGGCCAGTTGAGTTCCACCTTGATGGCTTGCTTGAGGCCATAAAGTGCTGCCATTGCTCCAGAGAGCATGGCCAGTAGCAGGCCCACTTGACCTCGGCTGAGGCCCGTGACTTCGCCATAGACCTTCTCAGCAAACTGGGCATCGGCGCTGTGGCCAAACAAATGCATGAGGGCCATCCAGGCTTGGGAGACTTCCGGCAGGGCGAAGAACAGCCAGGAGAAAAACACCAGGATTTGAGTGATGCCCCAGGCACTGAGGAGGCCCGGTGTGCTGTCCCACCAGGCTGCCAGGGCTGGGCGGCGCTGGCTGAACTCTGCGGTGAGGCGATGGACCACTAGGGCGGCACCATGAATGGCCCCCCAGACGACGAAGCCCCAGCTGGCGTCATGCCAAATACCTGCGATAACCATGATGATCATGAGGTTGATGCAGGTGCGCTGTAGGTTCTTGCGCGATCCTCCTAGGGGGAAGTAGAGATAGTTGCGTAGCCAATCCCCTAGGGTCATGTGCCAGCGACGCCAAAAGTCCGCGATGCTGATGCTGAAGTAGGGGCTGTTAAAGTTTTCGGGGAGGTTTAGGCCCAGGAGCTTGGCACTGCCTCGGGCGATGTCCACGTAGCCGCTGAAGTCCAGATAGAGCTGGAGACCATAGCCCAGGGTGAGCATCCAAATGTCGAGGCTGCCTGCTCGTTCCAGGTTGTCGAAGCCGAGGCGAACAATGACGCCGAGCTGATCGGCGAGGATGGCTTTTTTGGCCGCACCCCTAGCAATGAGCCAGAGGGCGTCGGTGATCTGCTCGGCATTGGGAAAAGTGCGATCGCGCCACTGGGGGCTAAGGCTGTGGTACCGAGTAATGGGGCCGGAGACTAGCTTGGCGAAAAAGAGCTTATAAGTGGTGAAGCGAAGCAGGCTGGGAGTTGCCGGTGTGCCTCGGTAGACATCGACGAGGTAGGCAATGCTCTCAAAGGTGAAGTAGCTGATCCCCAGAGGGACGATGAGGTTACTGCTGACAGTTTCGGCGCTGGCAAGGAGGTCGGGCTGTTGTAGTAACTCACCCAGGCTATTGAGCACAAAGGGCACGTACTTGAAGCCGAAGAGGACCAACACATTGAGAACGATCCCTGCAGTCAGATACCAGCGTCGCTTCTCGTTCCAGAGAATCTGGGCTGATTGCCAGGCTTCATTGGAAAGATCTTTATCCCCAGCATGGTCTGGCTGGACCACCTTTTGATCTAAGGCGCGACCAAAGTAAAAGTTGACTGCGGTACTGATCAAGAAGAGCGGCAGATAGACTGCCATGGCTCCCTTAGCCTGCGTTGCAAAAAAGACAACACTTGCCCCCAATAGAATAATCAGGCGCCAGCGCTCTGGCTCGCAGCTCCAGTAGAGCAGCAGCACAATTAAGAGGAATAGGGCGTAGGAGAGGGAGACAAAGGCCATTCCGCAACCAAGCTACATCAGCACAAATGCTTTGCATCTTAACCCGGATTGGGCTAGGGCTAGGGTTGTACTAAGAGTTGCCATTCGTCGCGATCGCCATTCCAGTAGGGCAGCGAAGTTTGTCCCACAATATAGGGACCCCAGTAGCGCTGGGAGCCATCTTGGGCAAAGGCGACGACCACGTCCCCATCCCGAAGGGCTAGATCTCCCTGGGGGAGGGCTAGCAGCAGGCCATCGCGTCCTCCCTCGGCGGGGGCAAAGTCCCAGTGAAAAGGCTCCCTTGTGGGACTGGCCTTGTCGGGGTTGATTGCTGCAATTGCTTGATCTTTGGCAGAAGCGGTGATCTCTGCGGGAGCCTTGCCCTGGGCCAGGAAAGCGATGCGCAGGGGATGTTCTGTTTGATTGCCGACTCGTAGGGGGCCTTCGGAGGAGCCCGATTCTATGGTCGGAAATAGTTCGCTATTGGCCGTGCTGGAGGCTTGGCTCATGAGCCGTGGGATTTGCTGGCTTGGCTTGGGCTGCTCTGATGGGATCTCAACCGCTGTTCTAGTCTTCATTGACTCTTGAGCGACGGAAAGCGTTGGATTTTGTTTGGCTGCCTGGGCTGGGTTCGCTGAGCTTTGACTGGGGGCTGCGATCCGTTCGATGGTGCAGCTCGCGCTCAGGGGAGCTAGCATTAGCGACAGCAGAGCGAGGCTGCGATGACTCCAATGGGCGATCCCCCGATTCGTTTTGGGAGCGATGGCTCCTGGCTTGATCCTCGAGCCTAAGTTAGGCTGCTGCGGTGGCAAGTTAGGCAATGGACTGGATGACGTTGGCGGGCATTGATGCAGACTCATGACTGTTCTGAACCTGGGGCTGACAGTGGAGGTGGGTCACCGGAGAGAGGCGTGCGAGAGGCGAGGCTATGGTTCGGCTGGGCGACGGAGAGGCCGAGGATTGCAGGGCAATCGCTGATTGTCCGATCGCCTATGCTGGGAAGGTCACAACATCGTCACCATGGCACCGTTTAAGGTAATGCGAGGCGATGGCTTTTGTTTTATTTTTAGTCAAAATTTATACATTTTCTGATCCCCTTTATAGCTTCCTTTTATAGAAGTCACCGCTTGGTTCAACCCCCCCATGCAAGACACTCGCCTGACCCGAATTTTAGAAAGCTCTGCCGATCGCCTTGGGATATGGTTTCGCAATCCCTGGCGTAAGCTTTCGGCGCAGATTATTAGTCTGCTAGGTGGCTTTTTTGTGGGTAGTGCCCTGGCGGCGATCGCCGGTCAAGCCGCGATTTGGGATACCCAGGTGGCGGCAATTCTGGTGGCGTTGATTGAGCTCATCAACTGGTTGCTGGCGAAGACAAAGCCCCGACCTTTGGGATTGGAGCTGCTTAATTATGCCAAGATTGGTTTTATCTATTGTTTGTTCCTAGAAGCGTTCAAGTTGGGGTCTTAGGAAACGATAATCAAATTAGACCTTCCTCCTCCCAAGGTGGATTTGAGGGGGATCGGCTGTGTGACTTGCCGTCGCGAGATCCCCCTAGCCCCCTTGGGAAGCGGGATCTTGCTATTTTCTGGAGGTAATGAATCCTCGTTTCGAAACTACGACATTGTAATTAAGGTTTCAGTTCTGGGATCGTCTGTAATGCAATATGGGGGCGTGACGACTTGAGCGATTCCTGATCTTTCCTTTTCCTCAACTATGCTGTCTCTCACATCCGAAGACTGGCAATGCCTTCAGCAGGTGGCGACTGGCCAGATTGCTGAACGGTTTTTGATTGAGCGTCTTGTCATGACAGAGGCGGAGGATGCAGCTCGCTGCCAGGCTTTGATCTCCACGGGTGAGCTGGATATTGTCATCGAACAGCGGCTGATGTGGTTACAACGTTGTTACGGCGATATTGTGATTTGGGCTAGTCCAAAAGGCATCGCTGATCCTTTGCCGTTGCTGTGGCAGCTATGGATTCCTTTGGCTCAGCAGTTGGTGGAGCAACGAAAGCGTTTGGGTCGACCGCTCATCCAGGGATTGCTGGGGATGCAGGGGGCAGGGAAGACGACGCTGGGGGAAGTGTTGACGCTGTTGTTAGAGCAGATGGGTTATCAGACTTTGAGCTGGTCCATTGATGATTTGTATAAGACCTATGATGAGCGCCAACAACTCCAGCGAGATGATCCCCGGTTGATTTGGCGAGGCCCGCCGGGGACCCATGATGTGGATCTGGGGATGGCTGTGTTGAATCAGTTACGGCGGGGGCGGGCGGCGGAGATTCCGCAGTTTGATAAGGCGTTGCATGGAGGGCAGGGCGATCGCGTCAGCTCTAAAACCGTGGAAGGCGTCGATATTGTGATTTTTGAGGGCTGGTTTTTGGGGGTGGAGCCGGTGGAGCCGGAGCGATTTGCCTTGGGTGCCCTAGAAACTGAACCTCTGCCGGAGCCGATTGTGATGGAGGCGGATCGGGGGTTTGCGCGGGATTGTAATGGGCGGTTGGGGGCCTATTTGCCGCTGTGGGCGTTGTGCGATCGCTTGATGGTGCTGTCGCTGACGGATTATCGTTTGAGTAAGCGGTGGCGGGTGGCGGCGGAGCAGCGGTTGCGAGCTGAGGAGCGGGGCGGAATGACGGATGCGGAGGTGGGGGCGTTTGTGGATTATTACTGGCAGGCGTTACATCCAAAGTTGTTTGTGCAACCTCTGGTGGCTGAGGGAGGGGCTGCGGATTTGGTGGTGGAGATTGGGGAGGGGCATGGGCTGGAGCGTGTGTATGTGCCGTGAGCGAGACGAGGCATAAACCTATCCCAAGCCTTGCATCAAAAAACTCAGAGGTTGTTTGAAAATTTGGTTGAGCGTCAGATTTGAGACTTGAATCAAGTAGAGATCGCTGGAATTCCGTTGATTGATATGCATCTCAGGGGGATCTGCTATAGCCAGATGCTTGTTCAAACAACCTCGCAGCCAATGCCAATTTTGCGGGCGGAGCAAAGGCCCGAGGCATGGACCATCTCGAGGTACATCATGGACTGGGGGCGTAGCGGTGCACGATGCGGCGGAAGACGACGAGGTCGGTGACGCCGGAGAGGGGGGGCTTGGAGGACGCGGCTGTGGAGTTGGACGGTTTTGCTGCCGCTGCCGCTGCCGCTGCTGATGGTGAGGTGAGGCGTTGGCGATCGGTGTCGCTGAGGGTTAGCGCTTGCAGGTCTAGAGGCTAGGGTGAGGTTGGCGTAGACATGGGCAGGGGCTCAGGCGCTTGCAGACATCGGGTGTTTCTCCAAAGCTTATGTTGGCACTCTGAGGAGGGATAGCAAACAAGCCGTGTTTTTCCAATGTGGCAGTAGCATTTGAATAGCACCCTTGAGCAAGCATGAGAATTCCAACCGATGCCGTTATCCCCAGAGCCAAGCTGGATCGGTATTTGTTGGTTTGGCGAGAGCGGGATGATAAGTCGAAGTTTCTCGCTCAAGCGGGTTATGACTTGGAGACGGTGGAGGAGTTGGAGCTGGCGATTCGCAAAGTCATTGCTGAGAATGATGCAACGGAAGAGGAGAAAGATCAGTACGGAATACGATATCGCGTGGTGGGCATGCTGTATGGGTTGAATGGGGTTGATTTGGGTGTGGTTACAATATGGATAGAACGTAATGATCGAGGGGTTTTCCAGTTTTTGACGCTGTATCCTCATCGACAGGAGGTTGAACGATGAGACCTGAGCTTTATGACGAGGTTGAACTAATTTGCGCTGTGCCTGCTGCTGAGCTTGATGTGGGCGATCGTGCGACCTTAATTGACTATCTGGAGCATCCGGGTAGCGGAGAATCAGGGGCTGTGTTGGAGTTGTCGCAGTCGTTGGGGCGAGAACAATATGTGGTGACGGTGCCTGTTGGGGCGATCGCAGCCTTGAATGCTACAGCTCATTTAGTGGAAGTGTCACAAGAGACTCCAGCCAATACGTGGGTTTGGTCGTCTGTCTTCCAAAAAATTCAAAATTTCGTTGCTAAGTTTACGATTTGGTCAGATTTGGGTGTTAGGCGACGCTAGCGTTATATAAACACTTGGGAGTCTAAGTAGGCGTGGAAGATGACTTCGTTAGAATTAGTGAGCTTGTCCGAGTTTGTCGTGATGACCAAAACCTATGATTGCCACAGTTAGCAAGCTGCTGAGTTTTGAAGATTTTTTGGCCTGGGATGGCGGGTCAGGGCGATCGTTTGAGTTGAAAGATGGTGTTGCTGTGCCAATTAGTGAGCCGAATGCAAAGCATGAGGATGTGGTGGATGGGCTCTGTCGGTGGCTGGCGGATTTGATTAAAGCGAAGCAGTTGCCCTATGTGGCGCGGCAGGGGAAGCAGGTACGGATGCCCAGCAGCGATGGTGGGCGGGAGTCGAGTCGGAAGGCAGATATTGTTGTGTTTGACCGGGGGGAGTGGGAGCGGATGCGGGAGAGCTCGGCTTCTGCGGCAGCTTATGTTCCGCCGCCGTTGGTGATTGAGGTGGTGAGTGGTAATTGGCGGGATGATTACCGGATTAAGTTGAATGAGTATGAGGCGTTGGGGGGGGCCGGAGTATTGGATTGTGGATTATGCGGGGCTGGGTGGGGTGCAGTATATTGGCTCGCCGAAGCAGCCGACGGTGACGGTTAATCGGTTGGTGGATGGGGAGTATTTGGCGGTGTGGTATCAGGGGGATGAGGTGATTGAGTCGCCGCTGTTTCCGCAGTTGGGTTTGACGATGGCGCAGGTTGTGGCGATGACGGAAAGTTGAGCACGATTGGCTGGTTGGGCTTCAGACACCGGGTGTTTTATCTCGCATTTGTGACTCGGTAGAAGGGTTTGGTAAACACCCGGTGTCTTGGGCTGGGGCTGGGGCTGGGGCTGGCAACTGATTATTTGGGCTGGGGTGTCGGTGGACGGAATGTTTTGAGTTTCTTGAATGATGTTGAAAATAGGCTGATGCGCCAGTTTTCTCTGGGAGTATGCAGAGATGTGGTTGGATAGGCGGATTTTCCTATGGTGTGGCCGTTTGGGAAGGGAAAAAACAAGCAGGCGGTTGAGGCGGTGCCGGAGCGGAGGGCGGCGGCTGAGGTGCCGGTGCCGGGGGCTTGGGATGCGGAGTTGCGGGGGGTGTTTGAGGCGCTGTTGGCGGAGAGTGGGTCGCTGGGGAGTTCGGGGTATGTGAAGGGCTTTTTGCTGAGCCGCAGTGTGACGGAGCAGGCGTTGGCGGATTGGCTGGGGCGGCAGGAGGGGCTGGCGCTGACGCAGGAGCAGCGGGGGGAGTTGCGGCGGTTGGCGGGGTTGATGCGGGGGGAGTTGGGGGCGACGTTGGGGGCTGTTGCTGGGCCGGAGGAAGTGAAGGAGGAGCAGGGGCAAAGGGATAGGGTAGAAGAGCCATCTAATGCTGAGGCTAATGACGTTGAAACGTTGATTAATCGAGTAATCCAGGCATTTCAAGCTGGGGATTATCAAGGCGCAGTGAAATTTGTTGAGCTTGCAACTCAGCGGCATCCAGAGAGCGATCGCGCTTGGTACGCAAAAGGCGAGTTGATGGGTGTGTTCCAGCAGCATGAAGCGGCGATCGTGTCCTATGACAAAGCCCTGGCGATTCAACCTGACGACCACGACGCTTGGAATAACCG
>CALIGI010000146.1 GCA_938021205.1 uncultured Pseudanabaenaceae cyanobacterium
GACGGGAGCTGCACCCGCTTCTCTCTGGCTGAGAACCAGAGCGACTTATCTATTCGTCCACAAGGCTGAAAGGGAGCAAAAGCTCCACGGAGAAGACGGGATTCGAACCCGCGACCTTCCGCTAGACAGGCGGTTGCTCTGACCTCTGAGCTACATCTCCAAAAATCGGACTCTTTAGTTTTCAAGGTTCAAGTCGCTAATGACTTAGCTTGGGCCAAGGCCCTTCAAACAAGTGTTTTCGATCTCGTTCTTCAATCTCGTTTCTTACTTCACTAGCTATCAATTAAGGAATCAAAGCTTGTGGCCCTTTTTGAGCTGCTTACTCTGGCTTATTTCCAGGCATAGCTCGGGCGATTCACGAATCAACTTAAGAACAGCTTCAATCTTGAATTGTTTCAGAAGTCTTTGGAGTGGCGTTTCGTTTGCCCGTTCCTTTCGTGTTGAATACATACTACAAAATGTACTTCAAGAATGTCAAGGGTAAATTCGAAAAAAGTTTTTGATTTTCGAAAATTCCTTTACTGCAGGGGATTACGTCGATTTACATACTTGAAGTACAAGGCCCTTTCGTACTACAAACGTAATCCCCCATAGATGAACAACAGGGAGAGCTCTCATTGCTCATCACCGCAGAAACGACACCTGTGCCTGGCTCATCGCCCACAGTTGGTACAGCAAGCACTCAACGCGATCGCTCACCAAGGCAACAAACGTCCCCTCATGGGCATCCACATCATTGGCCAGCCACATGCCCCGCAAAGAGACCTCATAGGACACCTCATCAACCGGATAAAGGTCCACCGAAGGCTCCAAACCATCGGGGCAAAACTGAGCTTGCTCACGGCAGATCTCAATCTCCAGCTCTGCTAAACCGGGCACATCCCGAGGCAGCAGAAACGAAGCCTGAGTCGTTTCCATATACAGTTTCTGGCCCAGCCGAGCCGTCAATACAGCTCGACGAGACACCAGTGCCTCAACAGAACCGGGCAAACGCTCCAGCTCCAATCCAACCTCGCTATAGGTCAGTTTCAACATCTTCTCTTCTTCCTTCTTTTCGTCTTTTACTCGCGCTGAGAAGAGTTGAATTAAGTGAGTTTGACAATTACTGGCCCCCATCCCCTAACCCCTTGCCCCCAATTCTGGGGGAAGGGTAACCAACCACAAAACTGTGATTTAGGCTGTGTCTCCCCTCTCCCAAACTTGGGATGAGGGGCCGGGGAGAGGGCGTTTTGAGGCTGTCAAACTCAGACTTGAAGTACTCTCTCTTTTTACAAATCGTCCTTCGCCTCAATCCGCTGCCAAAAGTTCTCTGCAAAGGCAATCACGGGATGGCTAGGTGCCTTAGGTTTAGATTGCAAAGTCATCTTTGCTTCCTCTGGGGTTCGCGCTCCCTTGAACTGGTTACAAGGCTCGCAGGCAATCACCACGTTGTTCCAGCGATGCTGGCCACCCCGAGATTGGGGCATGATGTGGTCAATCGTCAGCTTGCGCTTGCTGCCGCAGTATTGGCAGGTGCTGCGATCGCGCTTAAGCACTTCTCTTCGGCTCACCGAGGGCGGCTTCCAAGTGCGCTCACTGTCACCCACCCGCATGCGAATCTGCTGAGGCACCTGAAGCACCAAACTAGGAGACCGTAGCTCCCAAGCCTGGCTGTCATCTAGCTGGATCGGCTCAGCTCGTTCAGTGACAAGCAAAACCGCAGCCCGACGAATATTGATCCGCGCCATGGGCAGGTAATTCTTCGAGAAAACAACAACAGAGTTGTGCAAGATATCTCGCTGCAAAACATCCAGTGGGGAGCTTGCAAGAACGGATTGATTGGTTTGATTTATGACTTTCATGAATTCTCCTCCTCTGCCTCAACGTTGAGTTGGGCCACGTCTATTTATCTCTGGGGCAGCTGCCCCTGCTTTCATTACTAGATGTGAATTTTGCTAGCGAGGCTCAAACCAAAAGCCCCCACTTCTGTAGGTCAGAAGCGGGGGCCGAAGAAACGTTGTTGTTTCTAGAGGTTTATCGCGATAGGCAACCTGCTCTATCGCCCGCTTCTAAGTTGTTTATCGGGGTAATCGCCGTATAATCCTGCTTGCTATCCCGTCTTTGGGAAGCTGAATCGTTATTTAGACTAACGGCCCAGGATGTGGCCGATTCACAGCGATTGGTTTTCACAGAAGTTCCGAGGCCGTTAAAGCCGGGTTCGCCGCCAAATAAACCCACAGGCAACAGCATCTGTCCCCAGCTGCGATCGCTGGAAAGATGGAGTTGGATTGTGGACTGCTGGCGTTTCATGGTTCTGGGAGGTGAAGTTTTTTAATGACTAAGTTTTCGACTTTCTAAATGCTACACGCGTAATACAGCAAATGTCTAGAGCTTTAAAGAAAAACTTTGATAATGCTGATCAAAGCATCGCATTACCTAAATCGCGACACCACTGCCCAAAGACTTCAGGCTTGATCAGAGCGATTTCGGAAAATACAACAACCCACTGAACGAGGTGTCCAAGTTATTGGCGTTATGGTCGATACGTTTGCAGGTACCTAAAGCATCGACCATAACGTTGCGGTGTTCGGGGGGAACGCTCAGTCCTTCAGGTCGTTGAGGATTTCGGGATGTCATAGCCGAAGAGGTTCGGGTCAACCTCGCCTAGGTTGATGTCTGCCAAGCCATATTCTGCCCAGCGAGCATCCACTTTGGCAGCAATTTCGTCGGTAGGTTCCAGGGTGCCGGGCCAAACGCGATCGCTTTCCGGTGCAACTTTCGTCGTTGCATCGATGCCCATCTTGCCCCCCAAACCAGGCTGTTCCGTGGCAAAGTCCAGCTTGTCGAAGGGATTATTCGGCAGGATGAAGACATCTCGCGCTGGATCGACTTTAGAGGTGATGGCCCAAACCACCGCTCTAGGGTCACGGATATTGATTTCCTGATCCACCACAATCACAAACTTGGTGTAGGTGAACTGGGGCAGAGCGCTCCAAAAAGCAAGAGCCGCGCGGCGAGCCTGCCCGGGGTAGGACTTTTCGATGGAAATGACCGCCGCTTTATAGCTCAGAGCCTCCATGGGCAGGAAAAAGTCCTTAATCTCTGGGACTTGCTGGCGCAGGATGGGGGTATAGATGCGGTTGAGGGCGATCGCCATCATGGCGTCTTCCTTAGGGGGTCGACCGCTGAAGGTGGTGAGATAAATCGGGTCTTTGCGATGGGTGACGCA
>CALIGI010000147.1 GCA_938021205.1 uncultured Pseudanabaenaceae cyanobacterium
AGCATGATGGCGAAGCGTCACCTCAGTTTGCTCACCGAAGATGGGGCCGACCATGGAGCCGGGAAACTGAGCGCAATGAATTTGTTCATGCTGGGCCATCAGGCTGTAGCGAGCCAGGGGGTTGTAATGCTCCCAACAGGCCAAGGCTCCAACTTGCCCCACCGCCGTTGCCACGGTCTTGAGTCCAGAACCATCGCCCTGGCCCCAGACCATTCGCTCATGGTAAGTCGGGGTGATCTTTCGACGCTTGAGCAGAAGGCTGCCATCGGCATCAAAGATTAGCTGGGCGTTGTAGAGCGAACCATTGTCTCGCTCATTGACGCCCAGGACCACAACCACGCCGTGGGTTTGGGCCGCAGCACTCACCGCTTCCGTAACTGGGCCAGGCACTTCAACCGCCTGCTCATAGAGCTGGAGGTGGGGCTTGCCCATGAGCACGGGGGGCAGCACAAAGGAGAAGTAGGGGTAGTAGGGCACGAAGGTCTCGGGGAAGACCACCAGCTCGGCCCCTTCCTTGGCGGCATTGGCGATCGCGGCCAAGACCTTCTCCATCGTGCCATCGCGGCTGTAGAGCACCGGCGCAATTTGCACTGCGGCTGCCCGAACGGTGCGGGAATAATCCACGGTTCTAATCCTCAAGCAATGTCCCGATGCGCTACGCCTACATGGTCCAGGTGTCGATGATGAAGGCCCCTTCTTTGCGGTGCATCAGCACAATATCCATCACATCCAATGGGTTGATGGGGGTAATGCCGGGAATGAGAGAGGCTTCGCCATGGCCATAGAGGGCCTGGAGGGCAAAGCGACAGGCGTAGACTTTTCCGCCTGTGTCCATGATTTTGACGAGGCGATCGTTCATCGCTAAGTGACCGGGGAAGCCCTCATCCCCCAATGTGGGGAAGCCTCGCTGGATGCCCAGGGTGACGCCAGGACCATAAAGCAAAACAGAGGTTTCAAATCCCTTTTTGATTAAGCGACTGGCTTGGAGTAAGTTCACCAAGCCAATAGAGCCTTCAAAAGCAACGGTATGGAAGGTAACTAATGCTTTCTCACCCGGTTCAGCCTGGATATCGGGAAATACTTTTTCCTCATAATCAACTAAAAAATCACCTTTCTTGTGAGCAGGAGCTGTAACCTGGGGCATTGTTGAAACCTCGTAGAAGTAGTTCCCATCAGATGACTCTTAGACCGCAAAAGTCATCCCAATCTCTCAATTGAGGGGGAATCGAAATGAAAAATTAATGGCCGTTAACTGCGGCGTTGATCCGAGCCTAAGCGGTTTAATTCTTTGCCCCCGTATCTGTTGCTACCTATTGTCGAGTCCTAGTCCTTGAGACAGTGATTGCATTCCAAAAGCTTACTTTTAGTCCATTTATCACAATTGCACTGCACTTTTAGGCAGGTAGGTGCCTGACTTTCTATTTTATGATTACTCTCATGAAAGCCAGACTTCCTTGCATACATGGCTTTGGGCTTGATCCTTGTCAAACTACGTAAAAGTACTTCGTCTCCTGAACTTAGAGAGAGTTTGTCCTGTTTTGTAGTTAAAGATACGAGCGAATAAAGGGAGTCGAACTTAAATTAAGGCTACGGCAACAGGCACCTAAAAATTGTCTCAACAAGTGAATTTCTAAGGTTTAAAATGTCTCAGCACTATCCCGTAATTATTGTTGGTGGTGGACAGGCCGGCTTATCAACGAGCTACTGCTTAAAGCAGAGCGGGATTGAGCATTTAGTCCTGGAGAAACATCGCATTGCCCATTCCTGGCGCAATAAAAGATGGGATTCGTTTTGCCTCGTCACGCCCAATTGGCAATGTCAGCTGCCAGGGTTTACCTATCCTGATGAGCAGCCCAGTGGCTTTATGCAGCGGGATGAAATCGTTGATTATATTGAGCGCTATGCTCAAACCTTTGCGCCTCCCATTCGCGAAGGCGTGGAGGTTTTGCGGGTGCGCCAGCAGGCGATCGCTGCTGAATTCGAACTCACAACGACCGTGGGAAGTTTCACCGCTGACCATGTTGTTGTTGCGATCGGCGGCTACCACAATCCCAAGATTCCGAGGATTGCAGAGCGGTTACCCAGCAGCATCAAGCAGATCCATTCCTCTGAGTACAAAAATGCCCAGTCCCTGCCCGAGGGAGCGGTGCTCGTCATTGGTACAGGCCAGTCGGGCTGCCAAATTGCCGAGGATCTCCATTTAGAGGGGCGGCAAGTACATTTGTGCGTGGGGAGTGCGCCGCGATCGCCCCGGCGCTATCGCGGTAAAGATGTCGTGGATTGGCTAGATGCCATGGGCCATTACAACATGCCCATTGATGAGCATCCCCTGCCCAATTCAGAGGTGCGCAGCAAGACAAATCATTACGTGACGGGACGCGGTGGCGGTCGGGAGATTGATCTACGCCATTTTGCCAAAGCAGGTATGCAGTTGCATGGGCGACTGACTGAGGTTCTGTCCGATGGTGGCAAGACAGAGCTGCGCTTTCGCAATGACCTGCGGCAAAACCTGGATGGGGCCGATGAGGCGGCGGAACGGATCAAAGCCAGCATTGATGAATACATTGCTCAGCAAGGGATTGAGGCTCCGACTGAGTCTCCCTATGAACCAGCCTGGCAGCCTTCTGAAGCTCTGTCACTGAGCCTAGACCTAGAGGCCGCAGGCATTACGATGGTGATTTGGTCCATTGGCTATGAGCTGGACTTTAGCTGGGTGGAGGTTCCCGTGTTTGATGGCAAGGGCTATCCCAGCCATGAGCGGGGTGTGACGCCGGTGCGGGGGCTATATTTTCTGGGCCTACCTTGGTTGTACACTTGGGGGTCTGGGCGGTTCTCTGGTGTGGCTCGGGATGCAGAGTATTTGGCGGGTTGCATTGGCGATCGTCATTGGTGGAGTCGAGAGCGGCCTCGAAATGAGGTGAAATCGATGGCTTTGACGCCTTAATAAACCTCTTACGCGAATGCAAATCCGCCCCCATCCCCCGACCCCTTACCCCCAAATTTGAGGGAAGGGGAGCTTCATAAGCGCTTATGCAAAATCATTTACGTACCTTGACCAGGCCCAGTGAGCTTTTGAGGCCTAAAAGTCGGTAATTAATTTTGTGTATCCGCTTAGTCCCTCTCCCCAATTTGGGAGAGGGATTTAGGGAGAGGGCCAGGATTTACGCAAGAGGTCTAATCCTGATGGCCAATTCAGCAGGCTGTACTCCAATCTATTGCAGCCACTCCTGCTTAGTTGCGAGGTAAACTGCTTGGATTCTTGTGCGGACATCCAGCTTGGCCAAAATGTTTTTAACGTGGAACTTGACGGTTCGCTCGCTGATATAGAGCCGCTCTGCAACCTCGCGATCGCGACAACCCTCCGCTAATAACTCAATCACCTCCTGCTCCCGCTCCGACAGCCCTGAGCAAACTTCCTCCACCGTTTCCTCTATCGGGTAATCCCGCCTGGGCAACTGAATCAACAGCTTGGCGATCGCCCCCTCTGCCTCCAGTCGATAGCTGCCCCCCAATTGCTCCACCTGTTGCGTGAGTGAGCTAAATTCTGCTCCGGCTACCATGGCCTCTACCTGAGACGCTGCCGCCGCCATGCACTCCAAGCTCACGGCCTCCGCTTCATAGATCAGCCGTCCATATTGCTCCGGTAGCTGCCTAAGCAACTGTGCGGCTTTCACCAACAGCCCCTGCACGGCTTCCGGCAGCGGCTCCTCTGTTCCCAAGAGGCTTAGTCGCCGTCCTAGCAGTTCACTTAATTGCTCCGATAGGGTTGGACTTTTTGCGAGGGGCAGGGGGGCAGCGCTGGCTTGCTGCTGAGCCATGGCTGTATCAAAGCGAGTCTGCCGAGCGATCGCCTCGGTCGTCGCCACGCTCAAGATCTGCAAGACCTCCAAAAACTCTGCGCTCAGCGGGGTCTTGCTAAA
>CALIGI010000148.1 GCA_938021205.1 uncultured Pseudanabaenaceae cyanobacterium
AGCCCATCAGAAAACGCCCCCCTGGGATCTGCATCATCCGCAGCATCGTCCCATTGCCCAGCTTTTCCTCGAAAAACTGAACCTGAGCTTCCTGCTTGTTAATGATGAGTTGTGGATTTAACGGAGAAGCCATGGCAGTCAATTAGAAAAAATGCGGCGAGGGCTTCGCTTTGCTCAGCCCAGACTTTTGTACTATTAGCGGTTGCGCAGAGGGCAAAAGGACAAGAGGGCAAAGGGCTAGGTCCTCGGGGCCACGCACACCACCCGAAAACCGAAATTGAAGTTGCGGTTGTCGGGCCTACTGCCGTCGCGCAGCGCGGAACGGCAGAACCACGGAAGGTCGTCCCAAGAGCCGCCGCGTAGTTGTCTGCGCAACTCTTTGGTTGGATTTTCTTCCAACCAAATAGAACCATCGTCAGGGGCACCCTCATAATTTTCATGCCTATGATCCTGGCACCATTCCCAAACATTGCCATGCATCTCACTGAGCCCCCAAGCATTGGCTGGGAACTGACCCACCACTGTCGTTTTTTCTCGTGCCTTTCCTTTTGGCCCCTCTGCATAGGCTCTGCCGTTGTAATTTGCGAGATCTGTGGTGATCATGTCACCACAGTGAAAGGCAGTGGTTGTGCCCGCCCGGCAAGCATATTCCCACTCCGCTTCTGTGGGCAGGCGATAGTCGTGCTTCGTAAGCTGACTGAGGCGAAGACAAAACTCGGTGGCTTCTTCCCAAGAGACTCTTTCGACAGGTCGGTCATCACCTTTAAAGGTTGCCGGATCAGGCTCTAGCTCCCGGTCGACCTGCTTGAGCTGGGCAACGGCTCGCCACTGGGCCTGGGTAACGGGATAGCGAGCCATGTAGAAAGGCTGAAGGGTGACCTCATGTTGGGGGCCTTCACTGCGCTGGCGCTCCGGTTCATTTCTAGGCGAGCCCATGGTGAAGCTGCCGCCGGGAATCGCAACCATTTGCAGATCGATGTCACCGGGCAGCGGCTGCACAAAACGGTAAGCGCTAGCCTGCTGCTGGGTAATCTTCCACTGGGTCTGCTTCTGGCGGTTAAACAGCCCCCTTAAAATCCCCTGCCGCTGTTTCGCAATGGTGGCGGTTTTAAAGGTGAATTGCTCAAGACCATCGTCGCTAGCTTCTAGGGTTATGGTGGCAATGGTAATGGTTTCGGTTTGGAGAGGGGGCCATTCAGCCTGCTGGGCCTCCACTAGCTGAACCGTTTCTAGCTCCAACGATTCAAACACAATTGGCAGCCGCTCCTCTTTCTGCTGCGGCTCCACCCGCACTGCCCCAGACGTTACCCCAGCCTCAACCTCCTCCAACTGCTCCGCCAACACCGCATGCTCTCCCCCCATGGCCCGCAACGTCGGCACCGACAACTCTGCCAACGAGATAATCACCTCCCCCAACGCCGCATCCCCTCCCTCTTGCTCCTCCCACCAACGCTTCAGCAACCTCGGCACCACATAGGCTTGAAACTGTCGCTGAGACAGCCCCAACTCCCGACCGATCGCCCCATTCAACCGCGCCTGCTCCACCCGAGCCTGCTCCTGAATCTGCTCCCGCACTGTCTCCGGCAACGCCGCCTGTAGCCCATCCATCACACTCACCTGGACCTCCTCCGTACTATTTAACGGCGTCGCCCGAAATAACAGCTGAGGCACCCCCTCTACAAACTCATAGCGCCACACCGAGCCTTGATCGGTCTGCTGGGAATCCGTCCCATCAGACTGCCTGGCCCGAATCAACCCACTCAAAAAGATCTCCGCCAACAGCGAAGGCCGCTCATCTTTCAACAGCTCCCGCTGAATCAACCGCGCCACGGGCAAACTCACCGGCTGCCGCGCCATCATCCCCGCCAGCCTGCGAGCAGGGGGCGACGCCGTTGCCCAAAACCGCGCCACGATTTTCTGGGCTTTTTGCTGAGCCTCCTGCTGAGCTGTTAAGGCCAGTCCATGGCTCTCAGGCTCATGTGGTTCAGCTCTCTCAGGCTGCTGCTGTTCCAACAGATCGCGGAACTCGGCTTCCATCGTCGGAGCCTCCTGCGGCAGTCCCAACACCACCCCCGCCGTCTCCGCATCCCGCTCCCCCGCCAGCACCTTGGCCCAATCCCGCACCGGCCCCTCATCCAACGTAATCACCGGCAAATTAAACGGCACCAACTGCCGCTCCGCCAACATCTTCACCTGCCGCCGCCGCAACCCCTCCCGCCCCAAACCTCGATTTAACGTCCCCGGAGCCCGCGCCGTCAGCCACACCGGATAGCCCTGCCCCAACGCACTCCGCTCCCAATGGGCCGCAGACAGCAACTGCACCAGCGACACCGGACCAGTCCGCGCCCAATCGGCCAACACCGGGGGCAATGCGCCCTGGGATGCCCCTCCATCCCGCCACAAACTGGACGTGCAATCACTCACCACCAAAATCAACCGCCGCCCCGTGGCATCGGCAATTTGCTTTGGCTTATAGGTACGTCCCTCCGCTCCTGCTTGACTCCGCTTACGCGACAGCACCAAGCCATCCCCCTCCAAACCTGAGCCCGTCCTTACATACCAAGTCCGCACATCCCGAAACGCCCCATGGCGCTCCATCAGTTTTTGGAATGCCGCCAGGGTCTCCTGCCAAATATCGAGAATGCTCGTATCCTCAATCACCAGCGCCAACTCCAGCCACCGCTCCGGCTCGGGCCGCATCACTGGCAGCTTAATCCGCTGATCCGCAATCTGCGTTACCGTCGCATCCTCATCCAAATACTCCCGAGTCCGCGAAGGCACCCGACGCATCAGCGGATACAACGCCCGACTCAGCGCCAGGGCATTGGCCAAGGGAGACGGCGCAGACAAAAAGATCGGCAGGGCAGACCCCACTGGTTCGGAAACCACCGAAGCTGCACCAGATGCATCTGCAACTTTATTCGGCATTACAAGCGATGCTGCTGGAGGCAACGGCTCTGTATCCGATTCCACCATTGTTACGACAGCTTCCGGTTCAGCCTCAGAGGCAGCAGCCTCTACTTGAGCAGGTGCAACGCTCTCAGGAGAAGGCGTACGCCGATCGCGCTCCATCGCCAACCACAAAATATCGGCCAGCTCCCGCAGGTCGTAATCTCGCTCAGTCTGTTCTTCAAGCTGCTTGAGCAGGTCTCCCAAGGGAGTATCGCTAGGACTGTTAACCATGGAGACCCCCGCTAATCCGGCGCATCCAGCGGCTTGAGCAAACGATCTTCTAGGCGCTTTCGTTCGTCGGGGTCCGTGATGCGATCGCGGGTCAATAGAAACGCCACCTGCAAGAGCTGGTCATTGGAAAGGAGCTGATTGTTCTCACGTCCCTTCTTAAACCGAGTCACAAACGCCTCTGCCTCCGCAGTCAGCTCATCCCCCAGATGCAGCTTCAGAATCTCATTCAGTTCATCAGTGGTCTTAGGCGTCGGCATATTCAACCGCAAACAGCGCCGCAGAAACGGAGCCGGAAACTCCCGCTCACCATTACTGGTCATAATCACCAGCGGGAACTCACGACAACGCACCACCCCGTTTTTGACATCGACCTTCTTGGCCTGACCTTTGCTATCTAGCTCAATCGAGGAAACCTGACGAATCTTGGGCGGCAAGCGCTGCAACTCTGGAATTCTAAACTCGCCATCCTCAAACAGGTTGAGAAGGTCATTAGGCAAGTCGATATCGCCTTTATCCACTTCGTCGATCAGGAGAACACGGGGGCGATCGCTTTCCAGAAAAGCAGTCCCCAACGGCCCCAAGGTAATGTAATCCCCCGTTTGTTCTCGGTTATCCTTGCTCCCCGTCTCCGCATCTTGCAAACGCCCAATGGCGTCATAGCTATACAAGCCATCTTTTCGAGTCGTGCGCGTAGTAATCGGCCACTTCAGCACCAACCCCAAGCCCAACTCCTGGGCCACGGAATAGGCCAAAGAAGACTTGCCCGTGCCAGGCCCCCCCGTCACCAGCAATGGCCGACGCAAATAAAGCGCCGCGTTGACCATCTCAATGGCTTCCCGTGGTGCTTTAAAGCTCTTAGCCTTCAGCGCTTGCTGCACCTCAGGACTGACATCTTCTTTTGTATCAGGGTCCCAAAACTTTCGCCAAGGCGGCGGCTTAGGCAAGTCTAGATTAGCAGCCTTATCGGACAGCTTTCCGGTGCCTTTATATAGCTTCCAGGTCTCTTCACTCATGGGAAATAACGGGTAGTTTCAGCAATCCTGAAGCAAAAAATAACGTAGCACTTAATCCGATTAAGGTGGTTGGTAATCAATATCTGGCAATGATCGAAATGGGTTGTCCCACATCAGTACCAGACGTCGACCCAGTAATGCAGTGGAGCGGCGTTTACGCGCTTTCGTGAGTGCCTGTGGCAACTGTTCCAAGGCTGCATCACCTAGAACACGATCCCAATTGGTTGACGATCGCTGTTCCAATCCAGACTCATCAGAATCTGCTTGCTCATCTGGCCGAATCCACAATGCCATTGGAATCGCCTCCTTCAACAATTCATCAAACAAGTCTTGCTGATCTGCAGGATGGCTAGGTAATTCAAATTGCCAGCCTGTAAATCCGTCTTGCTCGATAAATGCATCTAACAACTCATCCAGTTCGCCCTCCCCTGTCACAAAATAATTACGCCAAGGTTGCTCATAATGGCGAGCCAAATGCTCCCAAGACTTCTCCCAACCACTCCGCTGGATCTCATACTTACTACTTGGGCCGTGACGATCTAAGACACGCACCGTAAAAGACTTACAGCAAGTACTGAGAGGACTTTTGTCACCCAATTCCACAGTCCAATTCGCATCCACAGCAAGGTGCAATAACTCAACCGGCAAAAAGCACTCTACCGCTAGATCACGCAGGACAATTCCATACTCGCCCTGCTCTTGCCCCGTGCAAACCTTGACAAACTCATGTAGCCAAGAATGGGAATTATTCGATACCGCAGTCTTTGCTTCTCCTAGCACGATCGCTTTGGGGGAAAGCTTGTTACAACGATCAGGATTTTCATCCTGAGTCAAAATGGCAGTAATGATTTGCTGGCCATATTCTTGTGGATCTGGTTTGACCTTCAGCATGAGCGTAGATTGAATCAGGGTCGCAGGTGCTGAAGTGACTTGAGACTGCTGTTCTTGTTTCTCCAACACTTGCCGGACTTTAGGGTCACGGCGAAGAGCCCAGTCCTTGAGTTGAATACGCAACTTTTCTGGAGTTGCCTCGTCTTGCAATAAATCCAAAACGAAATAGACGACACAACTAAATTCTATTTTTTCTCTCTGGCTGGCCAACTTAGCCAGGCCTTCTAATCGCTGGCGAAGGCTTTTACTCGGCGGAGGCTCTGTCAGTTCAAGAGGATTAAGAACGGATTTATAGGCATTGTCGATCGCTGCCCACAGCTCTTGCTGGATAGGCTGAAGTAATTTATATAGCTCCCGCAACCCTTTATCACTCCAAAAACGTTCCTCGCAGAGAAGTTGTCCAGGGTCGTTAATGGGCGATCGCCAATACAGCGTAGGACGATACCACTGATTGCCTTCACGCCCCATGGCTAGGCAACCAGCTGAGACCGCAGAGAGAATAGACTTGCGCTGTCCTAAAGCAAGGTAGAACTCTTTCGAGAACTGGCTAGCCTCATTTACCCTCACTGCATACTGCATCGCGACTACAGCTGGCATCGGCTTATCAATTAACTGTTGTGCAGCACCATCGAATAGTGATTTACCCGAGAGTGCCATCCCCGACTCACAGGCCGTCATAACAACCAGTTGGGTTTCTAGAGGCAACGCTCCTGCAAAATCCTGGGCACTAATCGCATCTGCTGTCTCTGCGTCACCTTCAAAGAGCAAAAACCCTTTGGCGCTATCCAGCAATCCCTCGCACCCCCTTCTTAAACTGCAAAATTCTTCACCGACACTGTTATGCAGCTGGCCACAACGAGTACAACGCTGGCCGTAAAGACCATGGCCATCAAAATGCAAGACTTGGGGCAAAAAAGCAGGTGGGCAATCCCTCAACTTACTTTTAAACGTCTCAAACTTCCCATCTGGTAAGACTGTCAGCTTGCTAGAAGCATCATTGCCCGCAGACTTCAAACTCGCCTGAATCAACTGCCTTTCATCATCTGGCAAGGGCTTTAGCCCCAGCCGTTGCTCCCTAGCGCGAGAAGAAACGAGCCAGACCTGCAACTGCTCGGTCGCGGTTAGGGCCGGAACAGGTGTTTCGAAGGCGAGATATCGGGAGAGTCTGACATTGCGATGCAACAAAAAGTGAGAACCATCATGAATCAGCTCCCAGGGATAGTTAGCCAAGCGCGATTGCTGGACAATAGTCGGAGAAAACTGCAACCTCACATGCAGATCTTCATTCTGGGCATCTTGTAATGCACAGCGAAATCGCTCTGCCACTTTGACTGGGAAAAGGGCCTCGTAAAACGCCTGACCTAGAATCTTTAGATAGTCTGGGCAAAAATCAGTCTTCCCAGGATGGAGTAGACCCACATCGACCATCCAGTCCTGCTCTTCGCTAGAAAAATCCTTGGAGCGAAAATGATTCACCTCCGCAGCTCTCAAAGCTGTCCTGTGATGACCCATTTCATCCCAGAAAGGAAGTTCCGACAGCACTCTGGCTTCGCCAACGCGACCATCACTATTCAATGCAATAGTGAACTCAGAAGCCTCAGAAGCCTCCGCTGGTGTCGTCGCATCTAGCGATAGAAATATCTCTTTCACTCAGTCCTAGCTCTTAGGGCCTACGTCATTAGATCCCTTGGTTAGGCCTCTGGCACTCGCTTTCAAACTCGCAGCCTCTTCCTCAGGTGCATAGAGAGCTCTGAAAGCCAAAACCTTTTCCTTGTCATACAGCGGCGACAGCTTCACCCTCACTGTATGCGTGTTTTCATAGCTCACCCCAGCCTTCATTTTGGCCTCGCCCTTAATCGGAGAAAAGGGAATCACCCCAATCTTAAGACCAACGCCCGCTTCATTTTGCGCAACCACCTGTAGCTCTAGCTCCACAGACTCCACAAAAAAT
>CALIGI010000149.1 GCA_938021205.1 uncultured Pseudanabaenaceae cyanobacterium
CCCTGCGGACCCAATTTTCTTTCGGCGGTTTTGCGATCGCGCCAAGCCCAAGAACCGCTTCGTCTCCATGAACCAGTCGGGGCGCAGTAGCCCGATCATTCTCGATGCCGCAAACTTTGTCCTGGACTGGGTCAATTTGAAGTATGGCGGGGAGGGCAATGCCAATCCACCCTTTGAATCCCAGCACATCCAGCCCGTGCCCCAGGATGACCCCCAGCCCGATGCCAATCCGGAGCCGGTGGGCCTAGGACTAGAGCTGCATTTTCCCCAGAATACGGTGGAGACCGTGGAGCGGATTCGCGATCGCCTCCTCCACCTGTTCCAGCAAGATGGCCAAACCCAGGCGGCGGTGCTGGTGCGGGAGAACAAGCAGGGGCGATGGTTGGCACAGCAATTAGCAGTGCTGGAGACAGAGCATGACATTCCCATTTATGAGGTGGGGGCCAGCGATCGCCAGTCCGCTGTGCCCCGCGAGATCTTGACGCTACTGCAATTCATCCAGCGACCCCATTCCCCCGACAACCTCAAAGCTGCCCTCGCGACCCTAGCCAAGCGCCAACTGATTCCGCCCCAGGATTTGAATGCCTTAGCCAGTTCGCCGGAGCAATTTCTCTATCCCGGTCCTCTGGAATCGCCTCAAACTGCGAAGGTCCAGGAGGCGCGGCGCTATTGCAACGGTTTGATTCAGGCGCGATTGGCTTTGCCGACCCTAGAGCTGATGTCGTTCCTGGCGATGACGATGAACTACGAGGCTGCGGAGTTAGCCACGGCAGATAAGCTGTCGGATCAGGCCCTGCGGCGGGTGGGCGGTGAGCTGTCCCTGGCGGCGGTGATTGCAGTGTTGGTGGATATCGTCAGTGCGGAGCGGTTTGATGGGGTGGATTTGGAGGATGCGGAGTCGCGCTATACGCGGGTAGGTCAGGTAACGGTGATTACGATGCACAAGGCGAAGGGATTGGATTGGGACCATGTGTTTTTGCCGTTCTTGCAGTTGCAGACTATTCCTGGGGTGCCCTGGGTGCCGCCCCAGGGGAAGTTCCTCGGCGACTTTACTCTGGCGGAGGTAGCGCGAGCGCAGATTCGCACCTATTTGCATGAGGCAGATTCTGCTGGGGGGATGCGGTTGCCTAGTCTAGACAAGGCTTGGAAACGGGCCTGCCAGTTAAAGCAGGGAGAAGAGTTTCGCTTGCTCTATGTGGCGATGACGCGGGCGAAGCGGCTGTTGTGGATGGGGGCGGCGAAGGAGGCTCCCTTTAGCTGGAGTAAGCCAGAGAATGTGGATGGCAGGCCGCCTTGCCCGGCGATAACAGCTTTAGCCCAGCGGTTTTCCCACTGCACCGTGCAATAACAGTGCGCTCTTGTAGCAGGGCTATTTTGTGACAGTGCGAAGCAGTAGAAACATAAGTTTAATCGGCGCTCAATTCAGATGCTCCAACTCCAAACGCAACGATTACTTCTGCGCCCCTGGGATGCTTCAGAAGCAGCGATCGCTTATGAAATCTACAGCGACCCCATCGTCATGCAATACATTGGCGAGGGGAAGCCTATGCCCAGCTTGGACTACACCGAAGCAAAGATTTTCCACTGGAAGAAGCTGATGGTGCAGCAGGAGGGCTGGTACTTGGCGATTGTTCCGCATGAGTTTCCTAGTGAAGGCTCCGCATCGCAGCCTATCGGAACAGTCGTGCTGAAACAACTTCCAGATCCCCAAGGCAAGCCTACTGGAGATTGGGAGATGGGCTGGAATTTACGTCAGTCTGCTTGGGGACATGGCTATGCAACTGAGGCAGCTCGGTCGCTGATGACCTGGGGGATTAACGACCTAGAGCTGAGAGAGATTTACGCTGTCGCCCAGCCTATTAACGCAGCGTCAGTACGAGTGATGCAGCGGTTAGGCATGAAGAATCTAGGCCGAACCTGTAAATACTACGAGTGGGGCGAGCTTGTCTTATATGGACTGCAAGCCATTTCACCGGATTAGCAAACCGCCATTTTGCTGCAAGCCACAAGCCACAGCCGTTGAGCTCTTAGACAAGCAAAAGCCCCAACTGCGCGATGCAACCGAGGCTTACAGCTCTAGTTCTGAGAATCGATCTAGACGTAAGTGGTGCCGTAGCCGCGCCATACGCCAACTAGCATTCCATCCACTTCGAGGTTAATACCGGGAACGACAATGGGCTCGTAGTTCTCGTTAGCGGGTTTGAGAACAATGTTCTCGTCATCGCGGTGGAAGTACTTGAGAGTCGTTTGCCCTTCAAAGCGTGCAGCGACGATGGTGCCTGCCTTGAGTCGAGAAGGGTCTTTGACTTTGCGCATAATCACAATGTCGCCCTGATCAATGTGGGCATCGATCATGCTGTCACCCCTCACCCGCAGCGCATAGCACTCGGGGTCTTGAAAGACATCGCTGAGGTCCAAACGCTCGACGCTATCGGTGAACACATCCACCATGCTACCGGCGGCGATCGCCCCCTGCAATGGAATACCTTTCTCCGTCAAAATCCGAATGGTGCGGGCCTGCCCCTCATCCCAGTCAATGTAACCCTTCTTTTGAAGGTGCTTCAAACGACTCTGAACCGGTGCAGGCGATCGCAGCTCCATCGCTCGCATCATCTGGCGAATAGACGGCGCATGCTGGTGCTCGCCGATATATTCGACCAGCCAGTCAAAGAGTTCTTGCTGAGGCCCTGTTAGCTTTTCCATAGTGTCTGTAAGGGTTTACATCGTTCCCCAGAACATTTGTATCCTACAAACGTAGGATTGTCCATACTTTTGTACTAGTTGATTGTATTGCGACCCGGCCACTTTGAACAAGAACGTCTGTACCGCCTGACGATGGAGGCTTTCCGATGGTTGCTTTTACAGTGACTTCCCAAACACACTCGATTGTTTCTACAGCAAGTGAGTTGTGCTTACAGCAGTCCAAGTAGACTCACCAGCAATGCTTTTTGGGCATGGAGGCGATTTTCGGCTTGGTCCCAAATGCGGGATTGCGGGCCTTCCATGACAGATTCTGTGATCTCTTCTTCGCGGTGGGCGGGCAGGCAGTGGAGGACGATGGCTTGGGGATTCGCCAGTTTCATCAGGTTGTCATTGATTTGGTAAGGGGTGAAGCGGGGGAGGCGATCGTCGGCTTCGTCCTCTTGCCCCATGCTGGCCCAAACGTCTGTGTAGAGGGCGTCAGCTCCGGTTGCGGCAGCTTGGGGGTCGGGGGTGATGGTGATTTCGCTATTAGGGTCGATGCGTAGCGCTTTGGCTTGCTCTACCACTTCAGGGAGCGGCTGGAAGTCCTCTGGGGCAGCGATGCGGCAGTTGACGCCAGTGAGGGCACAACCCAGCAGGATGGAGTGGGCCATGTTGTTGCCGTCACCACAGTAGGTCAGGGTCAGGCCTTTGAGGTCACCGAAGTTTTCCTGGAGGGTTTGCAGGTCAGCGAGGACTTGGCAGGGGTGGTACAGATCAGTGAGGGCGTTGATGACGGGGACGTCGGCATATTGGGCGTAGGTCTCTAGGTCGGCCTGGGCAAAGGTGCGCACTGCGATCGCATCCAAGTAGCGACTCAACACACGCGCTGTGTCCTGTACCGGCTCACCCCGACCCACCTGGCTGATACTAGCATTGAGGTCCAGGACATTCCCCCCCATCTGGAACATCGCAGTGGAGAAGCTGACGCGGGTGCGGGTGGAGGCTTTGGAGAAGACGAGGCCGAGGGTTTTGTCGGTGCGAGGCTTGAGCTTGCCTACCTTGAGATCGCGAGCCAGGTTGAGCAGCTCGGCGATCTCCTTGGGGCTGAGTTCAGCCAGGCTGAGTAGATTGCGTCCGGTAAGTGCTCCCATGCTGTGTCTTCTCTCCCAGTGGTGCCAGTAGTGTTTTGGTCGGTTGCATTTAAGTCACAGTAATGGTGACTGCGGCTCGGTTAAACCGATTTGAGAAGCTATTATCCTACGTCGAAATTGCAGCGCTGCAACGGTGGGTCTTGGGATGATTGTGATTTCTACCGTAGGGGCGGGGTTCTCCCACCCAGCTACCTTTGCCTAGCTTTGGGCAGGGAGACCCTGCCCAAAGCTAGCGACTTGCCTTTTTGGGGAACGTCAAAAATAAATGGACGCTTTGTTCTTAATCCAGATCTAGGTCGAGGCCTTCGGCTTTAAGGTCGCGGGACATCAGGGCTGTAACGGCCTGTTCGGGGGTGATGTTGCCTTCTAGAACGCAGTAGACCAGCCTGGAAATGGGGGTGTTGATCTGTTCGCGTTTCGCGAGTTTGCGTAGGGCGCGGGCGGTGTTGACGCCTTCGGCAGTGCTTTTCAGCTCTTCGGTAATTTGCTCCAGGCTCTTGCCCTGGGCGAGGCCATAGCCGACGCGGTAGTTGCGGCTGAGGGGACTGCTACAGGTGGCCATGAGGTCGCCTAGACCTGCCAGGCCAAAGAAGGTCTCGGTTTGGCCGCCCAGGTGGGTGCCGACGCGGATGATTTCGATGAGGGCGCGGGTCATCAGGCCAGATTTGGCGTTGGTGCCCAGCTGGAGTCCGTCGCAGATGCCCACGGCGATCGCAATCACATTCTTCAGCGTTCCCCCCAGCTCCGTCCCCACCGGATCGTCATTGGTATAGACCCGAAACCGATCTGAGGAAAAGGCTTCTTGGACTTGCTCAGCAGCATCGGCATCCAGGCTGGCGCAAACGCAGGCGGCGGGTAAGCCTTGCTCGATCTCTACCGACAGATTAGGACCGGAGATAACGACGAGGGGATTGTTGGGATAGGCTGAGCTCCAGCTCTGGGAGGGGGTGTTGAGGGTGTCAAAATCCAAGCCCTTGCTGGCGCTGGTGATGATGGTTTTAGTAGGGAGCTTCAGGGCTTTGAGCTTAGTGATGGTTTCGCTAATGCCCTTCATGGAGATAGCGCTAATCAAGATGTCAGCATCGGCGATCGCGTCCTCCAGGCTCAGCTCCCCCCGGCGGGACCAAATATTAACGTTGTGGCCGTTAACCTTGACCAGATTTGCTAAGGCGGTTCCCCAGGCTCCCGCTCCCAGAACAGTGACGTTCATGAGCTGGTCGGGTGGGCGGGAGTTGCCGGGGTTGGACTGGACGGCATCTTCAGCGGCGATCGCCTTGGAGACCGCTGCCGCTGCCTGCTCCAGGCGTTGCTCTTTGTTTGAGCCTTTTGCTTTGGAATGGGTGGCGGAATTGGCCATGGAGAAGCTCCTTGCTACAGGCGTAGCTTAGCGAAGGAGGCGGGTGATCTCCAAAT
>CALIGI010000150.1 GCA_938021205.1 uncultured Pseudanabaenaceae cyanobacterium
ATAACTGCCAAAGCCTTACGCACTTCGTCCTGCCAGTTCGGCACCTGCCGCAGTTTGTCTTTCAGCTCACCTGGCAGCCTCAGCGTCAAAACCGAGTTACATGCCACTCCGCGCTCCTTGGAGATCTCAGTCATCAACTCCAGCGTGTAGCGCTCTTTGGGTTTACCTTCTGTTACAGGCTCAGCTTTTTTTTCTGGGGTCATGATCATTACGTATACATATTGCTGTACGATCCCGATCAGTTTCTGACCAGCGAATAAAACCGTATACATTGCGATCCTAGCACTCGCACCATGTAAACACGTTAATTCACTGGGTTTCAGACGACCGCTCCCAAATAATGTGCAAAAAAAATAGGTCCTGTGTTGAAGCACAGAACCTAATCAATAAACGCGTACACGGCGTTTACAAAATAATGTCCTATGAGGATAGCCGTGCAGGGCTCCAACCTGCAACTGATTCGCCTTCTCTAAATTCAGCTTTAGATAACGAGAAATCGCTGAAACCAGCTCCTGTATTAAGTCAGAGCTTCGCACGCATCAGCGCAGATATTTCTGAACTTACCCTAAACTTAACGCCCTGTGCCAGAAGACTTTACGAGTGGTTACTTCAGCAGAAGCGCTCCGGGGTGCCGCAGGAGGTGTGGCTGGAGGAGTTTGCTGAGACGACTGCTAGTCGCAACCGTGGGGCCTATTGCTTGGCGCATATCAAGCGGGCGCTGAAGGAGCTACTAGATAGCGAACTGGTGCAGCAGGTGTTTCGCTATTCGGCCAAGATCTTTAAGCTTGTGGCCCATGATTCAAGAACGTTTTCGTCACGATCTGAGACGGGAATGTCCAAAAGTTTGATCAAAAAGTCAAAAACAGAGCCCTCAAACCCTTATCCTGCGGTGGTTTTAAACAGAGAAGATCAAAGAAAGATCACAGACCAAAATCAACAGCCCGTTCAAATCAACCGGGAAGCAGGTCTGGTAGTACAGAAATCTAATGAACTGGGAGCGACTAATTACCCTGCATTGCTAGAGGAGGTTTCTGAAACCTTGCAACAGCCTCTTAGCCCTAACCTTCAACAACAGATCTTGAATCTGACGATCTGCCGCGTGCGAGACGCATTGGACTCGTATCGGGAGGCGCAGCGACAACCTAAGCCCATTCGTAAGCCGGAGGCCTGGTTTGCGGCGGCGTTGCAGCGCTGTTACAAGCCCAATGGCTGGGTGAAGCCTCGGAGGGAGGGCTCTGGGGAGGTGGCTCAGGCTGTGAGTCAGTCTCAGGGTGCAGCGTCGCCTGCTGGGTTTGGTGAGTGGTTTGCGTTGGCGCAGCGGGCTGAGGTGGCGGAGCGCGGTGGCTTTGTGGATGGTGTGTTTGGGGTGTATACGCGGGAAGGCTGGGAGTCTTGGGCGGAGGTACAGCAGACTTGGCCGTTGGCGAAGTTGCAGTCTGTTTTGGCGACGCGGGTTGTGACGCGAACTGTGGATGAGCCGGTTCCGGTGGTGCAGGAGCCGACTGCTGAAGAGCGGTTGGACCCGGCGCGGCGGGTGGATATGTTGGCGCGGTTGAGGGGGAAGTTTGCATTGCCGCAGCTGCGGGGTGAGGCGGTGCGGTTGGCGGAGCTGTGGGGCTTTGTGGTGAGCAGTGCTGGCATTGCTGAGGGGGTAGGCTGTGGCTAATCCATTGCAAGTGGCTCGGCTGAAGCGCAGTGTTGAAGAGTGGAACCAGTGGCGCTCAGAATATCCCAAAACGCCGGTTGATTTGACCGGAGCTAACTTGATAAAGACTCAATTGGATGGAGTTAACCTCAATCAAGCTTGCTTAATTGGAGCTGAATTAAATTTTGCTTCTTTAAGAAAAGCGGATATGAGCGGGGCTTCACTCCATTCAGCTCATCTGAGGGAGGCGAATTTTTCTGGTGCAAATCTCTCGGGTGTAAATCTTGTTCAAGCTCATGCCCTTGGGACAAAATTCACTAACGCTTCTCTGACAGGAGCATGTATAAAAGATTTGCATGTAAACAAGTCTACCCAATTTGCTGATGTTGAAGCCGATTTTGTCTTTTTGGGTTTCCCTGAATATGTTTTAGGTCGCATACGACGAAGGTTCTTCGATCGCCGCCCCCATTCCGGCAATTTCAAACCCGGCGAATTTGCAGCCCTCTTTCAACAAGTCCTCGATACCCTCGACCTGATCTTTGTAGATGGCATCGACTGGCAGAGCTTCTTCGCGTCCTTCCAAGAGCTGCGCCAGCAATACAGCGATGCTGATCTCAATATCCAAGCTATCGAGAAGAAGAGCGGCGGCTCGTTTGTCGTGAAGCTGGAGGTGAATGAGCAGGCTGATAAGGCTGCGCTTCAGCAGAGCTGGGAGGGCATCTATGAAGAAAACCAACAGCTCAAAGCCCAACTTTTCAGGACTGAAGGCAAGCTAGAAGGGTATAAGGAACAGCTCAGCGACTTTCAGCAGAAGGTATTGCAAGGTATGTCAGATAAAACTGTCATCAATAACAACATGCAAGGTGCGACGGTTGGCAACATGGCCAACCAGCTCAGTGGCAATGCAAGCCAGGTTTACAACGCTGCCCAAGACAAGAGCCTCGCCGAAGCGGCCCAGGAAATCCAAGCCCTGCTGGACCAGCTCTCTGAGAC
>CALIGI010000151.1 GCA_938021205.1 uncultured Pseudanabaenaceae cyanobacterium
GGCTTCATACGCAGGAGCAGGCCGTCCTTGGTGATGCCAGCGTTGTTGACGAGGATGTCGATGCGGTCGAATTTCTCTTTCGTGGCTTTGACCAGGGCGTCCACTTGGTCTTCCTGGGAGACATCGGCCTGGAGGGCGATCGCTTCTCCCCCCATCCCCTCAATTTCTTTGACCACGGCATCCGCAGCTTCGCTGGAGCGAGCGTAGTTAATCACAAGCTTGGCCCCTTCGCTCGCCAGAGACAGGGCGATCGCCTTGCCAATGCCCCGAGAAGCTCCCGTCACCAGGGCAACCTGTCCGTCTAGCTGTTTTGCATTGGTCATGACCATCACGCTCCTTGCGTCCCAAAATATCCCTGGCGATCATGCAGCATTGGCGGACTTTTCTCAATCGGCAGAGACCGAAAGGCCAGGTAACATGGGCTCCATGTTGTCCCCTAAATGGTTGCTGAAGCCATTGGGCAGTCCGTATTTGAGGCATTGTCGATGGTCGCTCCTAGGCTACAACTCAAGCCGCTGCTGCATCATCCCCTCATTGTTGCGCCGCTGCCGGGGTCAGCGCTGTCGTTGCGTTTGTCCCTGGTGATCCCAACGTTCAATGAAGTGGCTTCTTTGGCGCAGCTGGTGGCACAGCTCGATCAGCGGCTGGCAGCAGTCTTGCCTAGGCAGTACGAAATTATTGTGGTGGATGATGATAGCCCCGATGGCACCGCTTGCCTGGCGGCTCAGTTGGCTAAGCAATATCCAGCGGTTAGGCTAATACACCGTCAGCAAGAACGGGGCTTAGCCACGGCGGTGGTGCGGGGTTGGCAAGAGGCCCAGGGTGAATTTTTAGCGGTGATGGATGGGGATTTACAGCATCCGCCTAGCGTTGTACTGGCTTTGGTTAATGCGTTGGAGCAGGGGGCTAGCTTGGCAGTTGCAAGCCGCTATGGGGGGCGTGGGCAAGGGCAGCCGCCACAAACGGAGTGGCAGGGAAGGCGGCGATCGCTCTCCCGTTCAGCTCAGCTATTAGGCAGACTGATTTTGCCGCGATTATTTACCCAGCTTTCTGACCCCTTGAGTGGCTGTTTTGCCCTAAGGCGAGAGCTGATTGCGGGGCGATCGCTCCATCCCCTCGGCTACAAAATCTTGCTAGAAGTCTTAGCGCGCAGCAACCCACTGACAGCCGAATCTCTCACGGAAGTCAGCTACTGCTTTAAACCCCGACAGTCTGGCCACAGCAAAGTGACGGCCCAGCATTACTGGCAGTACATTGCTCATCTTTTGCGGCTGCGCTGGGCCTTATGGAGAGAGAAACCCGCTGAGGAACGAGGATTGATTGACCCCACAAACTGATGAAGTTGCCCTGTCCAAGGGAGCTGGGGGGATTGAGCCCTGGCCAGCCCAGCAGTAGTAAATCCCCCGCAAGTTCCCCTTGCAGCACCTGAGCTTGCCGAAGGCAAAGGGGGAAGATCTAATGTAATTCTTGTTGCTTAGGTCAAAAACTGACTCGCTTCAGACTGACGAGACTTCAGCAATTCTGTATTAACGCCAGAGGCACGGGTCAGAGCAATCTTGCCCGTGCGAGCAATTTCGCGAATACCAAAGCGCTGAAGCACCTTGAGAATCGCCACCATTTTGCCAGGGTCACCCACCACTTCAAGGGTGAGCGCATCGTCAGAGACATCTACAATGCGAGCCCGGAAGATCTGCACAAACTGCATGATCTCCGGTCGGCTGGCGCTATCTGCGTTCAGCTTCACCAGCATCAATTCCCGCTCTACTGCCGGAGCATTAGTAATGTCATTGACCTTCAGCACCGGAATCAGCTTGTAGAGCTGCTTAACGATTTGCTCAATGATCTGCTCTTCGCAGTTAACCACCATGGTGATGCGAGCCACGCCAGACTGCTCGGCATTGCCGACCGCCAAGCTTTCAATATTGAAGCCTCGACGGGAGAAGAGTCCGGCGATACGGGACAGAGCGCCCGCCTCATCTTGGACTAGGACGGAAAGAGTATGTTTCATGGAGTGCGATCGCGATGCAAGCGTTTTGAGGGGGCCGCCCTGAGGTCTTGATTTCAGGGGATTCCCCCGAAATGCCAATTGTCAACGGAATACCACCTTTGACAGACCCATATTCTACGGCAAGGTTCGAAGCCTAGAACAGCACTCGGGCAGAGTCCGCAAGATTTGTGATAAAGCCTGTGACGAAGCGTTACTAGCTCGGAGACCAGCTCAGAGATTCAGGCTAGGGGGCTAGCAGCCAAACTAAAGTCAAAGCCCTAACCCTTTTTTTGCAGAGAGATAGAGCTTCCTAAGCGTTGAGGCCCAACCTGAGTTCGACAAAATTTTAAACGTCATAACCCCGGTTGGCATGGGCAGGGCAACCGGAGTCCTGACCCTCTCCCCAAAGTAGACAAGGAGAGAAACAGCCCAACCCCTTTAGAATGGGATGTCATCATAATCCGGCTCAGGCGCAGCAGGGGCAGCGGGCGGGGCAGACCGTTGCTGGGAGACCGGCGCGGGAGCGGTACGCGGCGCGGCGGCGGGGGGAGCCTGCATGGGCGCACCCATTTCAACTCCCGCTCCCATGGCGTGAATCTTGCTAACGTTCAGCTCCACCAGCTTTTCCTTAAAGCCTTCGGGACGCTCCACGGTGTTCATGCGAAGACGGCCTTCGAAGACAAACCGCTGGCCCGGCTGACAGCGATCCTGAACTTCCTGGGCCATGTTGCCCCAGCCCACAATCTTGAGGGTGCCAGCGGGATCGTCTGGGCGTAGGCCGGGGTATTGCACCACCGCCTCGGCGATCGCGGTTTGGTCGGGGGTGTAGCGGGTTTGGGCGGGCTGAACCACTTCAGCCATCAAAATGCATTGGTTCATAGCACTAGGTCAGCGGTCAGTTGAATCTATCTAATACAGCTGATCTTACAACGTGTTTACCCAGCCCAGGGGTAGCTCAAATGGGGATTGCACCACAGAGCTTTGTTCTCAGCGAATTTCTTGGCTCAGGTCAATGAAGGCCTGAATCTTGCTGCGGTAATCCTGGAGGCTGCGGTCTACCCAATCGCGATCGTCGCCGTCAGCATAAATATGCACTAGGGGCTCCCCTGCATCCGGAAGAATCAGCACCCAGCGATCGTTGGGATAGTCAACAATCTTGACCCCGTCAATCAGCTCCACCTGGTCCGGTGGCGTAATTTCGATCAGGTGGCGCATCAAGCGACCCTTGGCATTCCAAGGGCAGCGCAGGGGATAGCGTCGATGGAAAATGGTGGGCAGTTCTGAACGGATTTGGCCCAGGTTACGCTCCTGAATCGTCAACATCTCCATTAGCTTGGCAATGCAGAACATGGAGTCAAAGCCGGGGTGGAGCTGGGGGAAAATGAAGCCCATGTCCCCGCTGCCCCCCAGAACGACGTTGGGATGGCTGTTGCAGGCTTCCATCAAGGCGGTGGGATTGGCCTTGGTGCGAATGACCTGACCGTCGTGGCGGCGGGCAATCTGCTCAATGGCGCTGGAGGCGTTGACCGGCACAACCACCGTGCCTCGGGGCCTTGCAGTGAGAATGGTGTGCACCATCAATGCGGTCAGCTGTTCGCCTCGGATGGCGACGCCGGATTCATCGACCAGGATTAACTGCTCACCGTTGGCGGAGACTTGCACGCCGAAGTTAGCTCGCAGGGCTTCCACGACATGGCCCAGTTGTCCCAGCAAGGTCTCCCGCTCGATCTCCGAGAGCACGGTTTGTTGCAAGCTGGCGTTGAGAACCACTGCATCACCGCCAAATTTTGCCAGGAGCAGGGGCAAGACTGCGCCGGAAACGGAATAGGCGTAGTCAATTACGACCTTGGCGCGGCTACTGGCGATCGCGTTGGTATTCAGGTTCGCTTCAAAGGAAGCAGTGTAGGTATCGATGACCTGGCTGGGGTAAATGATGTCCCCAATCTCATGGATCTGCACCCGTCGCAGATCTTCTTTGAAGAAGGCTCCTTCAATCTTTTTTTCACGGCTTTTAGAGAGGTTGATGCCTTGGGTGTCAAAAAACTCGATCAGTAGATGGTCCGGGCGATCTGGGTGGATGCGCACATGGATGCCACCTTCCACATCCAGCCGAGAGACAAAGGTTCGGGCGATGGGAATAGCAGTGGATTCAAGATCCTGAATATTGATACCCACGGACATCAGCCCTGCGATGAGCGATCGCAGCAACATACGAGAGATACTGCGCTGATCCCGAGAGACCGCGACCTGGGAGCCCGATGCCAGGGTCGAGCCAAAAGCCGCGCCTAACTTAACGGCAAATTCCGGTGTGATATCCACATTGGCCAGACCGGACACACCTCGCTGGCTAAAGAGATTGCGATAGGCCGTATGACCCCAAATGAGGTTGATATTGAGCGTTGCCCCAGATTCCACCTGCTTGCTGGGCCAAATGCGCACATTGGGACTGATCTGCGCTTCCTCTCCCACGGTGGACAGTGACCCGACGACCACCCCTTCCAGTACATGGGCGCGGCGTTCAATATGAGCGCCCCTGGCCACAATGCAGGCTTCTAGACTGGCTTCTTCTCCCACCCGCACGCCATTCCAAATAATGGGCCGGGACAAATTGGCATCAGCCCCCACGGTGACGTTGTCGCCCATAACGGTATGGGCCGAGATCACCACACGGGGACCAATGCGGCAGTTATTGCCAATTAGGACGGGAGCCTCGATCCGGGCGGTGTCATCAATATAGGTGTCTTTACCCACCCAAACCCCAGCCCGTCGCTGCTCGTAGCCTGCATCGGCCACCATGGCTCCTGAAAGGCAGTCGTACTGGGCCTGACGATAGGACTCCAAGTTGCCCACATCGCACCAATAGCCTTCGGAGACATAGCCATAGATGGGCTCTCCTTCCGCTAACAGGCGAGGAAATAGATCGGTTGAAAAATCACTGGCGCTGCCGGATGGCAGATAATCCAGCACCTTGGGTTCCAGGATGTAGACCCCGGTATTCACCGTGTCGGAGAAGACTTCACTAGTGGAGGGCTTTTCCAGAAAGCGGTAAATGCGATGGTCACTGTCGGTAATCACCACACCAAATTCTGTGGGGTCCGGGACGCGGGTAAGGATTAGAGTCGCTTGGGATTTTTTCTCGCGGTGGAAGGCGATCGCCGCGCTCAAGTCAAAATCTGTCAGGCTATCCCCGCTGATCACCACAAAGGTCTCGGTGAGCAGCTCAGCACAGTTCTTCACGCAGCCCGCCGTCCCTAGGGGATGCTCATCTTCTACCTCATAGGTAATTTGGACGCCTAAATCCTGACCATTTTGGAAATACTCCTGGAGCACCCCCGGTAGAAAATGCAGCGTCGTAATGATCTCGGTAATGTCGTGGCGCTTAAGCAGATCAATGATGTGGTGAGCAATGGGCCGGTTGAGAATCGGCACCATCGGCTTGGGCAAGTCATAGGTCAAGGGACGCAAGCGCGTTCCAGACCCTCCTGCCATCAACACTGCACGCATACCGATAGGGTCCTGAAGCGATGGGAACCGGGCACGGTCTCCAGTAACCGCCTGTTTCAGCCTAGCGTAGGCATTGGGCACTGGTGGCGGAGAGTATTGGGATGTCACGTAGCTGTTACAACTCTCTAGAGACCGCGTACAAATCGTAAAATTAAAACTGCAAAAGCCGAGGCATATCTGGTTAAGCTGCGAGCAACGGATTCTAGTTGAGTCACCTTCTGCTTGAGCCGCCTGATGTCTATGGCAATTTCAGGGATAAATCTAGTCACTCTGGCAGGATCAACGCTAGGCGCTAGGATATAGCCGCAGCATCCTTGCGAGCCGTCGCAATCGCAGTGGGTTACGCCAGACCGTTTAGTCACGACAGAAAAATTATGGAATACATCGTCTTATTTATTGTTGTAGGCGTCTACCTCTGGGGCGCATCGAAGTTTTGGGCAGGCTTCCGCCGGACAAACTTCACTAGCAACCGACTGATCCTCACCGCGATGTGGCCTGCTTTGCTCATTGCCAATCGCGCTTACCGTCAAAACTTCCAAAAAGCCTTAAAGGGTTGAACCGTTATGACTGCCTGGAATTTGCCCGATGGATTCAGCGAAGCCGATCGCCTGCCCGAACAGCTCTCGGCAGTAGCCCAGCGTTTTAACCAGGAGTACGAGGGGAAGCCCTTTGATTTGCCTGAGGAAGTGGAAGCCATGCCGGTATTCCAAGACTGGGCTGCGGGTTCCTTGCAGGCCAAGGTTGCTTCAACCTTTTGGGATGTGGCCCAGCCTAAGAAAAATCAGCATTGCCTGGATCTGGGCTGCGGTCTCAGTTTCTTGGTTTACCCCTGGCGGGATTGGAATGCTCGGTTCTATGGTCAGGACATCAGCAGTATGGCGGTTGATGCGCTGAAGGCTCGGGGACCGCAGCTCAACTCCAAATTATTTAATGGCATTAAAAAAGGCCCCGCCCATCTGCTGGACTATGAAGATGTCCAATTTGATCTAGTGATTGCCACGGGGGTGAGCTGCTACTACTCCTTGGACTATTGGAAGAGTGTGATGACGGCGGTGAAGCCGTTGCTTAAGCCTGATGGATTCTTTGTTTTTGATGTGATCGATCCCGATGCTCCCCTGGCGGAGAATTGGCAAATTCTGGAAACCTATATGGGAGCTGAGGTAATTGATCATCCTCTGTCTGATTGGGATGCACTGATCAAGACCATGGGGGGACGTACGGTGAAGCAGCGGAGTAATGATCTGTTTAGGCTGTTTAAGGTGAAGTTTTAGGGGTCGGCTGAGGCGGGTCTGGTGGGCTGAGGCGGGGCTACGCATGACAGCACAAATCTGGTTGATTGGGGGGACGCAGGAAAGCGCTGTCTTGGCGATCGCCTTAGCCCAAGCCGCAATTCCCTTTGTGGTGACCGTTACGACGGATGCTGCGAAAGCGATGTATGGAAAAGCTTTGGAACAGTTTTCCCAGGCTAAAATCCATGTGGGTCCCATTCCCTTAGACAGCATGGCCACTTGGCTGAACCGCCAAAGTATTGCTGGCGTGATTGATGCCAGCCATCCCTTTGCCACAGCGGTCTCTGCGGGGGCGATCGCTGCCACTATCCAAACTCAACTGCCCTACCTCCGCTTCGAACGCTCTGTTGTACAGTCATCTGTTTCGAGCGAAGCAGAACATGTCACCTGTTCAGCTTCGAACGTCACCCTAGTCCCTCAGCTCGAGACATTGCTCACACCTGGGCAGCTAGTAGGCCAACGAGTCCTGTTAGTTCTGGGTTATCGAATGCTGCACCACTTCCAGCCCTGGCAGGAGCAAGGTACCCTCTTTGCTCGCATTCTGCCCTCTCAAACGGCCTTGGAAGCTGCATTCCAAGCGGGCTTTACGAGCGATCGCCTCATCGCCCTACGTCCCCCCATTTCTCCTGACCTGGAGCGTTCCCTCTGGCAGCAATGGGGGATTACAAAAGTCATTGCCAAATGCTCAGGGAAAGCTGGCGGTGAAAACACCAAGCGGGCGATCGCCGCAACGCTAGGCATCCCGCTCTGCTTGATTCAGCGTCCCACCCTGGATTATCCGGCCCAGACCCACGATGTAGCGGAGGCGATCGCCTTCGCCCAACAGTTGCTGTGGCCTTAAGAAGTTGGTTGAGAAAGGCATCTCGTTGTAGTAGGGTACTCCATCGATCTACCCAAATTAACGAGATTACGACGTTTCATTGCTGGTCAAGGTCTCAAGTTTGGTGCTTGGCCAAATTCTCAAACAACCTCTATGCAGGATATGCCTCAGGCGCTAATCATGTTTGGTGCTTTTCTGCTTACTTGGGTCGACGAGGCACTAATAACCAGGACCCCAGGGTGAACAGCAAACTCCCGCCTAAATGCAACCCGGAGGAAAGCGTGACCTCTGCTAAATTTTCTAAGATTGCGTCCACAACTAAGACAAGTGACCCAGTCAAAAAGAACCAACTGGCCCAGGTGGCATGATTCAAAGACACCTTGGGCTTGGTCCCTGTAACCTGCTCTTTGCCCGATGGGGAGTTCGTGTTTTTTTTCTTTGGCATAGAAGACTCCATAGCCGCGATCGCAACAACAAAAGTCCATTTCTCGACCATGGCCATCACATCCCTAGATCATCTCGTTCTCACCGTGACAGATATTCCCCGAACCCTGGCCTTTTACCAGGAAGTTTTGGGCCTGGAAGCCCAAGCCTTTTCCACCGTGACTGGAGAACAGCGTTGGGCAATTCATTTTGGCCAGTGCAAAATCAACTTGCACCCCGCAGGCCAGGAGTTTGAGCCCAAGGCCCAGCGACCCACGCCCGGTTCTGCGGATCTATGCTTACTCAGCAACAGTCCCGTGAGCCAGCTCGTAGCGCAACTGAGTCAAGCTCAGATTCAGATCCTGGAAGGGCCGGTCACACGCACGGGTGCAACTGGCCCCATCTGCTCCATCTATTTTCATGACCCCGATGGCAATCTCATCGAAGTCTCAAACCCACTTGAGCTGCAAGTAAATCTCTAAACTTTTAACTCAAAAGCCAAAAAGACTAATACCCATGACCGCAGTGATGACCACTGGTTTTGGATAGAATCTAGAGACCAATCCAGGACCAGAAATCCTGGCGAGTAAAAAGCTGGGTAATGAGCAATGCAGCAAAACCAAGCATGGCAAAACGACCATTGAGGCGCTCCGCATAGTCATTCCAGCCAAAGGAAGGGGCATCGGCTGAACTGTCTTCGGTTTCAGCCACTTCAGCTGAGTCAGGCAATAGGTCAGCACTTGGCTTTTCGCCTTGAACAGTCGCTTCGGAAGGTTGGGTCGTCATGGAGTAGGGCTTATCAAAATCTGGTGTTGAGTGTATCGCGTTTCCCTTGGCCATTGTCGATTTTAGGAATGCCACCTTTTCCCACCACTATCGTCGATCAGAATCATCAGTAGAATTCTGCGCTTTTTTTTATGGTTTACATTGTTTTCTTAAGGTCTACAACAAAGCACCTGAAAGGCCAGAGGCCAGATGACAGAGAAAAACACAGCGCCCCAGAACAGCCTCCTCTAATCTCCAGGGCAAGTGGCTCTAATGGGTCTAGTCTGCGAAGGATGAGCAGATGAACAGCTTTTCGAGGGTTTAAGCTCTGCAATTAGGCTGGCAATGCTCACAGCGAACATTTGCATATTGCTCCTCGGAGAGACAGGCAAGTTCACCTAAATATGAATTTGGGAATTCTAGCAATAAGCCTTCGCGAGAGAGGCAAAGACTTGCGGACTGAGTCACACCGCAAGCCCTTGTGATGCAGCTACATGTAGACGATTGTATCGATTCTTCCCATGCCTGTATCAGCATCGCTCGGTGGATTTTTGCAACCTAGGACAACTCATCCAAGGCTTAGTCCGCATTGGCTCATGCAGGGAGTCTCTGCATTGTTGGGGTTGGGGACAATCTTTTTAGGCACATCGGCCAGCCTCGCTGACATCATTGAAGATGGCTCTACACCCAGCCGCGTTATAAACTCGAGTTGCTTAGGATTTATTGGCTGCACCATTATCGGAGGTCATCAGCAGGGTAATCATCTCTTTCACAGTTTTAGTGAATTCATCATTCCTCCCGATGGTGATGCACTTCTAATCCCCCCTTTTATCCCGGAGAAAATCTTCATTCGGGTTGTAGGACCTGCAACTGAAATACACGGGAGCTTCAGAGTTCCAAATATAGGCATTCCGACGGACATCATATTTCTCAGTCCCCAAGGAATTAGGATCAGCGAAAATGCTCAGCTAGCCTATCCAGGCAACTTTTTATTTAGCACCGCAGAACGCTTAGACTTTGCGAATGGTGCAATCTTTGATGCAACGGACAGTAGCATTCCACTGCTCGATATTTCCGGACTCGATAATTTACCCCAAGCTCTACAGCTAGGCAACTCCTCAGGAGTGATCACGCTCAATAGTTCAATAGGTCTTGAGAATATTAAACTCCCTCAAACCCAGCATCAATTCTCCGTGATCGGTGGAGAAATTAATTTTAATGCTGTTGAGCTTTCTACAGTAGGTGAGCTTCATCTTTCATCAGTCGGTCAAAATCAAACCGTCGGTTTAGATTTTTTAGAATCTGGTATTGATTTTGACTACAGCATGGTTTCAAGCTTTGAAGATATTTCCCTCAATAACGCTAGGCTTTCCACAAGCTCATTGGCCAACTCGAATGGCGATGCAGGTAATATCGAGCTTGAGGCACGAAATCTAACATTAAATAATGCGAGTGAAATTCTTGCTGAAACAGCGAGTAGTCAAGGCAATATTACAGTCGAGCTAAGGGGAGACTTATTCGTCATTGGAGATGCTTCAAAAAGGAGCCAAATCATGACTCAAATCGCGGATACAACGGGAGCCGCAGGGAACATCTCTATTTCTGCTAATGACATATTTTTTGAAAGAGGCTTACTCTCTAGCTCAACCGATCAGCCTGGTGGTGCAATTGAGATCAATGCAGCCAATACGATTCAACTGAATCAAAGCGAAATCAGGCTGAGCTCCAAGACTGGAACGGGCCACACCGGCAACCTCAACTTAACGGCCCAGTCAGCCGTGACACCCATCGGAATTTCGCTCACCGAGACGGATGTCCTCAGTGAAGCGACCAATACAGGCGGTGATGTACGCTTCTCCACACCGGGAGAAGTTGAACTGCGGGATGGTAGTTTTATTTCGATTGATTCATCCGGCACCGATGGCAACTTTACGGTTACAGCCAGTGCTTTCCGGAGCAGTGGCATCGCTGATGACAATGACGTCCAGCTAAATCAAGGGACCTTGGGGCAGCTCTCGCTGCCTGCGGATGTAACAGGCTTTGACGTTCTAGCCAGTCAAATAATTCGCTCCAATGGAAATAGTGAACTGTTACCCAACCCCTTTCCAGTACCAGTCGCACCCAGCCCACCCGTACTTCCAAGTCCTATCCTCCCAGTTATTCCTTCGCCGCCGATTGATCCAATCGTGGAACCTTTGGAGACCCCAGCGAACCCAGTCATTCCGTCCCAGGCTGAAGACAATGATCTGCCAACTTCTTTAGCCTTGACCTATCCCCAGAGCAATGGAGAAAACTTACAAACTATAGAAAGCCTCTTGTCGTTCTATGGCTCTGCCTCCTTAGTCGGGGGCGAGCCGCCCTGGAGCTGTTCCGTAGCAGCAGGCAGCAGTTATTGGAAGATCAGTGGGCGTGGTGGCATTAGCAGCCCCCCGAGTAGTCTCAATGGCAACAGTGCCCCCCTCGCGGATTTGGGATCACGAGAGGAAAGTCTGGTGTCTGCCCGCACGAGTTATGTGCCTAGGCTGGTTGCTCCATTATCTGCCCGATCTGTTGCTCCAAGCCAAAACTGGCGCGAGGCTCGGAGTTGGAAGCAAGCTCATCAGGGGAAAATTGAGCTTAGAGCCGAATCAGACTTAGTCCTGACTCACGCTAAAACAGATCATTGTCAATCCCTTCAGTAGATTTTATTGAGCAAGCCCATTCTCTTAAGGGACTTCCTATTTTTAAATCACCCTGAAATCTTGCCATTTATAACCTGAGTTCGGCAGCCGACAAATCGACCTCATCCCCTAACCCCTTCTCCCTTAGAAGAAGGGGAACCGAACGCCAGCAGTCTGTTTCAGAGCTTTTCATGTTCCCCTCTCCCCAGGGAGAGGGGCTAGGGGTGAGGGCAGCGTCGCTTTGTCGAACTCATCAAACATGGCTAAACAGTGCAAGGTTCAGAGGCTGAAAGAGGATGATTAAATCCTGGGAGGTCCCTAACTTGCTTAAATTTTTATCGGCTCAACTCGCTTTTATGCAATAGATGTCATCAGCGTAAACTCTAGGAAAAACAAACATTATTGACTTGAAAAATACTTAGTCGAAAAAGGGTAATCTTGCAATTTTCACATTCAACTTTATCTATATCTGTAACTGTTTTTCATTCCTGAGAGCTGGGCAAGATGAACATGTGTGAGTGACTCAGTTGTAATGTAACTGCCACTAGGTCGTTATTTCTGGAGGCCCAGCAGCCTTTCTGTCATCGATATGTTAGGTCACTTTGTCTACGCGGAAATCGTTTCGACTCTCCCTCGAACGAAGCAGAATTTTGGGGTGTCGATAGACAAGTTGGCGATCGCCCCTAGCATTCTTGCAACCTTGGGCTGTGCCGCTAGCTTTTGGTTAAGCATGGCCACTACGGCGATCGCCAGCCCCGTCATACTAGATGGCTCCACCAACAGCACTGTTCTTGATGCAGCCACAAATCTGCCCTCGGACTGTAGCTCAAGCTGCGTGATTACAGGCAACGATCAAGCAGGCAATAACCTATACCACAGCTTTAGTGAATTTCGTATTCCCCAAGGTGTGACCGTCACCCTGGATGGGCAAGGTCTAGAGCGCATTCTCGTCAGGGTCACGGGGGGTCAACAAACCGAGATTGACGGCTTGTTACAAGTTCCAGGGCAAACGGATCTCTTTCTACTTAATCCTGCTGGGTTCGTCATTGGCAGTGAAGGGCGGTTGGATCTGCGCGGTTCACTGATTGGCAGTACGGCGGAAGCAGTCTTGTTTGAGAATGGTGATGTCTTCTTGACGAAAACGACCAATCGCCCGCTGCTCAGCGTATCTGTCCCGAGCGGCTTGCAGTTTGCTGCCAACAACACTGGGAGATTTTCGGTTCAAGGCGATGCCAATCTGCCTCCGCTATGGCAACCCGGTAGGCTGGGCCAAACCTTTGCCCTAGTGGTAGATAGCTCTATAGCAGCAAGCTTTTCGCAGCGCTCCCACGCCGTGACTGCCGGAGGTTTCGTGTTGGCTAATGTGGGCTTTGGCCCTCAACAGGTTGACTTAGCTAAAGCGACGGCAGGATGGGACTTTGATTTTTCCAATGTTGCTCAGGTCAGGGCTGTAGAACTGGATCGGGCGGTGATCTCTACCTCTCTCTCTAGCCCTGGAGGCCTGATTGAACTCGATGGAGAAGTGACGTTGACTGATAGTGAGGTCCTTCTTCAGTCCCAAAATGGCATCGCTGCAGGTAATTTCCTATTGAGGGGTGGGTCACTCACGCTTAACCGAAGTCGATTGCTGACCCAGACGGATGCGGGTGGGGGTGAGATTAATCTCCAAACGGCTCTCCCGACGGAGGCCGGTGATCCAGGAGTATTAGTCCTAAAGAACAACAGCCAAATTGTCACGACTTCAGTACTGGGTCCTGCTGGAAATATTAGCTTCGCAGGTAATTCGGTCACTCTCAGCAATAGCTCTATTGCCACGGAGTCCCATGATGGCGGGGGAAATATTTCCCTCCGTGCCAGCGATGCGATCGCCTTAAATGCTGATAGTCTTCTATCTGTGCAATCGAATGGTGCTGGCCAGGTTGGAGATATTACGATTGAAGCGCTGGGGCCTGAAGGCTTTCGACTCAGAAACAGCCAAATTCTTTCGACGGTAGAGACAGAAGGCGGTGATATCTCCATTGTCGCGCCTCAGCAGTTGACCTTCACTGGAGGAGAATTGATCGCCTCTACAGCCCTCGCGGGAGCCAATGTGAGCTTGCGCACCGATGGGGATATAGAACTAGATAACGATGATTTTATCTCGCTCAACTCAGGCAATGGCATCTATGCCGGAACAGGAGGACAGCTGACGATTGAAGCGCAGCAGGTGGATAGTGTTGGGGGCAATACCGATATTCAAGTCGTGGGTCTTGAGGGAAGTCTCAATATAGAAGTCCCTCAATCTAGCCTGTTTGAAGGGTTTGCAGGCTTTCGAAATGTGAATCGGAATAACCGGAGTAGCGAAATTCAGATCACACCGCTACCGCCGTTTCCCTCTCCTCCACCTGTCATTCCACCCTCTCCTCCACCTATCATTCCGCCCTCCCCTCCACCTGTCATTCCGCCCTCCCCTACGCCTCCCGTCGTTATCCCTGAGCCGCCGCTGGTCGTCACACCTGAGCCGCCGCTTCTTGAGCCAGTCCTACAGCCTTCACCGAACGTATTGCCAGTCATTAGTCTTCCAAGCGTTGATGTTGTAGCCCCCACTGAACAACCTGTTGGAGCTGAAAAAGAACGTCTGTTTACCTCGATTTCGATCGCTCTAGGGCTCAATCGCGACGACAGTGAAGCAATGGCGATCGCCTCCGGTTCTTCTCCTGCTTTTGATTCGGCCTATGATGCTCGACGCCCAGGCTGTGAACGTCAGGCGACCAGAGCGAATGGCGGAAGGCTGCGACTGATGGGGCGAGGCGGTCTGCCGAAACAGCCAGGAAGTTTAGTCACCTCCAGCCAGCTCTTGGCCGATCTCGGTCAACCCGGTTTTGCCCTAGGACGTCATATCAATGGGACTGGACTGGGGGACTGGCCCATCTCAGTTGGGAACAATGCAGTAGAGACGGGGAAACAACCCAAGCTCCAGGAAGCCCAGGGGTGGAAAATCACGACTGCTGGCAAGGTTCAGTTACTGGGCAGAGTTCAAGCTCCTGTCATCGGCGCAATCAAGCCCTGTCGCATCACACCTGTGACTGCTGGAGAGGAATAGGTTGCTTGATCTGAGCTCTTGAACTGAGATATCTATCAGCTTGTTCTTCGTGACGTATCTCAAGTCGCTAGAACTTGAGATAAACCAGTGCAACTCACCTAAGCCATTCGCGCTCTTCATTAGATTCAGATATGAAACTCTTCAGATTGAAAAGCGTGATGCATCGCTGGTTGCAGTCTCGCCGTCGAGGGGTAGCCTTCTGTTTGTTGCTAGGCTTTGGTCTCAGTTTCTGCTCCCCGATGCTGGTGGTGAAGGATGCAGTAGCAATAATGCCTCAGCCTCCCTTGCCACAGGTGCAGGTGAACTCGCTTGAGGGCTCTCTCGATCCTGTTGAGGCAGAACAGCAGGGCAATGCGGCCTATCAAGCCGGGGCCTATGAGCAGGCCACTCAACTGTGGCAACAGGCGGCCCAACGCTATCAACAGCAATCTGAACTGGCTGGCTACAGTCGCAGCCTGAGCAATTTATCCTTGGCCTATCAAGCCTTGGGCCAGTGGCCTGAGGCAGAGCAGGCGATCGCCCAAGCACTTCAGCTAGCATCAGGCCAGCCTCCTGCCATTGCAGCCCAAGCCCTGAACACCCAGGGGCAGCTGCGCTTTGCCCTGGGCCAGTCTCGCGAGGCTTTGAATAGCTGGACCTTGGCAGAGATCGCCTATGGGAAAGTCTCCGACGAATTGGGTCTGATGCGTAGCCAACTCAATCAAATTCAAGCGCTGCGCAGTCTGGGATTCTACCGCCGGGCGCTGAATCAAATGGAGCAGTTGGAGCCTCGGTTTTTGAATTTGCCCGAAACGCCCTTTAGGGTTGCAGCTTTGACTCAAGCCGGAGAACTGCTGCGCTTGGCTGGAGATACAAATCAAGCCCAGGCATATTTAGAAGAAGCCATTGAGCTAGGCGATCGCCTCGGTCAAGCCAGCGAAACAGCCCAGGCCCTGATGAACCTAGGCGCCTTGGCCCAAACCAGCCGAGAGCCGAATCAAGCCTTGTCTTATTACGACCGTGCCCTCGCCCTGGCGCTAACGACCCAAAAGCGCAGCTCAATCCAGCTTGCAAAGTTGAGCCTGCTGATACAACAGAAAAATAGCGTGGCGGCAGAGCAGCTATCGAGCCAAATCCAAACTGAAATTGAGCGCCTTCCCAGTAGCCACCAATCCAGCTACCAGCGCATTGATTTGGCCAATCAACTGATGTCGCTCAAGGGACTGGATCGGTCGAGCTTGGACTGGAACGTCATCGAGAAGCTGTTACAACAGACCCTAACTGAAGCCCAAGTGCTGGAAGACTCCCAGGCTGAGTCCTATGCTCGAGGCAATCTGGCCCAGGCCTATCTCCAACAAAATCGCCTGGAGGCAGCAGAGGCGCAGGCAAGCCAAGCGCTTCTACTTGCCCAGGACCTCTCGGCCAAGGAGATGACCTATCGCTGGCAGTGGACCCTAAGCCAAATTCAAATGCAGCAGGGTCACGGGGAAGAGGCGATCGCCAATTGTGGCGAAGCTGTCGCAACCCTTCAAACCCTGCAAGATGACTTAGTGGCACTCAATCCAGATGTTTTATTCTCCTTCCGTGAGGACATCGAACCCATTTATCGAGGCTACGTAGACATGCTGCTCCAGGCGGACAATCAGTTAGAGCAGCATCAGCAAACGTTGCAGCAAGTCCAGACGGTGAGCCAGAGCTATTTGTCTCAAGCACAGCAAGCGACTCGCAGTTTACGCCTCTCGGAGATGACAAATTTTTTGGGAGCAAATTGCCTCCCAGATGCGACGGCGAATCAAACAGTTTCCATTGGCCAAATTGATCCGCAAGCTGCCGTGATCTATCCCATCGTTCTCAAGGATCGCTTAGAAATCTTGCTGAACTTGCCGGATCAATCTATACGACATTTTACGGTGCCGGTGGCCCAAGAAAAAGTAGAATCCCTGATTAAAGAGTTGCGCTATTACTTGGTGGTGCGCAGTCGTCGTCGCTATTTGCCCTTGTCTCAGAAGCTCTATGACTGGATGATCCGTCCCTTAGAGCAGGAGCTAGAGGGTATTGAGACGCTCATCTTTTCGCCAGATGGCGTTTTTCAAGGCATTCCCATGGCGGCTCTCCATGATGGCGAGCAGTTTTTAATTGAGCGTTATCAAGTCGCTTTGAGCCCTAGTTTGGACCTGTTTGAGTCTCAGCCTTTAGACAACAGCAAAATCTCGGTCTTAGCCGCAGGGCTGAGTCAAGCACGCCAGGGCTTCTCAGCTCTACCATTTGTTGAGGAAGAAATTAGCAATATTCAGCAGCGCATTGCGGAAACTACGGCCCTAGTAGATGAGGACTTTACCCAAGCGGCTTTGCGCGATCGCATCACCCAAAGCAATGCTCCCATCATCCACATTGCCACCCACGGTCAATTTGGCTCTCGCCCAGAGGATACCTTCCTTTTGGCCTGGGACCAATCGGTCAATGTTCAACAAATTGACCAACTGCTCCAAAGCCGCAACCTGTCTCAGGGCCAAGCACTTGAACTGCTAGTGCTCAGTGCCTGTGAGACTGCTGCGGGGGATAGCCAAGCCATGTTGGGGCTCGCTGGCCTGGCCATTCAGGCTGGGGCAAGAAGTACCCTGGCGACGCTGTGGAGCGTGAACGATGCGGGCACTTCCACGCTGATGGAAAACTTTTACACCGCCCTATCTCAACCGGGAATGGGTCGTGCGAAGGCGCTGCGTCAGGCTCAGTTGGAAATGCTGAAGGATCCAGTTTACCAACACCCGCTCTATTGGGCGTCCTATGTGATGGTGGGCAATTGGTTATAGGTTGCTGCTGGTTAGCGATCGCTCATTGACCAACACACCGCTTTGGCGAAGAGCCGAGACCTGGGCGCAGTCGGTGCAGAACATGACGGTTTTGAGTTCTGCCAGCAACAGTTTTGTTTGCGCTTGCAGGGCTTCTTCCGACTGGCAAGCAGCTTGGAGAAAGGGGCGGGCGAGGCCGACGAGGTCTGCGCCCAGGGCGATCGCTTTGGCCACATCCACCCCATTACGAATACCGCCGCTGGCAATCAGCGGAATCTCAGCATTCACCTCTCGCACCTGCACCAGGCAATCCGCTGTGGGAATGCCCCACTCTGCAAAGGTGAGACCCAGTTGCTGTTGCAATTTATTGTCGGCCCGCTCTGCTTCTACCATGGACCAGGAGGTGCCCCCGGCTCCAGCCACGTCGATTGCTCCCACTCCGGCCTCAATCAGTTGCTGAGCCATTTTCCCTGAAATGCCATTACCGACTTCCTTGGCAATGACGGGGACTTCAAGCTGGGCGCAGAGGGTTGCGACTTTGTCCATGAGGCCACGGAAGTCTGTATCACCGCCGGGCTGAATGCATTCTTGTAGGGGGTTGAGGTGGAGAATCAGCGCATCGGCTTGGAGGCCATCGATGAGACGGCGGCATTCGTCCACGCCGTAGCGGTAGTTGAGCTGGACGGCTCCGAGGTTGGCGAAGAGGAGGATATCGGGGGCGATCGCTCGTACGTCAAAGGTCCCCATGAGCTCGGGGTTCTCCACGGCGACTCGCTGGGAGCCGACGCCCATGGCCAGCTTGTATTCCTGGGCGATCGCGGCAAGGTGGTGGTTGATCTGCTGGGCCTGCTCGGTGCCGCCGGTCATGGAGGAGATCAAGATGGGGGAGCCGAGCGGTTTGCCTAGGAAGGTAGTGGTGAGGTCCAGGTCGCTGTAGTTGAGGTTTGGCAGGGCGCTGTGCGTGAAGCGGTAGCGCTCTAGGCCAGTGGTGGCGGTTTGGCACTGGCTGCGATCGTCCAGGCAAATGCGAATGTGGTCGGCTTTGCGGGACTGGGTTTGGGCAGCAATGGCGAGGTCAATGTTGGTGTTGGCGCTGCCGTTTTGGCTACTGGGAGCGGCAGGGGCAGTATTGGAAAGATTATCGGCCATCGTGAGTTGCCAGGGAATGAGGGTGAAGGTGAGGGGCTTTAGCAATGCTAAACCCGAATCTGGCCTTAACCACAGGTTTTGGTTGGGGAATTCCTTTGGGCTTGGCGATATCCGACTAGATTCCCGACTTGATTACCAACTTTAGATCCGACTTTGGTCCGACTCAATGCTGCCCATGGCAAACCGCGCGGTGAACTTAATGTTTGGCTAATTGTTCTGCAAGGCTAGGTGGGGTGAAGCCTAGGCTGTGGGCGAGGGAGCAGTCAATGCAGACATTTTTGGGGCGGGGCATGGTGAAGCTGACATCATCTTGGCTACAGGCTTGGAGGTGGCTGGGGTCGTAGCCTTGGGCTTTGGCGAGTAGAACACCTAGGTCGTAGCGGGAGACGGCTTCGGGTCCACCGAGGTGGAGTAGGCCTTGGTGGCGCTGGTTAATGGCTAAATCGACAGCGAGGAGTAGACCTTGAGCTGCCATTTTGGCGCTGAGGGGATTGCGAATTTCGTCGTGGAATAGGCTGATGGGTTCGCCTGCTTTGAGGGCTTCTAGGAGGCGGGTCATGAAGTTGTTAGGGGCAGTTTTGGGGCTGTCCGAGTGACCCATGCCGAACATGAGGGGCATGCGGGCGACAATTGCCTGGGGCCAAGCGGCCATGACGCCTGCTTCAGCCTGGGCTTTTTGCTGACCGTAGGCGGTTTGAGGATTTACGGGGGCGTTTTCTTTGTAAGGAGGAGCAGTTTCTTTATTGGGTGAGTTTTCGCCGTCGAAGACTAAATCTGAGGAGGTGAAGATGAGGGGGATTTGTTGTTGGGCACAGGTTTGGGCGAGGGCGATCGGTGCGTCCACGTTAAGCTTGGCGGTTTCTTCGGGATGGGCCTCGCAGTAGGGCGTGTTGGAGAGGGCGGCGAGGTGGATGACGGCTTCGGGCTTGAGGCGGGTGATGAGGGGGGCTAGCTGCTCTAGCTTACAGAGGTTAGCTTGTACCCAGTTGACGGTGGCATCGCTTCCAGGTTGACGGCTATACAGCCCTGTCACCTGCCATTGAGGCTGGGCGGCTTCGCAAAGCCAGCTCCCGAGAAAACCGCTGGCTCCGGTGATGAGTAGGTGGGGCTGGGTCATGAGATTTCCGCTTCAGAATCACCTATTTATTGTTACAGCGCGATGGGCGATCGTTGAGGTAGAGGCTGCAATCGGATTTAAGATCGCTTACGTTCAATCGATCGCTAATTCGACATATTCATCGCAATCCCCCGTCTATCAACGAAACATCCCAATCATCATCACCAGGCTGATCCAAAACCAAAATCACCTTCCAAAGACTCTGGTACACCACTCGCTGGGCTTGGCTCATGCGCCCCTTTTACCCCAATAGATTCTAGCCCTCAACCTGAGATTGCTTGACTCGACTAATCCAACCCTGGGTTTGCTCTAAAACCTCACCATAGGACTGCTCTCCATTCATCAATAGAGACATAGGCGTAACCAATTGTGGCAACCAACGCCCCAAACTTTTATCCAACATCATGCGCAGACCAAACTCCACCGAGAGAGCTTTGGAGCGAGGGAAACTGAAATCCGATAGCTCACGCAACGCATGGACATCCGGCAAGCGTTGAGTCGTGAAAACAGGCAGAGCTTGGGACCAGTCATCTTTGAACTGTTCCAGAAGTTGTGCAAACACCTCAACATCTTGGAGAGAGGCATTACAGCCCTGGCCAATAGAGGGAGAAACCGCATGAACTGCATCTCCGATCAGCAAAACACGATCGCCCCAATGCATGCGATCGCACTTCACTGTCAAAAACGTCGCCACAGGCCGTAATCGCAACGCCTCCGCCTCCTCCAACGTCATCAATTGCCCTAAAGCAGGACAACGCTCCTGGAAAAAAGCCAGCACCGCCTCCGCTGTTTCCAAAGATTCCAACGGATTATTGTCAGGCGGAAAAATCAGCGTCCCATGGAGCCAATCATCGGGCTGCGGAGCCATAATCAGCCGGATTCCATTCCCCAAACTCCAGGTGTGATTGCGATCGCCATCCAGCTGCGTGGCACCATCCGCACTGATGCGAGGCACAAACAGGGATTTATAGACATCAGCAATAATCTCCTGGTCACATTGCATCTGCCCTGCTGAAACAAGACAATCCCGAACCTGGGAACGAGCACCATCCGCAGCGACGAGGCGATCGCACTCCGCCACAAAAGCTTCACCATTTTTCGGCTGAAATGTCACCGCTTGAGAGACCTGTTCAGTTGCCACATCAACAGAGACACAAGCACAGTCAAAATGAATCGCAAGTCGCTCGTCGCCATAACGCTGAACCAGTTGCTCTAAAAGCACCCGCGTCAGTCGATTGCGATCTATCAGCAACGTCGAGAGCTTGCGCGTAATCCTGCGAGGTTCGCCCTTGGCACGGTGGATCGCTAATCCTTGGGAGCGGCAGCTTTGTGCCGTAATCGCTGCTTCCAGGCCCGGAATGGCTCGAATGGCCCTGAGGCCACGGGACTGGAGCACAATGGGGAAGGTGCGATCTTGGGCCAGTTTGACCTGACGAGGATCAGAACGGCGTTCATAGATCGTGATCTGGTCATTACCCTGAGCCAGGAGGGTGTGGGCTAGCAGTAGCCCCGTTGGTCCAGCACCCACAATGATGATGTTTTGCATCTGAACATAGTCATGAGTAACAACGCTGCCTCATTTTGTCATCCTCGCCTCTATCCCAGACACAAGCTTGAAAAGAATTATAAAAGCAAGCTTCCGTTGAGCCTATCCTTCATCCACTTACCACGCGATCGCCCTCTCAGTCTCATCATTTAGCGCCGACCTCACATCCCCCCTGTTGCCTCAATCAACGCATCCACCGTTGTTCAAAACTCTCCAGCCTAAACGCCCCATCGTTGTCTTTGTGACTGGCTGTATTGACAGCCCCATCGCTTCCACGGCCATGCACTTCCGTAAAAACAACGAAATATAGGCCCCAATCCCGGACATAAATCTCTATCTGTGTAATAGGTTACCGGGAAGCTGTATGTTGCTCGGCAGCTTCAAACGAGCGATCGCAAAACCCTTAATTCCACTGCGTTTGCAACCTCCTTGGCGGGAATACTCACTAGTGATAGGTATTCATCCCCCGCCCCGCGAGGAGCCCTAACCTTGAACGCCCAGCCGATTAGCGCCAAGACCACCAGCAATAAAGCGCTCAACATCACCATTCTCGTCAGCGACCTCTCCGACAGTGGAGCTGGACGCTGGGGCGATGCCGTGCGGCCTTTTCTCCTCACCAAGGCGCTCCATAGCCTGGGGCACCGAGTCAAAATCCTTGGCTTTAATAAGGATGGCAGCGGCAATCTCAAAAGCTCTGAACAGCTACCTATCCAGCAAATTCCGGGTGGGATTTACCCCAATTTTTTTAGCTCAGCTCGCCAGCTTCTCAAAGCACTCAAGGATGAACCGGCGGACCTGCTCTATGCCTACAAGCCCAAGCCCAGTAGCTTTGGCCTCGGTTTGCTCCATCGCATCAGTCGTAAAACACCGCTGTTTCTCGATATCGACGACTGGGAGCTGAGCTGGCATGGCGGCGATGCCTATCGTTACCAGACCAGCCCACGCCAATTCATCCGCGACCTTCGCTCCGACTGCGCCCTGCGGGAGCCGGACTACCCAGCGTATCTCAAGCAAATGGAAAAGCTGATTGACCGGGCAGACCATGTCACGACCCACAATCAGTTTTTGCAAAGCCGTTTTGGCGGGACTTATATCCCCAATGGCAAGGACATTCACGCCTTTAATCCGGCGAACTATATTACGGAAGATAGTCGCGATCGCTTTAACCTCAGTGGCTTCCGTACCCTGATGTTCCCCGGTGCCCCTCGCCCCTACAAAGGTGTGGAAGATATTCTTGCCGCCATAGAGCAACTCAACTGGCCCGACCTACGCTTGGTCATTGTCGGTGGCAGTCCCTACGACCAGTACGATCAGCAACTCAAGTCGCGCTGGGGCCAGTGGATTATTAAAATCCCCAAGGTGCCCTACAGCCAAATGCCCGAAGTCATCAGCGCGGCCCATGCCGTAGTGGTCCCCCAACAGGATGTACCCGCAGCCCAGGCTCAATTCCCGCTCAAGCTCACCGATGGCATGGCCATGGCGAAGCCTATTTTGGCGACGCGGGTGGGCGATATTCCTCGCATTGTCGATGACACCGGGGAGCTGGCAGACCCCAGTAATGTGACCCAGCTTGCCCAGGGCATTGAAGCCATCTTTCGTGACTTGGATGCAGCCAATGCTAGGGGGCTACGAGCCCGTGAGCGATGCATTGAGCATTACAGCATTGAAGCCATGGCTCGGACGTTGGCGGAGATACTACCGATGAAGACTTAGAGATGCAGATTTAGAGCTTGAGGCTGTGCTGGCAGAATAAGCCGAAGTTGCATCACCACAACGGATTGCTCGGCCTTTTCCCTGGCACCAGCCATGAATGACATCGCTAGCCCATGTTTGAGTTCGTTTCTTGAGTTCGTTTCTTGACTTCCTCTTCCCCGCAACCCATGGCCTCCTCCTCTAATCAACTCCTGACTAGCGTTGCGAAAAAGTATCCCCTGCGGATTGCGGCTAGCATTGTGCTAGGCCTCTCGGGAGCTGTTTTCAATGGCATTGGCACAACGCTGATTGTGCCTGTCTTGCTTTCATTGATTGGCCAGGAGACCACTTTGGATGGGGGGCCACCGCTGCTGCAAAAGATTTTGTCGCCCTTTGATGCGATCGCCGGGGACTATCGCATCCAAGCCATGACCGGCGTCATTATTCTGCTCATCTTCCTCAAAAGCGCCACCAACTATGGCAGCACCCTCGTTTCTACGACCCTGGCTCGCCGCGTCACCTCGGACTTTCAAGAACAAGGTATTAACCTCATCCTGGATGTGGATGTGGACTACTTCGCCAAAATGCGGGTCGGTGACTTGATGAACCGCCTCGGGGGCGAAATGAATCGAGCCACTCTGGCCATCACCGGAGCCGTTCAGCTCTTTGTGGCAGCCTCAACCGTCTTCGTATTTTTGGGGATTTTAATTGCCATTTCTCCGGCGATCAGCATTGCCACAGTGCTAATTTTCCCTCTATCGATCCTGATCAACCGGGGCTTGATCATCAATTCAAAGCGGTTTGGAAAGCAACTCTCCCTCGTTAACAATCGCTATTCCAGCGGCCTTGTAGAACTCATTGGCGGGATGCGCCTGGTGCGGGCAACAGGTAATGAAGGCAGAGAGCATAAGCGTTTCATTGACTTAATTAAAGAACGGGAACGGATCGACTTTTTCGCGAAGGCCAATACTGGGGTGATTGGTCCCCTAGCTGAATTTTTCAACATCATGGCGCTGTTTGCGATCGTCTTTATTAGCCGCGCTATCTTCGCCAACAACTTAGAGCTGCTGGGCACGATCCTGCCGCTCTACATGATCTTGATCTTCCGCATGTTGCCCTACATCAGTCAGATCAATACAGCGCGGGATGTCCTGGCCATGTCTTCTTCTCCAATGGAAGTGGTCAACGACATGCTGCGTCGCGACAACAAGAGCTTTATGCCCCGTAACCATGAGCCTTACCCCGGCCTACAGAGCGACATCGAATTCCAAAACCTACATTTCGGCTATCCCGGTGGCGATGATCTGGTCTTGTGCGGCATTGATTTAACCTTGCCCAAAGGCACCACCCTGGCCTTAGTCGGTTCATCCGGTGCAGGCAAATCCACCCTAGCAGAGCTGCTGCCTCGCTTCTATGACCCCAGCGGCGGCCAAATTATCATTAACGATCGCGACTTACGCGACTATGATATTGCCTCCTTCCGCCGCACCATCGGCATTGTGAGCCAGGAAACCTTCCTGTTTAACAACACCGTGCGCTACAACCTGGCCTATGGTCGCCCCGAGGCCACGGATGAGGAAATCAACGCTGCCCTGCGCCAGGCCAATGCCTATGAGTTTGTTCAAGAGATGAGCGAAGGGTTGGACACCGTTGTGGGCGATCGCGGCATCATGCTCTCTGGTGGCCAACGCCAGCGCCTTGCCATTGCCCGCGCCCTGGTGCAAGATCCCGAGATTCTCATTCTTGACGAAGCCACCAGCGCCTTGGATACGGTGTCGGAGCGATTGGTGCAAGCAGCGATCGATGAGTTGAGTAAGGAACGCACCACCTTGGTCATTGCTCACCGCCTTTCCACGGTCCGCAAAGCCGATCAAATTGCCGTGCTGGATCAGGGCCGCGTGGTGGAGCTGGGCAGTCACGATATGCTACTCAAGCAAGGTGGCCTCTATAGCGAATTGCACAATATGCAGGCCGCGAAGCAGAGTGAAGCAGTAGAAGACATTGAAGCTGGAGATATGGAGCCAGCCGCTATTCTGGAGCCAGCCGCTATTGCAGCCCAAACAACCGTTCTGGAGCAAACAGCCATTTTGGAGCAAACAGCCATTGCCCGTAAAGCCGAGCAAACGGTGATGGCTCAGCTCAAACTCGTTCCCATGTCCTATGAAACGCGATCTATCATGACGGCAATGATTGGCTCTCTGGGACTGCTCGCCGATAATTTGGTTGAGACCGAACAGGAACGCAGTGAGCTGTCTCGCGATGCTTATGATTCAGCATTGGAAGTCTTGAAGCGCCTGGAGCGTTTGGAAGAAAGCGGCCTAAGCTCGTAATTCAATATCTCAAGACCTAGCTTCAATACAACGAAGTGCAAAGAAATGAGGATTAATTAAAATCGCATTAATACTCGATAAATTGATTTGAGTTTTCCGACCCCCAATCATGTCAAAGTTCGAGTTTTTCCTTATTAAGTTTCAGGCTTCAGTCCAACCTAAAAAGTTCCTATTACGGTCTAATTAAATCCTCATTACCTTAGAGTTTTAGCCATACTTACTAACCAGAAAGGCTCAAAATTCTGAATTCAAATTAGAGTCATAGATTACACTTTTGGCAAAAAATGAGTCGCCAGACCTCAGGGATAGACTGATTTTAGAAAGGTAAGACCCAGCCCCTCCTCAAAAAGGCTTGAAATGGTCTGTGATTGAACCGTGTACCTGGGCCAAACCAACACATATCTCCTCCTAATAGAAGGTAGAATTTGCCTTGGCTAGGCCCAAAAGAGTGGGCTTGCTTAGCCTAGCGACTCAAGTCATTGCAAACCCACCCTGGCCCCTTACCGAAAGGTCAGTAGCTCAGACGTGGCAGTAATTAGATCAGATTGTATGACATAGGCATTCTGCGCCGTGGCTATTAAATCACCCCTTAGCAAAATCTTAGTGCTCACTTGAGAACCAATCGTACTGTATTCCAGTGAATAGTTGCTAGTGCTTCCATTAACTACAATCTGATCTCGCTCTTGCCATGTGAAGTCAGTAATGAGGACATCACCGGTGCCTCGATAGAAACTAGCGCCCGTATCACCTAAAACAAATAGGTCAGCACCACCTCCACCTGTGGCAAGATCGAGTTCCCCAGTATTCCCAGAAAATGTCTGCCCTGAGCCTCGAAGAATATCTCGTCCTGTTCCACCGTAGAGTGTGTCATTACCGAAAGCAGAACCTATGAGTTCATCATTGCCTGATCCACCATCGAGTCTGTCATCGCCAGAGCGACTGAAGAGTCTGTCATTGCCTGGACCTCCATATAATTCGTCATTGCCAAAGGCACCAGAAATATGGTCATCGCCAGAGCCACCTTCTAGAATGTCACCGTTTTGGCTCCTTGTGGTAATTGTGTCATTACCGGAGCCACCAGAGACATAGTTATCACCAAAGCCAGCAGCCAGGGTGTCATTACCTGGACCTCCATATAACTCGTCATTGTCATCAAACCCAAAAAGACGGTCATCGCCGGGGCCACCCGAAAGAAAGTCATCACCATCACGACCTGAAAGAAAATCATTACCAGAGCCACCAAAGATACTGTCATCTTGGATGCTACCTGTCAGATTATCATTTCCTCCCTTTCCGTTGATTGTCCAAGACTTAACAAAGTCAGGGACTCTAAAGACATCATTCCCATCGGTTCCAATATAGCGGCCTTCGTAAACTTCCATTGTGATCATCCTGAATTGAGCTATCTGATTAACGACTTAGTGAGCATGAAGTGAACTGTTTTAGTTGGATCTTTCCATCTAAGTGGGTCGGCAGAAATAAAAGTGCCACCCTATTCTTTAAAAGCCTGACTGGCTGGGGAGATTGTTCACAGAAATCACGCTCGCTGACTTAAGAACGAGGATTGATTAATCCCACAATTTGATGAGCTTCCTCCCATTGCCTTCGGTAGACTCAGGCAATGGAAGGGGCTAGGGGGATCTTTGGGTGGTAAGGCAAACAGCTGATCCCCCTCCCCCCCCTTAAGAGGGGAGAGCCTAATTTAATTCTCGTTCCTTAGAATCGTGATTTTGAGTTAGAAACACTGATTCATCTGCTAAATCATCTAGATTCACGACATTAAGTACAATCCCAGAAAGCATCTACATGAATGATTTCATGAAACTTTACTTCCCGAAATTCATCATCTAATTGCTCTCTAAGAAGCTTAATTTTGACTTTAGTTGAATTTAGAGATCACAGATCAAAACGGCGATTTTAATCTCAACAACTGATTCACTACCCTGACAATCTAAGTTGTTTGTTTTGTCATGGTACAACACTCTAAAATATTTTTATAAAAGTGATTTAAGCCAGAAAAACAAGAGTGAGTATATAGTTTAGCTAGTGGTAAGTTATGAAACTTATGGAAGGGTATAAACCCTGAAAAACAGAGGAATAATATATTATTTTTCTGATAGATTAAAAAATAAATAGCGTAGACTTCAAGGCTGAGACCCTATCGCAAACATGCTTTTAGCGTGGCTTTTTTTCGTGATTGTGGCGATTTATAGTTCTTTTACACTTCTTCCTGTGTTTCTTTTAGTACATCGAAAGACAGTTTGAGAATAGTTGTTAAACATCTCCTTTTGAAGCAAATAGACTCAGTCAGCGTTAGTTAATTGAGGGATGTATTGACGAAGCAATGAATTCTTCAAAGCATTCGAATCTAAGGAGTACAGCGTTACCTGCTATTTTGAAAACCTCCCCTATTTCAGCAACACCGGAATTTCCAGAACTGTAATATGTCCCAGGCCCTGGTGGGCAGGGCCCTAAGTCGCTAATGCCTAGCGTCCTGCCACAGGTGACAGATTATTGCCGTACTTTGCCATCAGTTGAGACATCTCAGGGTTATACAACCGCATGTAATTCCAGTAATTCTCAAACACATGCTCCACATAGCCCCGAGTCTCCGGGAAGGGAATCTTCTCCACAAAGCTATCCACATCCTCATTCTTAAACCGCTGCACCCAGTCCGCCACATTGCCTGGCCCAGCGTTATAGCTCGCCACTGCCAGCATGGAATTCCCATTCCACTCCTCATGAGTATAGTTGAGATACCAAGTCCCCATCTTGAGGTTATCTAGCGGGTCCGTCAGCTCAAATTCATCGATCCCTGCATTGGGTGCAACCCAGTCCGCCGTTGCTGGCATGACCTGCATCAGCCCGCGTGCACCAACGACTGAGCCAATACTCGGCATAAAACGCGACTCCTGGCGAATCAGGGCTGTTACGAGTAGCGGATTCAGCTTCTCATTCTTGGAAGCCTGCTGAATATCTTCAAAATAGGGCAGGGGGTAGAGCGCATACCAATATTCAGCCTGGCGGCTCAGGGCCTCATATTCAGCCTTTTCTTTGGGGTCATCGCGGAAGGCCAAGCTACCAATCATGTAGATACCATCCAGGTGGTCACCCACGCCCAAACGCAACAGTCCATCGGTGAACTGCTCTGCCACACTGGGGTCCTGGCGATTGATGAATTCGGTTTGCCACAGCTCCCAAGCCGCTTGATCTTCGCCGATCGCATACAGTTCATTCACTGCCTCAGAGCCCGCAGGCAGGTTACCTCGCTGGGTGTGGGGCACCATCTCCGGGGAGAGGTCTTTCACCGAGAGGAAGTCACCTACAGGTAAACCCAAAACGGCCGCTGCTCGCCAAGCATAATAAGAATCGGGATAGTCCTTCAGCAAACTGTTAAAGGCCTCAGCAGCTTGCGGGTTTTGCTGGAGCTTTTGCTGCCAGCGACCCTGCCAAAAGATAGCTCGGGGAGTGTTCTCATGGCCGACATTGAACTTTTGGATATCTGAAGTGAGCTGGACTGCTTCTTTGAAGCTATTGACCTCGGCATATTTCTCCGCCAGTTCCCAGCGCAATTCCGCCGCTGCATCGGACTTGGGATGCTGCTGAAGCAGGAACTGCCGCATCTGAGAGGCCGAGTCTTGGCTACTGAGCTTGTCTAGCAATCGCGATTTTTGCAATAGCGCTTCCGGCGCATGGTCCGGGTAAGCCTGAATCAACTGCTCCCAGTAGGGCAAGGCTTTTTGGCCTGAGCTCATTTCTGCCAAGCGCTTGAGGGATAGGCCCGCTTCTTCTGTCCCAGCAAAGGACTGAGCGACCTGGATATAGATCGGCTTGGACTTGCTTTGTTGTTCGCTGAGCTGGAGGCTACGGGCTGTGCGGTAGAGATGCTTGGCATTGGCGGGAGCCTTGGCATAGGCCTTGGCTCCGCCTTTGAAGTTGAGCTTTTCCCAATGGGCAAAGCCAACATCCGCCCAGTCTTCGGGCTTAAGCTGAATATCTTGCTTCTCGACGAGGTCAGTCAAAACCTGATCTAGGGTTTCGGTGTGGAGGCCGTGGCGCACGACCTGCATCATGAGGTTGGTGTTTTTGGGTTCTTTTTTGAGGCGGGCGATCGCCAGTTCCACAGTCTTTGGATAGCTGGGGAAGCGAGATAGCGCTTGACTCCCATAGCTATCGTCTTTCTCCGCCAACGTGATGAGAGCTGCCGCAATCACTGGGCTATCGCCCTCCAGTGCAGCTAGTTCCTGCCAAACCGCTTCAGCCTGATTGACATTGCCCAGCTTTGTCAGCGCCTGGGCCCGCATAGCCAGTACCTGAGGAGCCAATAGTTTGTAATCTGTATCCAAGCCCTGAAGCCAATCCAAGGCTACCTGGGGCTGCTCTGCCAGGGCACGATGGGCAAGGATATAGCGAGCCCGATTGCGAGCTTGATCCGCGTTGGGCCGCTTGGCAATGAGCTCAAGCTGGAGATCATTGAGCTGCTGTAAGCCTTTTGCCTCGGGTGACTGGGGAGATCTGGCCAGGGTTTCGACCCTCGGGCGGTCCTCCCGCAGGGACGAAGCGAGGGGAATGAGAATGCCAGCGGCAGCCCCCAGCGTCATGGCCGTAATAGCGCTGGCTAAGAGAATAAAATTGAGCCTGGGATTTTTCGGCATAGTGCGATGCAATGCAGGTCCTAAGGGTCTCAAAGGGGGCAGACGAGCTGATGAGCTGAGCCATAATGCCACGGCATCATCTAAATGTCGTTGACCAAGATAACGTGCCCCAGAAAATTTGCGTAGGGGGGGATAGCGCTAAATGCTACGAGTCATTCCCCAGGCTTTTGTTCCACGTGGGAGCTTCATTAGAGGGCGGGGCTATGGGCTGAAACAATTGTCGCCAGATTGATCCAGATAAACCAATAATAGAAGATGCATAGCCTTGGCAACATCACCTAGGACGATCACCGCCTGTCCAATCTAGAAGATGACAGGCGGCGATGTAGATAGCAAGCCTCCGAACCAGTGAGACCGTGGCTATAAATCTATAAAGCATCGGCCTGTTTCGCATTACTCCCTAGAGTCCCCAATTCCCATGTCCTCTCGTCTGAGCCTCTTTCTTGTTAGCCTCGCAGTCACCTTCGCCTTCTGGATCCTGCGAGGGCTTGGCATCCTCAGCTTTGTTCCCGGACTAGTACTGTGGATGCTCATCGTCATCTCGGTAGCTTTTGGCATCCTTGCCACGACCCGACCGCGTCGATCGTCCTAGGCGATTCTTGGCCGACTTTCCGCTGCCTCGGGAGGCTGTAAAGCTTCCCGCTACGTTACCTACGGTGACATTAAGCTGGTTACCAATGAGCATGACCAGGCAGCTCAAGTAGAGCCACACCAACAAAATAATCACGGTACTGAGGGTGCCATAGGTGTAGTTATAGTTGACCACCTTGAGAATATGGTTACGGAACAGCAGTGAAATACCGGCCCAACAAAAAGCAGCGATCACCGCACCGGGGAAAATTGGAGTACCGGGTCGCCAACGGCTGGGTCCCCAGCGGTAGATGAAAGCAAAGGCGATCGCCACTAAGCCCAGCGCCATGGGCAGGCTAAACCCCTGCCAAATCCGCAGCAAAAACACCTCAAAGGTATCGCCGCTATTTTGAGCGACCAGGTTGACGATGAGCCCACTGACAAAAATCAGAAAGATCGCCCCGAGCAACATGGCAACGCTGCCCACTGCCAGCAGAATGGCAATCATGCGATGTTGCCAAAAAGGGCGACGCTGCTTTGGCGGCACCTCATGAATTTGATCCATTGCCACCATGGCAGATCCCACCACACTGGACGAAGCCCAGAGCACACCAAAGGATGTTAGAGACAGCAGGCTTTGATTACGGCCACTAATATCCTGGAGAAATTCTTCTAGTAAGCTCGTGACTGGCAGGGGAGCTAGGAACTGAACCTGCTGTGCCAGTTGGTTCACCGCCGTACGGGGCGCATCAAAAATCGTGATTACTGTCAAGATCGCAAACAGGCCTGGAAACAGTGACAGCATTGAATTGTAGGCCATTTCTGAAGCGAGGCCCATGAGCCGCTGTCGCCCCGAATTACGAATGACCTTCACCAGGGTTGAGCCGGTCAAACTGCGAAGAAAAGTAACGAAATCGATCATTATCGCTGCCGGGTCGCTAGCTTCACTGCCAATATCACCGTCATACAGGTCACCGTCTGGGTCAGCCGGAAAATGCTATGCTCCAGCAATAAGCATTTGTACGCAGACAGAGTATTTTGCACGGATGACACCAGCTTTAAGCTCGGGCCACACTGGTGAAATCACGGCAACATGGCTCACTATACAGGGCCTACGCAGGTGTGTTTGGAGTTAAACATTCGACTTATGATTTCTTCTGTATCAAACGGTTTACGGGCATCAGTATTGTCATCTAGGACTTTTAACGGACGGCAACCTGAGGCGAAGCAAGCTATGGCTTCTATCTGGACGCGTCTTGACTTGCCCGCTAGTCCGCTGTTTGGAACCGATGGGATTCGAGGTCGCGTGGGGGATATTCTCACGGCTCCCTTGGCGATGCAGGTGGGCTATTGGACGGGGCAGTTACTCCAGCGTGAAGCCGGTCGGGTTGGCCCTGTGATTGTTGGGCAAGACTCCCGTAATTCTGGTGATATGTTGGCTACGGCCTTAGCCTCGGGCCTAACGGCGGCGGGTTTGGAGGTGTGGAATTTGGGACTATGCCCTACGCCGGGGGTAGCTTACTTGACTCACCGCACTGAGGCGATTGGCGGCGTGATGATTTCTGCTAGCCACAATCCACCGGAAGACAACGGTATCAAGATTTTTGGTCAGAGCGGGCATAAGGTTGCCAAGGTGCTGCAAGAGGAGATTGAGCAGGGGATTCGTGGGTTGTGGCAGGGTGAAATTGCCGAGCCAGGCTACGGTAAATATCGTCATTGCCCCGAGATGATTGACCAGTATGTACTGGCCATGCGCGATTCTCTCAATACGAGTTCCCTCAAGGGCTTGAAGGTTGTATTGGACTTGGCCCATGGGGCGGCAGCTAAGCTTGCTCCAATGGTGTTTCGGACATTAGGCGCGGATTTGGTCTGTTTGCATGATGAGCCCTGTGGCGATCGCATCAATGTCAACTGCGGCTCCACTCACCTCAAGCGTTTGCAAACTGCCGTGCTGCAGCACAATGCGGACTTGGGCTTTGCCTTTGATGGCGATGCCGATCGTCTCCTAGCGGTCAACCACGAAGGCAGCATTGTGGATGGTGATGGCATTCTTTTCCTTTGGGGGAAGCATCTGCGAGAGCAGGGCCAGTTGCCTGATGACACGATTGTGACGACGGTGATGTCGAACCTAGGTTTTGAGCGGGCTTGGGAAGCCCTGGGTGGCACCTTTGTGCGGACCCCCGTGGGCGACCAACATGTTCAGGCGGAGATGGCCAAGCGGGGGGCAACCCTGGGCGGTGAGCAGTCCGGCCATATCCTTTGCAGTCACTACGCTTTGACCGGCGACGGTCTGCTGACGGCGCTGCATATTTCAGCACTGGTTCATCAGGCCCAGGTGAGCTTGGCGGAGCAATTGTCTAGCAGCTTTACGCCTTACCCTCAGCTACTGCGCAATGTACGGGTTGAGGATCGGGAGAAGCGTCGCTGCTGGCAGGATTGTGCGCCTTTGATGGCGGTGATTGCTGAGGCGGAAGCAGAGATGGGCGATCGCGGTCGCATTCTGGTTCGTCCTTCCGGTACGGAGCCTTTGATTCGCGTCATGGTTGAAGCCGCTGAGGAGTCTCTGGTAGAAGAGTGGACGGCGCGTTTGGCAGATGCGGTGACGGAGCATTTGGTCGCTTAAAGCTACTGGGGCTAGGGCCTGCTCAGCTTTTTATTTGAGATTAGGTTGGCTTCTCGATGGAAGTTGATGGAAGTTGATGGAAATAAGCTGACTTTTCATCACATTGGTGTGAGTGAGCGTATCTCCTCTATGGTGGTGGCAGAACCATATTCTTCGCTGCGCAAGCATTACTAGAGGAATGTGATTGTTCGATAGTTACGATGAATAATTCCCTCTGTCTGGAGATCTCGGAGTGTTCTGGATAATGCTTCGGGGCTTAAGCCGAGCTGCTCAGCGACCTCTCTAAAGGAGATGTCTAACTGGTAGGTGTTTCCGCTTGAGATCTCTAAGTTACGAAGGTATTCCAAGACCCTTGTCCGAGCAGAATTGAGGCAGCGTAGGCCCAGCAAGCTTCTGGTGGACTGTAGCCGTTCGATTAGCTCGGTGATGAAAATTATGGCTAGGTCAGAATTTTGATGTAGCTGTTCTAAGACAGCTTGGCTGGAGATTTCGAAGAGCTGGGACGTTGTTGCCGCGATCGCTGAAGAACGATGAGTACCATTAACGAGGGAAATTTCACCAAAACATTGTCCTGCTCTCACTAAATCTTGATGGGCAACCTGGCCATCGTTGGCATAGTAAACCAGCTTGATTTTGCCTGTCTTAACGCAGAAGAAACTTGAAGCAGGGTCCTGGGAGTGGAAGATGATTTCGCCGGACTTCAAGATGCGAGAGCTGGATGAATTGCGCAGGACTCCTGAATCAATGAGAGATTCAAGTGTTTGCGTAAAGGTCTCAGGTGAATCCATAGGGGCAAGACCGGAACTACAAAATGATGTATTCCAATCTAGTGATGGATAGTAAGAGCTCGATTAAAGGACTTAAAGCTTAGACCTAGATTTGCTGAGTATAGCCTGAAAGGTTTGATGACACATTCTCATTTTATGCTCAGCTCCTAATCACTAGAATGGTTGTGCCTGCTATTTCTTCTTGTGAAGTTGAACCTGATAATTATCCTTAATCTTCCGTAGCGGAAACTGCACAAACTCAGCCTTGCCCAGGAGTGTCCAGTCAAATGATTGGAGTAGATGTATCGCAAACAGCTTGTTGCTAACCATAGCCATCTGTGCGCCTAGGCAAGCATGAACCCCACCGCCAAAGGGAATGAACTCATAGGCCCGACCTTCGCCTTGTTCTGGCAAGAAGCGTTCGGGATTGTAGGTGTCAGGATTGGTGAAGTGCTCCGTCATCGCGTGGGCAATCCGGGGTTCGGCGATGATGTTCCAGCCCTGCTTAAATAACATGCCGTCGAGCATCACAGATTTTATGAGGGTACGGGTAGCGGTGGAGCTGGGAGGCAGGATGCGAAGGGTTTCTTTGATAGTGGCGTCTAGGAAGGTGAGCTGTTTGAGCTGATCTAGAGTGGGCAGAGTGGCTGGGAGATTACGACCCAGGATTGCACCTTGCTCTGCTTGTAAGCGCGCAATGACCTCAGGATGCTCTCCGAGTTGATATGTCCAAGATGCGAGTAAACCGGAGACTTCGTAGTAAGAAGCCCAGAGTTGCAGAAGGCACTGGTTGGCAATGAGTTCATCGTTGAAGACACCACTAGGAGCATCTTGTTGTGCCATCAACATCATCGAGAGGAAGTCTGGCGTGGCGGCAAAGTCAGATTGCCGCTGCTGGGCAATGACAGCTTTCATAAAGTCCATCAGCTTGGCTCTGGCTCGCTTGCCTCGCCCAAAGGTGGTCAAGGGATTGTTCCATTTGACCAGGCCGTAGAAGCCATCGAAGAAGGTTTTGTATTGCTGTTTGAGTTCTGCTTTTGTGGTGATGGGTAACCCAGCGAGGATAGAGTCGCCTTGGTCCAGGCGAATGCCGAGGAGGAGGGGGGCGAGGATGTCGAAGGTGACTTCTTCGATCATCGTCATCAGGCTGACGGGTTGGTCTGTGGGCCAGGTTTGCAGATGTTCAGTTAGGACTTGGTGCATGTGGGGCATGTAGTCGGCGAGCATGCGTCCGGTAAAGCCGGGGCGGAGAGCGCTTTTGCGATCGCGATGCAAGTCAGGTCGCTGGAACAAACTATGCTCACCAAACATTTCCATCGTTGTGGCGGGCAGGCCAATTTGGGTATAGCTGTTGTCGCCGTTGAAGGCCATCTTATTGGCTGGGGCAGAACCGACAAAAATAGTGGTGCCACCAAAGACGCTGGTTTTGAAGATGGGGCCGTATTCGGCGAGGTTGTCGCGACAGAATTTTTCGGGTTTGGCGATGTATGTCAGGGTGTCAGACCATTTGGGGTGACGGGGGGGCTCGCGATGGTTTGCGGGAGCTGCTTGGCGATCCGCCAAGATCACCAAGCTATCTGGAGCTGGATCCATAACGCAGTCTGACTCTGAGAGATACCTTTGCAGTCTAGGTGAAAAGTTAGTTGCTTGCGGAGCCACTGAAATTTACAGCCTCTTAAATAGGGGAAGCACTGTCCTCTTCAAGGGAGATGCTTGCTTAAACCCAGTAATCTTATAGGTTTCAACCACGCAATTTGATTAATCACCCTTAGGAAGGAAAGACGGTGCCCCAGAGAGAGCTCCCCCATTGTTCGGTCTCTACCCTAACTAATACGGTTTCTACGCCACCGATTCAATTGATAAAGATTTGAGCGCTAGGGAAATAGGTGGGACAAACCGTACCAAAGGTGAGGTTGCTACACCAACTTTTAGTAATTGCCTCACCTTTGTGGGATAGAAGCAACACCAGAGATTTTTGCGCAGGTTTGAGATGATGAATTTGTCGAACAGAGAGCGATGAATGAAACCTTTTCTCCAGCCCCTTTATAACCTCTACAAGACTGTTCTTAAGAACCCTAAATATCGCTGGATTGCGATCGCTGGTAGCATTATCTATCTCCTCAGCCCTGTGGACCTCGTCACCGATTTTCTCCCCATTGTGGGGTGGATTGATGATGGCCTAGTTGCCACCCTGTTGGTCACAGAACTATCTCAGCTTCTCATGGAAAAGCGTAGAAATCAGCCCGATGAGAGGGTAGAAGACGAAACCACAATTACCGTTTAGTCTTCTATTCAAGTTCACCTTGTGATGGCCAAGGTGGGGATGCTCCCAACTACAGTCCATCGATATCGCTCTCTGCAATAAAGGAGAGCATCTCCCACCTAGTTGTTCAAAGGAGTCGAGTCATGGCTAATACAATTAAACAGCAGCTCGCAACAGACTTGGAAAAAGTGAAGAGCCAAAGTGGCGATCGCGTCAAACGCATCAAAACAATCGTAAAAACAGCCTTTACCGAAGCTGTTGCCGAAGTCAAAGACGGAACCCAAGAGGTCAAAACAACGTCACAGGAATCCTTTCATAACGTCATTCAAACAGTCGCTCCCAAAGATCCAGCTCAAGCTGTGGTAACGGTTGTGGCCATGGAGGAGCATCCCGAAGTTTTTGCCCAAGAAGGCAATGCCCCGGAGGTTTTAGCAGCAGATGTCGCGCCAGAAACAGTTCCAGAAGTCACAATCGAGAATGACAAACTGACGATTGTTCAAGCGCTATTAAAAGCGGCTAGCCTCAAGGCCAAATCCCTAGCGGGAAAGCAGTACAGCAAACTCAAAGAAGAGTTACCGGAACGTTTGGAACAGGTTAAGGAAAAGACGACTGTTTGGGATGAGCAATTGAGCGATCGCTATGGCGATGACTACGCTGGTATTAAACAGCACTGGAACAAAGCCTTGGCTTGGTACCAAACCAAGCTAGAGGAGGGCAAAACCATTAATGCCCAGCCTCTGGAGCGCAAGCAAGCGCAAAAGGCTGAAGAGTTGAGTGACTTAGGGATAAAAGTTGCTCAAAAAGAAGAAGCTGTGAAACAACAAATCGGTCAAGCTCTCAGAACAATTACCGTGAATGCTCAGTCGTAATCACGAGTCCTAGGCTAGAGACTTAAGATAAGCCCTATTGCTTCCTCAGAAAATCAATTTGGATTTTTAAGTCTTGAAGTCGGTTTAAGTCACGCTGCAACAAAATCGAGTCAATCTTTAATTCTTTGAAACAAAGGAGTAACCTATGTCTAGTCTATTGCGTTACGTTCTAGGAATCGCGGTTCCACCAGTGGGTATTTTCTTGACCTACGGCGTAGGCAGCCAGTTATTCATCAATCTTGGTCTTTGCCTATTGGGTTGGGTTCCTGGCATCATCCATGCCCTGTGGGCCATTCCCAAGTTTACCGGTGACGATACGCTCACGATCTAGGTCTGAACCCTCGGCAGCTTAGATTGCCCTGTTTCGAGTACAGCAAGTTAATAATTTGGAGCACATTCCATGATTGGTTTTGCAATTACGACCCTAGTTACGGCCCTCAGCCTCTTTGTGGTGGACCTTGTAGTACCAGGGGTAACTATCGCCACCGTGACAGCCGCCATATTGGCAGCCATTTCCCTCGGATTAGTCAATGGCTTTGTTAAGCCTGTTCTGTCGATCCTATCCCTGCCTGTAACCTTTCTGACGCTAGGAGGCTTTTCCTTGGTGGTCAATGGTTTCTGCTTCTGGCTCGCTTCCTTGTTTGTACCTGGATTTATCGTCCATGGCTTCCTGGGTTTCATCCTTGGCCCCATTGCCCTCTCCTTCGTCAGTACTTTCCTAAGCAAGTATTTGGCTGAGAAAGGTCTATTCCCATCCCTCACAGGCCAAGACACCATGGCTATCGATGCGGGTGAGTAAAGCGTAAAGAGATCGCCTCGTTGAGCGATTGCTAGCTTGTCGGCTAGCGTATTAATAAAAAAGCGACAGACCTTCAAACAAGGTCTGTCGCTTTTCGCCTTTAGTCTCAGCTTTTAAAAATTGGTTTCGCTGGCTTGAGGCAATTTCCCTGAGGGAAGTCCCAGAAATAAAACATCCCAACCTTAGTCTGATAGCGCTAGGAATACCTCCCCGGAACGCCTGGGGATAAATCCCCAGGCTAAGAGCTCAAGCTCAAGCTCACTAAAGTGGGCTGAAATCCAATAGCTTAGGGCTGTTCAGCCTAGGCTGTTTGATGGGCAAGGACGGACTTGAGCTTTGAGCTGTGAACTTTAGCTCACAGCAGCCAGACGAAGCCAAACTGGCAAGAGGTGAATGCAGAGCTGTTCATAGAACTGTCTTACTTCGGATGCTTTATTCCTAGGGAGTCCCTAAGTCACTCCAGCCGCTTTCAGCATGTGATAAGTAATCAATAATTGGGTAATCGCTAAGGGGAAACTTTGCAGCGCTTCTCCTGTGGTACCTACGACTTTACCAATGTCTTCATTGCCATTAAGGCTACAAAACTGACCGAGGTGGGAGACTTCATTGCACAGCATGCGCTCCAAAGCTTGAACCTGATCTGCGGTGGCATGGCCATCAATTTCTAGCAGGTCGGCGGGTTGGCCCATGTCTCGGGTCAGGCCCAGGCGAACAGCCGATTGCACCTGACTCACCCGGCTTTCCAAAACCTCGCTCAAATCAGGTTGGGAAATCGTGGGCCGCAGAATCAAACGTGCATCCAGGAGCAAGTCATTCTGATTCGCTTCATCCTCAGAAGGGCAGAAGCTCACGATGATGTCCGACCATTGGCGTTGGGGGCGAATAAAATGCTCCGAGTCATATTCTCGTTTGCGCATTTGCTCCATCACCTGCTCTTCAGTGTAGCCGCGCTTGCGAGTGTCTCGCTTGATCTTCCAAGAAGCTCGTAGATCTTCTGGAGGGGCTAGGTAGATTTTGACGTCATAGCAGTCCCGAGCCGTACGAGTCGAGTAGCCTAGCAAGCCCTCTACGATTACGAATTTCTTGGGCTGAATGTACTCAGGCGCATCAAAATCACCGCTGTGGTGGTTGTAGATCGGCTTGAGGATAGACTTTCCAGCCCGTAGCAGAGCTAAATGTTGCTCAATAATATCGAGGTAATTGCAGTCGGGGTGCAGGGCAGAAATGCCCATTTCGGCACGCTGCTTACGGTCATAGCGATGGTAGTCATCGGTACAGATGACGGTAACTTCATCTTCGCCTAGGACCTTGGCAATGCCTCGGGTGAGCGTAGTTTTACCGGCAGCACTGTCGCCAACGATACCCAGGATAATAGGGCGAGGACTCATGGAAGTAGCTCTTGTAGGGGATTCAGCACCGGCACCAAACGGAAGGTTTTCCAACAGAATGGAATGGAACGGCGGCGTTTATGCATTATCTAACGAATTGAGCGAGCCCACACCTTAAAGATAAATCAAGGCATTTGACGGCGGATGAAGATTAAGCAGCTTTCATAAGCCCGTGCGATCGCAAGACCTTCTGAGCAAGGATATGTTCAGAATTTTGTGTAAACCCGCTAAACTCTAACGAGATTATAGGGAATTAGTTTAGTCTAGCCCGATTTTCTAAATCCTCTCGCATTCCCCATAGGGGCTTATATGACACCCCTAGAACAACTCCGCACTGGCCAGCTTGCCGGTAGCAAACACTTTCAACTCGCCAGCGGCGTGACCGATTTTCCTTCAGAAATTTTTGACTTGGCTGACAGCCTCGAATTTCTCGACCTCTCCCATAACAACCTGAGCGCACTGCCAGACAACTTTAGTCAGCTTAAGCAGCTTAAGATCGTCTTCTTCAATAAAAATCAATTTGAGGAATTTCCTCCTGTCTTGGCAGATTGCCCCCAACTGTCCATGGTTAGCTTTAAGGGCAATCAATTGAAGGCGATCGCCCCCCAGGCGCTCTCTCCCAACTTCCGCTGGCTCATCCTCACCAACAACCAGCTCACCTCACTTCCTAGCAATATCGGCCAACTCAAAAAACTACAAAAGCTAATGCTAGCCGGGAATCGGTTGCGATCGCTCCCTCCTGAATTAGCCAACTGCCACAACCTTGAACTCATTCGCATCGCAGCCAACCAGCTGACGGAGTTCCCCACCTTTCTCCTAAAACTTCCTCGCCTCGCTTGGATTGCTTACGCGGGTAACCCGTTCTGCCAACCTGACATCACCTCTAAAACTGAATTACCCGTTGTTGATTCAGCGACCTTGAAAGTCGGCGAGATCTTGGGCCAAGGGGCTTCTGGCGTGATCTATCAAGGGAGCTGGAAGCCTCACAAGGGTGAGCAATCCCAAGCCGTCGCTATCAAAAAATTCAAAGGCGAAATCACCAGCGATGGCTCTCCCCTAGACGAAATGCGCGCCTGCATTGCCGCAGGTAGCCACCCAAACCTCGTCAGTGTCCTGGCGAAGTTAAATGAAAAAGCCGATAGCAATGGTCAAGCTGGTCTCCTGTTTGACCTGCTTGCCAAGGACTATCAGAACCTAGGTGGGCCACCTAGCTTAGACAGTTGTACCCGAGACACTTACAGCGATGAAACCCGCTTTACCCTGGAACAAATCCTCACCATCGCCAAAGGCATCGCCTCTGTCGTTGCCCACCTGCACCAGCGGGGTATTCTCCACGGCGACCTCTACGCCCACAACATTCTTGTTAATCCTCAGGGTCACAGTATTCTGGGTGATTTTGGCGCGGCATCCTTCTACAACCCAGCGAATCAAGACATGGCTCAACCACTAGAGCAGCTAGAAGCTCGTGCCTTTGGCTGCTTGCTGGAAGACTTACTGGATCGCTATATCCCAGATGAGAACGAAACCAGTGCAGCGCAATCTAGCCTACGCAGCCTACGCCAACTCCAGCAAAACTGCATGACCAACAACCCTAGCGATCGCCCCAGTTTCACAGATATTTGCCAACAATTCTCCCACCTCTGAAGCCAGCCAAACAGTCCTGACCTGCTACAATATATCCCCCTATCTTGACAATTTTTTTCCCCGAATCGCCATATCCAATAACTGCATTGGATGCAACACCGGTATTACCTTTCCTTCTAATTCCAAGTGCTTGGAAATCTGCACAAAGCAGCCAATATTGGCACTGGCAATCAGACTCGCCCCCGTATTCGTCAGGTTCGTCACCTTCTTTTTGCCTAGCTCTTGGGCAATCTCCGGCTGCAAAATGTTGTAAATACCTGAACTGCCACAGCACAAACCTGCATCCATAGACTCCTTAAGCTTTACCCCAGGGATTTGCCGCAGCAACTGTCGAGGCTGAACGCTAATTTGCTGACCGTGGATCATGTGGCAGGCATCTTGGTAAGCGATCGCCAAGGGCTCTTCCTGCAACGCCGACATCTCCGCCGTCAGCCCCACCTCCGCCAAGAACTCCTGCACATCCTTAACCTTGGCTGCAAAGGCTTTGGCCCGCTCCGCGTAGGCCGGATCATCCGCCAAAATGTGGCCGTACTCCTTCAGGCTATGGCCACATCCTGAGGCATTGATGGCAATAAAATCTAAATTATGCGGCTCAAAAGCATCAATCATTTGGCGCGCGAGCTGCCGCGTCTGCTCTTCCTGCCCCTGGTGATGGGTCAAGGCTCCGCAACAACCTTGATTTGCTGGCACAACTACCTCGCAACCATTGGCTGCCAAAACCCTTGCCGTCGCATCGTTGACATCTGGGTTAAACAGTCGCTGTACACAGCCCAATAGCATCCCGACGCGGTAGCGCGTTTCTCCCTGGGCAGGCGTGACCCCAATCAAGTCATCGCGAAAAGCCTTCTCCGGTAGCTGATCTGGCAGTAGCGCCTCCATTGCTTCTAGCTGGGGCGAAATCTTCTTAAACATGCGCAGGCTCCGCAGCCGCTTCTGGAGCCCTGTCTTTTGATAGAGCCCCACCGTAGGCCACATCAGCAACCGCAAGCGATTGGGATAGGGAAATAGACTAAAAATCAGCTTCCGCAGCGCCTTCTCTGCAAAGCTGCGGGGCTGATTACGCTCCACCTGGGACCGGGTTGCCTCAATTAACTGGTCATAGCGCACCCCTGAAGGGCAGGCCGTCACACAGGCCAAACAGCCCAAGCAGGTATCAAAATGCTGACTCGCCGTCTCACTAAAAGGCACCTCTCCCTTATTAATGCCATCCATCAGATAAATCCGACCCCGAGGGGAATCCATTTCCTTGCCCAGGACCCGATAGCTGGGGCAAGTGGGCAAACAAAAACCGCAGTGGACACAGGAATCAATGACTTTAGAGTCCGGCGGATTCTGCTTGTCAAAGCCAGGGTTTAGGTTTGGAATCGCAAATTTCTCACGCAAAACAGCGCGGTCATCGCTACGGCTAGAGGAGTCGGTGGTCTGCATCAGAAGGCGACGGGGCGAGGTGCTTCTCTAGGATACGGTGATTCCGCAGGGAAATTGCTGGGGCGATCGCCAAGCTTTTCTGTATCTAGGGTTACTTCGTGAGCTGAAAATCAGCCTCTGCGACGTATCTCAAGCAAGGGATGAACCGGGTGATTCAGCTTTCATCAAAAGCCCTAATCAGGAACATAAGCCTGACCGGGTTCGCGATACACGCCATAGGCTGCAAACATCCCCAACAAAAAGCCGTAGAGATGCCCCCACCAAGCCACACCGGGCTGAGTGGGCAGCGTCCCCCAAATAAAATAGCTGTAGTTCAGCAATATAAAAATCGACATTAGCAGCGGCACAAACCGCTTCTCCAGCCAGCCAATCAGCAACAAATAGCCAAACAGCGTGTACACCACGCCACTGAGACCATGGACGGGGCTCAAGCCAAATAGCCAGCAGGCCAAGCCGCCCCCCAACCAGCCAATCATAAACGTTATCCAAAAGTCCTTGCGACTCTTGGTGAGGATGATCCAGCTAAAAATTGCAAAACCAATGCTGTTGCCAATGAGGTGGGCAAAGTCAGCATGGGAAATGGCAGAAAGAAAAATACCAGGAATTCCGATAATGGAGCGAGGAATGAGCACAAAGGGCAAACGGCCCTTAAAAAATAATTGCTCAACAATCTCCACAGCCCATGGAATCGCCAAGAGCTGAAGCGGTAGGAAAAAATTTCCTTTTAGCCGCTGGAGACTGCCATCGGAACGCACTTCGGTTGCCATAGTTTGAGCCTTGGTCTGAATCCAGCAAAATCAGCTTGCGATCGCCCCTTTTCAGTGCGGCAGCATCGCCCTCTCCAGCGTAGCCTCAGCTTCAAAAATTGCCCAGGTCACCCAGGAAAGCATGAAAGCTTGCCACCCTTGCCTCAGGCACCACTGAGGAAAGGGCGGCAGAACAATTCCCTAAGCGGCCTGTGAATCATTGACTGCCAAATGCCGCAGGACCTCGGGACTAATATCCACCGCCTTAATCTCCCACTTACAAGCTGTTAAGCGCCTGGCCTTGCGAATCTCCAGCTCATTGACCAATCCCTGACGGTTAAGAGCCCGAGCGCATTGCTGGGCCTTCCGCTTGGTCGCGAAGCCCAAGTAGCCAATCTGCTGCCAACCGTGTCGCTGCTGGGGGTCATAGAGAATGCCCAGGCGATCGCCCAGCGCCTCCCAGTCAAACCCTTGTTCTTGAGAAGCAAGAGAAATCAGTAGACCTTTCTGCACCGCAACTTGGTCTTTGAGAAATGAAATATTGGAGCGCAGAAGTTCCTTTGCAGTAGCCATTCAAAAAAGCTCCATTACTTCGTTTTGCCTACCTCTATTTTAACTTTTATTTTTCTGACTAAAATTCTACGAAAGGTCTTCTACATATCTTTAAATGAGCTTCATTCAGTTGCTTCTAAGGTCGGGGTTTCATAGAGTTTTTCTAGGTATTCAGTACCGCCCAACTGATACATCTGCTGCAAGATCCAATCCTGCTTAGCATACATCTGCCCTGAAGGCTCAGCTACCCGGTATAGCTCAGGATTGGGAAGGGATGCAGCCAATAATGCTGCTTCTTCATTCGTTAATTCCTGGGGCTTCACCCCAAAGAATTGACGACTCGCTGCATCTACGCCAAAGGTGCGATCGCCCATTTGCGCCACATTCAAATACACCGTCAGAATCCGTTCTTTACTCCACAATAATTCAATCCAATAAGTGAACCAAACCTCCATTCCCTTACGAATGGCACTACGCCCCGGCCAAAGGTAGAGATTCTTCGCCACCTGCTGAGAAATTGTACTGGCCCCTCGCAGACTTCCCCCCTGCTGATAATCCCGCAATGCAGCACCAATCTCCTCAAAATCAAAACCATTATGGGTGGGGAATCGTTGATCTTCCGCTGCGATAACCGCCAAGGCCATTTCCGGTGGAATCTTGCGATAGGCCGTCCAACGGTAGCTATAGGGGCGTCGATTCTGCCAGGCGCTTTGCAACATGAAGCTGGTGGTGGGCAGAGGCAGATAACCCCAGGGCAAAACCAGAGCCATGGTGAGCACTAACCACAGCACCACCAATGCCACCGTTCCCCGCACTAGACGCATGGGCCACGAACGCCGCCGCCGACTTCGCCTGGGTCGTTCAAATACCTGGGGAGCCGGATTGTAGAGCGGATCCTGACTTGGGTCTGGGTAAGCAGCAGGCGTTATCTCAACCGGCTGGGCCGGGGGAGAGACTCTACGAGAACGTTTGCGGCGCAGCAATGGAAGGCTCACAGCAGCAAATCCTAAGGAAGCTGAATATCCCCTCTAGGATGGCGATCAAACCAAAAAACGTCCAGGGTTGAGGATCCTGCTGGGGTCGAATTGCTCCCGTAGACGGGCCATCGGGCCCAAGGCGTTACCGCCATAGCCCCAAATATCAAAGTCACGCTTCAGGCTTTCCGGAGCTTCCAGTAGCGTTAAGAAACCTCCATGCTGTTCGCAGTGCTGGCGTAGTTGGGCTAGCTTCGCTCGGTCCCAGGCGAGGGGGCGATCGCAAAGCTGACCCAAGCCGCTGGAATGGTGAATTCTAACCAAGGCTCCCTCTGAAGCATCAGCGAGTTGCCTCATCAGCCCAGGCACCTGGACAGGCAACAGCCCCAACTTACAACGCAGATGGCTATTATCAAAGTAGACCGGCATATCCTGCCACAGGGATTGATCAGGCCCGTTAACCAGAATTTGAATACTCAATCCCAATTGTTGTCCCAGCAACCGAACTTCATTGGTTTGTTCTGTGGTGCTCGCTGCCACATTGCCGAACCGTAGGGCAATGGCAGGGGTCTCTCCCAGGTTCAGTGCTTGGGTGCAGCGAGCTGAAAACCAGTCAAAGGCAACGGGGCTGAGAGTGGATGGGGCGATCGCTTCTGCTGCCCTGGCTAACTGATCGAGATCTCCTGTCAGTACTACCGTCTTAAAATCCTCAGGAATGGGGTAGGTCTTCAAAGTCACCTGACTAATCACCCCCAAGGTACCAAAAGCCCCTGTGAATAACTTCATTAGATCGTAGCCTGCGACATTCTTAACCACTCGACCACCAGCCTTCGCCACTTGACCATCAGCTCGGACAAACTGAATCCCCAATAGCATGTCTCGCAAGCCACCATAGCGATGGCGTAGGGAACCTGTATCCGCCGTAGCAATAATGCCTCCGATGGTTGCTTTGCCCGAGTAGCTCGGTTCCACAGGGACAAACTGGTTATACTTCGCTAAATGAGCTTGGAGCTGATGCAGAGTAATACCCGCTTCGCAAGTTACCGTTAGATCAGCTGCTGCATGGTGAACCACGCGATCCATCCGAGCCAGGCTCACAATCAGTGGGCTCGACTCCATGGGATTGCCCCAGGCAATCTTGCTACCTCGACCGCAAATTAACAGTGGCCATTTCTGCTCATGAGCTAGGGTGATGACGGCGCTGAGTTGAGCTTCATTACTGGGTTGAATAATAAACTGGGGCTGACTCCCAGTCACAAAAGCGGTTTGGAGATGCGCTTGCCATGAGCCATCTAGCTCATCCCAAGGAGTAAGCATCTTAGGCGGCAGGCGATCGACCAGAAGCGGCGCAATCTGTTCGACAGCGGCGGAGGATGACATAGGTTCAGCAGAGAGGCGGGAGGCTAACGCATTGTAATTCTAGAAGGCTTTCGCAGTATCCCCTAATCCAGACGTTTCTCAGGCTAGAAAAGAATCCCCTAAAGCCTTGACTCACAAAGCTTTAGGCTGAATACTACAACCCATGAAAGCCCAACATGCTGACCCCCTCAATGACCCGCTATTCATGGATTCTTTGTCAGAGCGAAATGCTGCTTTGGTGAGACTGAGTCCTCAGATTGAGCGCTGTGCCTTTTGGGCAGTTGCCCATGGAGTCGATGCTCTGGAGTTGCTGGAGATTCTAAAGCAGCTTGGGCTCGACATTGCAACTTGGCAGCATGAATCTTGGCACACGACGCCATTAGCCATGTTGTTTGAGCAGTATGTTGCCACGTTGCGGCTGACCAAACTTAGCCATGTTTTGGGTCATGCTGTGGTGATGCATCTAACCGCGCTACTCGAAAATACAGATCAGAGCAACAAGCTACCAACCCCAGAGCAACTAGAGGCCATTTCCCAGCTTGGGATTGAATATCGAAAGCGTTGCGTTGGAGCAGGTGAACTCTCGCTGGATGAAATGGCTAGCGCAGTTGCAGATACAGTTTTACTTTAAAGACGATTTCCTGGTGTCAATACCGACACTTTTGATCCTTGGGACTTTTAATTTATTCTTATTGCAGTTCTAGGCCAGTATATTTATGGGTTTTCTTGTCAAGACTCGGCTTGCGAGCAGGACTACTGACGGTAACGATCCGGAATTTAGCTCGGGCTAGTTGAATCTCAACTTGTTCGCAACTCTAAAAAATTCTCAGGGTTTTAGAGTTGTATCCGACTATCACAAGCTGCCAATCCATCATGTTTAATGTGCCAGAATCAAAGTCTATACTGGGTCGTCAACTCCTTCGCTTGGGGAGCTGCTTCGCAGGAACCTTGATGGTCAGCATTCCCCTAGCAGCGCAGGCTTCACCCAATGGCACCTGGTTATCCAAACCTCAGATTTGGTTTCATTCTTCAAATCAAACACTGGGTTCTGTGATGGAACGGATGAAGCAAGAGCATTATGACTATGTTTTCCTGGATTATCGCAATGTAGATGATGAGATGCGCCAGGAGGTGGCTCTAGCAGCGAAGGAGAATAATTTATCACCGATTGTTTGGATTCAGTCGCCTCAGCTACGCTCTATGACGGTGGAGGAGATGATTAAGGAGGCTGAACATGCAGATGGAATTCAGGTGGATGATCATTTTTTTACTCATTATTCTCAGCACGATTTCCAAGAATTGAGGGCAAAGTACGATAACAAAATCCTTTGTAGTATTCAGCCTTTTCAGGTTGCAAAGGTTCCAAAAAGTGGTTGTGATCAGCTAGATGTGCAGTGCTATACACCTGCGAGTTTTCAGAAGTGTTTGAAGCTAGCTGACAATCTCAATGCCGTTCTAAGTTTGTCGTCAACGAGTACAATTAGCCAACAAAATCAGTATTGGAGCCGGGCGCATAATGTGTTTCTCTGGCCCCATAGTGATGATTATATGCAAGGCTCTACAACGTCAGTTGCATCTACTGTTCAGAAGTAAGTCAGTTCTGGCTTGCTGAAGTGGTTAAAAGATAAATGAAAGAGCCGCGATCGCACTTGGATAGGCGATCGCGGCTTTTCCATTTGGACTAGGTCCCATAACTACAGCGACCAAGAAATCGGCTCAATACCATTTTCCTGTAGATAAGAATTTGCCTGTGAAAAATGCCGATTGCCAAAGAAGCCACGATGCGCTGATAGAGGTGATGGGTGAGGTGAAGTGAGAACGAGATGTCGCTGACGATCTATAAATTTTCCTTTCTTCTGGGCATAGCTTCCCCACAGCAAAAAGACTAAATTTTGGCGCTTCTGGTTGAGGTTGCTAATGATTTTATCAGTAAATTGTTCCCAACCTTGGCCTTTATGGGAGGCGGCTTTGTGTTGTTCTACGGTGAGTACGCTGTTAAGTAACAAGACACCTTGATCAGCCCAGCTTTGTAGGTAGCCATGGCTGGGGGCGGGAATACCTAGGTCTTGTTCAATTTCTTTGAAAATGTTGACTAGAGAAGGAGGTGGAGCAATGCCTTCTGGCACGGAGAAGCTGAGGCCATGGGCCTGGCCTGGCCCGTGGTAGGGGTCTTGGCCGAGGATGACGACTTTGACCTGGTCAAAGGGCGTGCTGTTCATGGCGTTGAAGATTAAGTCGCCACGGGGGTGAATGCGTTTGCCTGCTGCTTTCTCGGCTTGGAGGAAGGCTTTGAGCTGTTGCATGTGCGGAGTGGCGAAGACAGGCTCTAGGACAGCTTTCCAACTGGGTTCGAGTTTGATCTGGCTGTTGGAGGTGGGGCTGACTTCGGTGGCCATGGCTGTGCAGTGCTGAGTTGAGGAGGAGCCTTACGACAGGTGCTGTGAAGGATAGCTATTGCGTTAAAGTTCCACGTTTTTGATCTTAGTGGTTTGCAGTCAGCGAATGGCCAGGATGATGTGATTGCTTAATGTTGTCAAGGATTGAGCGTGAATCTTGGCTACTCCCCGTGATGGTGGCTTTACGCAGCGGTTCGTAAGTCAACAGACGGAGACTATTGGAGATATTGTTCATCGGTATGAATGCCCCTTTTGCTGAACAGATGTGACAGACTGTGACGTGAGCCACGCTATCTGAGCGCTATGACTGCTGCTACGCCACTAAATGTTTTTGTTGCTGGAGCCAGTCGTGGTGTGGGGTTTGAAGTTGCGAAAGGATTAGCCCAAAAGGGCTATCAAGTTGTGGCTTTGTTGCGAACTTTTGATGCGCGATCACAACTTGAATCTCTGGGGGTTAGCGTCCTGGTCGGTGATGCGTTGGATGCTGACTTTGTGAATAAAGCGATGCAATGGTTTGGCTCTGAGCCATTTGCTGTGGTGACAACCCTGGGGGGCAAAGGCTTTACCCGCGACCAACCCCGCGCCGATTATCTGGGCAATCGCCATCTTGTGGATGCGTTGAAATCACAGCCCTGTCAACGATTTATTTTGGTGTCTTCGATTGGGGTGCGAGGGAGTGCCGTTGCGCTTCCTGCACAGGTGCTAGAAACGCTGCGCCTTGCGGTCCTTGCCAAAGCCAAGGCTGAGGAACATCTGATCGCGAGTGGTCTGCCTTTTACGATTGTGCGTCCTGGAGGGTTGCTATCCGAACCTGCGACGGGGACGGGCGTTCTTGTGGCAGATGAGAGCATTGCAGGCAGTATCACGCGGATCGATGTTGCCGAGCTGGTTGTTCAGTGTTTGGCATCGGCTAAGGCTGGGAATCAGGTGCTTTCGGCGGTTGATCGCGATCGCATTCGCAGTGAGTATCCTATCGTTCCATTCGTCCTGTAACGTCTTGCATAACCAGTAGGTAGGCTTCGCAAATTTCTTCTGCGATGGGGAGGGAGGCTTTTTTCGGTCGGGCTGCGACTGCAATGGACGAAGCCAGGGCTGGTGAGCCTGCTGTTTGGCGGGCTGCTTACCTGAGACGTCGGCCCGACCAACGAGGAGGCTGTTGAAGCCCATGATTTCGTAAATTCGCTTTTCGATATCCACTTGATAGCGTGGTAGCAGTTTGGGAGTCAGTGCGTCAGTAATGGCCACGATGAGCTTGTTGCGGACGACACGACCCCCTTCTGGATGTTCCAGATAGGGGGTCATGCCGGGGAAGGGAGCGCTCATGGGACGATTAAGAAATCCGCTGCTAGGGTTGAGAAGATTAGGGTTGAAGTTCTGGCTTTTAGTTTAAGCGATCTCCATCAACATACTCAGCGCAAAATTGTGATCCTGCTGAGTGACTGATATGAAATAACTACAGATTTTGCTAAGAACTCAAATTTATAGTGGGTAGACAATGGGTATCCAACTTTTGAACTCTTAAGCATTGATTTATGCCACCAATTGCTTGATTATATTCATTCACTCGACCTTGAATTTCAAGTTTTAATTGCCCTCGCTTTGCCAAATACTCACTAGCATTTTCTTTTGCAATGCCTTCTAAACGCTTGCGTGCGTGTTCATATTGATCAACGATAGAATTCCTTAAGGTTCGGGATAGTTCTACGGATAAATGCTTTTTGAGTCTTTGATTAACCGATTGGCGAAAAGTTAGTTCAATAGTTTCATAGACTTTAGGCTCAAAGTCTAGTTTGAGAAGCTGGCGAATTCCATCCTCAGTACCAGTTAAGCCCTCATGATTAGATTTTTGTGAATGCTGCTTTAGGATTTGACGAATATGACCAATAGAGAATGTTTCCTGGTCGTATAAAGGTAATTTTTCTTTTAAAAATGGATCACGCTGAGCATCTACTTCATTTAAAACTATCTGCTTTACTTCGTTTAACAAGCGTCTTGCTGCCTCTGGATCAGGAGTTGAACCCTCTATAAAAAGATTTAAAAAAGCATCCGCTAAAGCGTCTGTTCTGAACACCTTTTCAATAAAACTAAAGAAAAGACCACTGAATGCGCGTTTTGCTTCAGCCGCTAAAAATGCATCATAAAAACTAAGACTCTCTCTAATATAGCGATCACAGATAACATTTATTTCTCGTTCAACATCATTGATTGTATCATTCTTCTTCTGTAAAATATCTTGAATTATACCAGCATCATGACCAATTAATTCGTTTAGAGCCAGATAGGAATCTGATTTTCGAACTCTATTTAATAGGCTTTCAAAAAAAGAGTTTATGACTTCTTTCGCTTCTTTCACGAAAACGATTTCTATCGAGCTTGAAAGGAAATAGAAAGCTTCAACTAATACTCCTAAGAATGGGGCAGTAGAATTATCTCGAACTAGAGTTGCAGACTTATATAGTTGTTGAACTGAGAGGTTTGAAAGAAGCTCATCTAGTTTTTTGATGATAGAGCTCTTAAGTCTCTGAAAAGAATCCTCAAAATTTGAATCTTCTCCAGCAATTACCTGAGAAACTACTTGCTCAATATCCATACTTATTGAATCCGAGATATCTTGAAGCTGTTGAAAAATTTGGTTTAATTGAGCAGATTCAATCTCTTCTATTCTCTGTGATTGATTTCCCAAATCATGAAATTTTGAGGTGTAAAAATTCCTTAGGCTGGTAGATATTGGTTTTAAGTCATTGACTAAATCTTTAAATAATTGAGGGCGTTTTTCATCTTCCAAATAACGAGTAATTGTAGAGTTAAAGCCTATTTTTTCACCTTGATCTTCAATGCCACTGTCTTGAAGAAGTTTGTCAAGTATAGGAATCTCTAAGAGACCAAGAATAGCAAGATATTTTTGATTAGAAGATAAGTTAGCTAAGTTCTTATCACCATCAAATGGATTAAGACCAGAACCTTTAAGCTTAGGAGAAGAAAGACAATACTTATTGAATTCATATACAAATTGTGGGGTCTTCTCCTCCTTGTCTAAATCTTCATTACTGATTGAGAAAATATCTCTCAAGCCCCAAGATTTATCTCGATTATTATTGTTTTTTACTCTACTACCATAAAAGCTAAGTAGTGCACTAGTTTTAAAGAGTCTTCCTTCCTCACAAGCAACTCTAAAATCAGAATTAATTAGATTTTTTAATCGATCTGAAAGTTCATTATTGTCCCAGGTGTCATCGATTCGATTGAAGACATAGAAAACCCTATCGCGAATGCTCGGATTACTCCTCAATTTCTCGAGCAAGTCCATTTCTTCTATAGTCGGATCACCTGTTGAAGCTGCCTTGAGCACACAAATAATTGCCGATGTGTCAGGATCTTCTTCTATCTTGTCGTAAGTGATTTTGGCATCTTGTGCGACTGGTGCATCAATACCTGGAGTATCAACTAGGATATTTCCATCCTCTAACAAGGAATGATTCAAATAATATTCAATCTTCTCCAGAACGGCAGCATTTGACCCATATCGTGCGTATTCAGCAGCACTCTCAAGATTAGAAAGTTTAAGCTGCTCCATTGAATAAGGTGTTGGAGTATCCTGATGAATATTCCCTTGATTTTTCTTAAAGCCTTGTATCAAAAACACGAGTGACTGAGCTTGCCTTGCGGACTCTGAATGACTCTTTCCAGGTTCTTTATCGATGATTTCCCTACACTGCTTTAGTAAATTTTCGACCTCATTTCCTTGACTAATATTTGATACAGGCTTGATCTCTAAAATCTCACATAGTGCATTCATTCTTGCTTGAATTTTCCTACGACTCATAAACGTAAGAACTACCTTCTCCGCTCCAATTTCAGCATATTGAATGCGGCACTCTGTGCTGGTTGTATGCCCTTCAGAGCTATACAACAGCTCTTTACCCAAGACTGCATTAATGAGCATAGATTTGCCAGCACTAAAAGCACCAACAAAAACAATCTCAAAACTAGACGAAACTACTTTTTTGAGCGAAGCCTCTAAATATGAGATATCCTGCTTTGGAATATCATTCTCTTGATTAATTAGATACAATAGAGTATCGACACAAGTTTCTATATTTTGATATTCGAGCAAACCTGAGCTATCTTTCATTTACCTTTCTTCCTTGGATGGATTGTTAATTTAGGTTATGTTTTTCTTGAAATAAAATTAATAAATTTAAATTTGACCAAGTCTCTTGTCGACTTGAAATAATAGTTGTCATGACGGGTTTATACCTTCCATCTTGGTTTGGTAAATAATTGCTCTAGATATATCAATACCCTGTAACAATGAGTGACTTAAATCTGCGCTGGTTAAATCAGTCTCAATCAGCGTTGCATAACTTAGATTAGAATTACTGAGATTTGAACCAACAAAACTTGTATGACTTAAATCAGCTTCCCTAAGGTCTGCTCCAGCTAAGTCAGAGGCTAAAAATGAGCTGCGGCTTAGACATGCCTTCCGTAAAACGGCTCCTCTTAAATTCACTCCAATTATATAGAGCCCTTGCAGGCTTGCTCCAGTTAAATCAACTTCATTGAAGCATCGTTCTCCTGCATTGTATCGCCTTAGAAAATCATCAGCACTCAACCGTAGCGTATTGATTTCAGTGGCACCATGCATACTCTGGATAGAGTTGGCATAGCCTCGCAACAAGCTTTTGCCTGAAGTATTTGCATCTATCTCAACAGCATTTGATTCCTGAATATTATCTGCTGGAGAGAGTAGATTAGAGCTGTTAACTGATTTTGAACTAACCAATTCACCGGAATCGAAAGGCAACTTTTTTTCATAATTTCCTAAAGTTTTATTATTTATTGTCACACCTTCTTGAGCCAAGAGATACCACGCCAATAGGATGATTAAAAGAGCTATTAATATGTAAATCATTTATGGTTTTGCTTTCTCTGAGTTGACCAACAATAATCACTTCTCCTAAATATTAGGGAGTATAGTATTTGGTGATGCAAAACATTAAAGAGTGAAAGATCACATCCTTTATTTGGGCGCACAAAATCAGAGTCTTTCAAGTAGTAAGTTGATGCTTTATCATGAATTAAAACTCAAAAGCTTGAATTTGTACTCAATCTACTGTTAGTTGTATTGTCTGACAGAAAATCTCGTGCTTGCACTAAGATCTAAATTGAATCACTCCCGTCATCCTCTTCCAAAATTAAGGAGTAGATCAGAACTTAACAGTCTATTTACCTGTTAAGCCTTGTTATGACGATGCAATTCTGCATCACAATTCTAATGTAGGTCGTTATGCAGAAAATCATCATCCTAACTAACAAAATTGTTACATTTAATCCTGCTACTGTCGCACTAAAACTTGAACCATGGAGCTACTGCCCAATATTGAGGTTCCTGTAAAAGAGTTCAGAGCTATCGCCCTGAACTTTAGTTTAAGCGATCGCCCATAGCTCTCTCAATGTCAGACAAACCAACGCTAGAATTCTAGCGTCAACACAAGGCCACAATAAATTTGCCCAACAGGTACGCTAAAATCAAGCAGGGGTAGGTAATGTGTTGTGTTGTGCCCTGATCTCGATGATCGCAGGTCACACTGGCATCTGGATAAACATAGTCATCTGTATTAAGAATGTTGACTCTAATATCCGAATTACCAGTGATGCAATCACCCTCTGACAGATGAGCATCAAGCATCGAAGTCAAGCGAATGGCAATGCGGCCATGGTTGACCGTCCCGCTACTCATGGCATAAACCTGACCGTCAATATACTCATGCTTTTCGAGCTGCTGCTCTTCCCAAGCAAAGTACTCCTCAGGCGTGAGCTGTGGTGACTTATCCTTCGCAGCAACCATGATTTATCCCAAAGCCCCCCGAAATGTCCGCGCTGCCTCTACTCGCGAATTCATCAACACACAACGCGTCAATAGCTCAAAATCCAACTCAGGAAACAGCTCACTCCTCGTCACCTGCTCATAGCCATCCCTGCCCAGGCAATGCACCGCAAACAAACCATCCTCCCAGAACCAAACCTCCTTCACGCCCAGCACCGCATATCGCGCCAGCTTACTCGGTCCCCCACTGGAAAACACCACCTCAACCGACAGATCCGGAATTGCCTTCTGTTCCCCTAAGCAGTAAGACTCATCCGCCTGTGCTGAAGCCGCCCCATCCTTCTCCTGATTCATCGAGCCCGTTGGCGTAAACTCAATCCCCTTCTCCACCAGGAAAATTTCAATCAGCATCCCAATGATGCTCTTGTAAATCTCATGCTCCGGACTGACCGTCAAAATCTCTACCGTCCCGCTCAAATAAAACAGCCGCACATTGGGGCAGCCCGCAAACCCTTCCTGAATTTTCTTAAACCGCTCCCAGGGAATGCCTCGCTGGCCAATCCACTGATCCTGCTGCTTTCGCTCTAAAAGTTGAACCATGATGTTGTTGCTCAATAAAGGAAGCCAGAGCCAAAGCCCCAGCTTGTAGTTTTGCGCGATCGCCCATACTCCCCTCGATATGAGCAAACAAACGCTACGACTCTGGATTCAAAGTAAGACCGCGATAGACCTGCTCAACCGGAAAACTAAGATTGATACTTTTCAGCTCAATCACATCCCCTGCTTGATAATTCAGAATGATCCAATCACCCGTATCTTGTTTTTGATATAGATCTATTTCAATACTGGTGGAACTAACCAACAGGTAATCCAGTAGAACTGGATTATTCCGATACATTCTGAACTTCCCCCCCCGATCATAGGCTTCCGTGCTCTTAGATAGCACCTCCACAATCAGACAGGGATAAGTGATGTATTGCGTTGTGTCTTGGTCCCGCTCATCACAGGTAACACTGACATCTGGATAAGTGTAGTCATTCGTCCCAGCAATATTGACCCTCAAATCTGAATTGCCTGTTTCACAGCCGTTTCCCTCTAAATGGTTGGCAAAGGTCGTGATAAGTCGGACAGCAATCAGACTATGGTTTTTGCTGCCGCCACTCATGGCATAAACCTGGCCACCAATATACTCATGCTTTTCGAGCTGCTTTTCTTCCCAAGCAAAGTACTCTTCAGGTGTGAGTTGGGGTGAGTTCTCTTTTACAGCAATCATGATTGAGCACCCAAAAAGGCCAGAGCCGAAGCCCTGACCTTTAGTATAAGCGATCTACTCAGACGAGGGGCGATCGTTCAGTCTCTCGATGCCAACCCTACGCGCTAAAGTACTTCGCCACAGGGTGATAGGTCATCAACGCCGTCGTCGATTCCTCAGGGAAAAGCTGCTCACTCTCATCCATCGTCATCTTGATCCGGTCAGCGCCAAGAATCTCTAGCTGCTGCGCCTGATCCGCCACATTGGGACAAGCCGGATAGCCAAAGCTATAGCGGCTACCCTGATAACGCTGCGCCAACATATCGCGAATATTATCCGGCTCCTGGTCGCCATAGCCCAGCTCCTTCCGCACCCGCGCATGGCACCACTCCGCCATGGCCTCCGCCACCTGCACCGCGAGGCCGTGGAAGTAGAGGTAGTCCGTGTACTTGTCATCGGCAAAGAGCTTGCGAGCGTAGTCTGCGGTGATGTGCCCCACCGTCACCGCCTGCATGGGGAAGCAGTCGAATTCATTCTGCTCAATCGGGCGGAAGAAGTCGGCGATGCACATCCGACGCAGGGACTTCTGACGAGGGAAGGTCCAGGTAAACTTGGGCGTCGCATCTTTAGGCGTGAGGCCCTGCTCAATCACCTCGGGCTCGTAGACATGAACCGAATTGCCTTCCGCGACGCAGGGAAAATAGCCATAGACCAGTTGTGGATGCATTAGGTCTTCGTCTTTGACCTTTTGCTTCCATTCCTTCAGCACAGGGTAGACCTTCTCTGCCAAGAAAGCATCGTACTCTTCCCGGCTCTGGCCCTTGGGCTTACGGAACTGCCATTGACCGGCAATCAGCGCCTGCATATCAAGATGCCAGTACAACTCATCCATGTCGAAGTCTTCTGGCTTCAGCACCTTGCTGCCCCAGAAAGGAGGATTGGGGCGGGGGATATCGATGTCCACAGCTTCGGAGCGTTCGGTGCTGATGACCTCTGGTTCTTTGGGCTCTTTCTTGACGTTCATTTGTAGGGCAGCTTCGGCGGCGGCGATCGCTGCTTTCCCTTTCTGGTTGTACTGGGCAAATTCTCCAATAAACCCTTCTTCATCCACCCAGCTCTCCGCCTGCTTCGCAGGCATCAGCTGATCCATGAAGTTCAAATCAGCAAAGGCATCCTTGCCATAGATCACCTGGCCGCCATACACCGCCTGACAATCCCGATAGACAAACTTCGGCGTCAGCGCAGCACCACCCAGAATCACCGGCACATTGATGCCCTTTTCTTTGAAAGCAGACAAGTTGTCCTTCATAAAGGCCGTGGATTTCACCAACAGGCCGCTCATGGCGATGCAATCCGGCTTGTGCTTCTCGTAAGCCTCAACGATCGCATCCAGCGGCTGTTTAATACCCAGGTTGATTACCTTATAACCGTTGTTGGTCAAGATAATATCCACCAGGTTCTTGCCGATGTCATGAACATCACCCTTCACCGTGGCAATCAAGAACTTGCCCTTACCGGAGTCATCCTGGCCTTCCACCTTCTCCATGAAAGGCTCCAGGAAGGCCACCGCAGACTTCATCGTTTCTGCAGATTGCAGTACGAACGGCAACTGCATTTGACCAGAGCCAAACAGTTCCCCCACCACCTTCATGCCATCGAGCAAGAAGACGTTAACGATATGCAGAGGTGCATTGCCTTCATCCAACGCCTGCTGCAAGGCATCTTCCAAACCGATACGCTCGCCATCGATGATGTGCTGCTTGAGCCGCTCATCCATGGGCAAGTCTGCCAGGGAAGCGCTGCTACGGGCCTCCTTAGTTGAGACGCCTTCGAACATCGTCGTCAGCTTGCCCAGAGGATCGTAGGTGCAAATATCACCCTCAAACCGGCGATTGTCATAGATCAGATCTTTGCAAATCTGCTGATGCTCGGGGTCAATTTTGTTCAGGGGCAAAATCTTCGCCGCCGAGACGATCGCCCCGTCCATGCCCAACTGCATGGCCTCATTCAAGAACATCGAGTTAAGGGTAATCCGCGCCGCTGGGTTCAAACCAAAGGAGACGTTGGAAACACCCAACATGAAGTGAACCTTGGGCAGGGCCTCACTAATCATCTTGATCGATTCAATCGTCGCCTTGGCGTTCTCTCGGTCTTCCTCAATACCGGTGGAAATGGGCAGGGCCAAGGTGTCGAAGAACAGCTCATGGGGCGGTAGGCCAAACTCCAGCGCATCGCGGTAGGCACGCTGGGCAATCTCAAACTTCTTCTGGGCGGTGCGAGCCATGCCATCTTCATCAATACAGCCGATGACCACGCCAGCACCATATTGCTTAGCCAACTCCAGCACCTTAAAGAAGCGCTCATCGCCATCCTCATAGTTAGTGGAGTTGAGGATGCATTTGCCACCTGCAACTTTCAGACCCGCTTCCATCTTCTGCCACTCCGTGGAGTCCAGCATTAGGGGCAGGGTGACGTTGGTAACTAGGCGAGAGACAATTTCCTTCATGTCCCGCTCGCCGTCGCGACCGACGTAGTCCACGTTGACGTCGAGAATGTGGGCACCCTCTTTTACCTGAGTTTTAGCGATCGCCATCAACCCATCCCAATCATCCTCATTTAGCAGCTCCCGCACCTTGCGAGAACCACTGGCATTCAAACGCTCACCCACAATCAAGAACGAATTGTCCTGGTCATAGGGCTGGGGCGAATAAATCGACGCTGCCGAAGGCACAAACTTAAAGGGTGGGCGACCCTCATCGGTATTCATGCCAGGCTTGCGCACCTCTCGCTCTGCGGGAGTCAGCTCATTAGACAATTCTGCTAGAGCCGCAATGTGAGTCGGTCGGGTGCCACAGCAACCGCCAATCACCTGCACCCCCAGATCCTCCACGAAATGCATCAGGTGCATGCGCAGCTCAGTGGGCGTCAAACGATAATGCGCTTGGCCACCCACGTTTTCTGGCAAGCCTGCATTAGGCACACAGGAGACAACAAAGGGGGAGTTCTCGGACAGATATTTGATGTGCTCCTTCATTTCTGTGGGGCCAGTAGCGCAGTTCAGGCCCAAGACATCAATGGGATAGGGCTCCAAAATACTCAGGGCAGCACCCATCTCCGAGCCCACCAGCATCGTGCCCATCTGCTCCATGGTGACCGAGACCATCAGGGGGAGGCGATCGCCCTTCTTCTCAAACACCTCTTCAATGGCATTCAGCGCTGCCTTAATCTGCAAGACATCCTGGCAAGTCTCCACCAGCATCAGATCCACGCCGCCGTCATAGAGCCCTTCAATTTGCTCCACATAGGCATTACGCAGGGTGTCAAAATCAATATGGCCTAGGGTCGGCAGCTTCGTGCCAGGACCAATGGAGCCTGCGACAAAGCGAGGCTTCTCGGGAGTGGAGAACTCAGCCGTCACGCTCCTAGCCAGCTCAGCCGCTTTTTTATTGAGTTCATAGGCGCGATCGGCCAGGTCATACTCTGCCAATACCAATGCCGTGCCGCCGAAAGTATCGGTCTCAATGACATCTGCCCCCGCTTCCAAAAACTGGCGGTGAACCGTGGCGACAGATTCAGGCTTTGTCTCCACCAGGTACTCGTTACAGCCTTCGTATTCTGCTCCGCCAAAGTCCTCCGCTGTCAGCTCCTGAACTTGCAGGTTTGTGCCCATGGCACCGTCGAAGACTAGAACGGGACGCTCAGGGCTGTGGAGGCGATCGAGGAACTGACTACGCATAGCTGTCTTTTTAATATGTAGAGCTAGAACTTTGTGAGAAGCGTTCTATGGATAGAAAGGAGCGCTTAGGAGATTAAATTAGGGGGAAGCAACAATCATTTACATTTTACGCAGATTCGCCGTAATTTTGCCGTAATAGCATGGGGGCAGCCTCCTTAGGTAGCATCAATTAACTCCAATTCAACATCCACCAGCATTGCTGGATAATATAGGTTTCCCAGGGCTACGTTGTGATTCTCCTATCAATGAAAATCAAAGGCGACCCACTAACGCCGAATTTTGAAATCTTCAAATCCAGTCGCAGTCGTGGGTTCAGCAATCACATCTTCAACTTTGGCTGACAGAGGCCCTCCATGACACCACCTCAGCATGCTCTGGATTGCCTTAGCTTCTCCCTCGAACCAAGCCTCCACTCGACCATCTTTCAAGTTTTGCACCCAACCCTTGATATTCAATTGCCTGGCTTGTCGATAAGTGTTGTAGCGATAGCCCACGCCCTGAACTCGCCCTGAGATAAAAACATGGACGCAGTTGGGCAAATGTTCCGCTTCAATCATAACGGCCTATCCATTCATCAACATTGTCTTTCCAGACTACCGCTTAGGGCAGCCTTAGACGGTGGATGGGGCGGCTGAAATGGCTGATTCTAACTGAAAGCTTGTCCCAGGTGCCTTGACTCATGCCAGGGTGCCTTAACATCCATGACAGTGTTGCTGAGTCAATTTTTTGGGGTAACAGCTCAACAGCCAGGTCTCTCATCACTTCGTGTTCCAATGACTCCGTTTTCCAACTAATCCGTTCTTAAATTCAGGGTGCCCGTAGAGTTAAGCCGCTATGCGACCTCCACGGGCTCTCTAAGAGGTTCAGTTAAATTGCTCTGTATATCCTTCTTTTACGAATATATACTGATTTGACAGGAAGATTTAGTATTTTTTGATTCTTTGTTTCTAGTTCAAGATTTTATGAGGCCAGTATCATGCTCACCTTGGTGAAAACTTGGAGACTGATATCCCAGCGTCTGTCGGGTCGTTTTTAAGCCCACTCGATTAGGGGAGATACTCATTGAGTGAGTATTGGTCAAAATTAAAACGAACCAGGATCGATACCCTAAAAATAGTTGACCCGCAGGGTTAGGCCACTAAGTGGCCCCTGCGGGTACATAAGACTTTCCGTATAGTACGTAGCTGTATTTTCCTATTGTGGCTTCTCTCTGAAGACTAGGGCTTCCGAGGTTCCCCGGATCTTTCTTTATCTAGCTGCGTCCACCTTTACGGGGAATTCACTCTACTGAGTTCACTTCTCTGTATGATCAACGCCCCTAATCTGTGAGGTCAACTTTAAAAACCCAGTCTTGATAGCTTGGGTCACGATCTTCAGTGATCGCAGTGATGGCTTCTCGCAATTGATGGGTGATGGGGCGATCGCTAGGCAGTTTATAGTTCTCAATTTGATTCACAGGGGTGACTTTTGCCGCTGTGCCACACAGAAAGACCTCCTCGGCGATGAGCAGTTCTGATTTATCAATCGAACGTTCAATCACATTAATGCCCAGATTACGAGCCACCTGCATCACACTGTCGCGGGTAATACCTTCCAGGATGTCCTGTTCCACGCCAGGGGTAACGAGTTGACCATCTCGCACCACAAAGATATTCATTCCTGTGGCTTCGCAGACTTTGTTTTGAGAGTTGAGCATGATGGCTTCTTTAAAGCCAGATGACACAGCCTCAGTTTTAGCCAAGGACGACGTGATATAGCCGCCACTAATCTTGCCCCGTAGGGGAAAGCTTACGTCCTCCTGACGGTGCCAGGAACTAATACGACAGCTCACCCCTTCAGCAGAGAGATAGTCGCCTAGCTCCAAGCCATAGATAAAAAAGTCCTTCTCAATATCATGGAGACGGGGAGCAATGCCCAGATCTGAGGTGTAAACAAAAGGACGGATGTAGAAGGATTGATCGGGACGGTTCTTTTTAATAAATTCGACGATCGCGGCCTGAATCTCTGCCGCAGGCAAATCGTACTGAAGAAAACGAGCGCTATTACTCAGGCGCTTACAGTGTCGGTCCAAGCGAAATAATAGGATTTGATTGGGATTAGCAGGATTGGGAATGCCTCGAAGTCCCCCAAAGGCACCTGTTCCATAGTGGAGCGCATGGGTGGCAATGGAAATTTGCGCGTCGGCAAAAGGGATCAACTGACCCTTGAAATGGGCAAAGGGCAAAAAGTTATGCATAGGGCGATCGGCGCGCTGCTCAGGGGACTGTCTATGGCTGGGCAGCCTAACTAGCCCAGCGACTCATTATTGTCTCACTTCAGCTCTAAAAATAATCCCTAAAGTCTCAGTGCCCGTCTCAGTACGCTCTGATGGGTAACTCACTACCCAGTGATATTTATCTCGCTCAGTCATCCATCTAGAGGACTTTGACAACCCTCCAAAAGTGCTCATGCTCAGAACCTGAACTGGCTTGAGATGAAAATAGACAGGCTAGGGATCAATCTCGGATTTCATTCGTTTGAGGGTTTGTTCCATTTGGTCAAACATTTGCTGGGGGGTCATGCCAAACTGGCCTAGCTGAGTCTTGAGTTGCTCGACTGTCATTTGCGCTGAGAAGTCTTCAGAAAGTTCAAACCGCTTCATGAAAATGCGGTAGCGCTCCATCATGGCCTCCATTTGTTGGATAAACATGATCTTGCCTTCGCGATCGAATTTCCCATAGCGACCGCCGAGCTGCATTAGAGACTGGTAGTCTTCAAACAGCGATTTGGCTTCCTTCTGAACAATTTCAGAGTCAAAAAAGCTCATTGCACTTTCCCGCAGGTTTAAGAGGTAGCTCCCTTCAGTTTAAACGAGGGCCACGGGGGGTTCAATCGCAAAATCTCGCTTCTTCGGGGGTGGGTATCCGAACTAGGGCAAAACCGCTCTGCAAATTGAGGTAATTTGACTACCATGATCTCCAATGGATGAAGCAATGGCTAGGTTGTGGCCTCGTTTGTTGCAGTTGTGCTGCTGAATTGGGGAGTGAAGGTCAACCTGGGGTGAAGATCCAATGTGAGAGGTTGTTTGAGCAAGGCATCTAGCGGGAGCAGGATGACTTATGATGCCGCCAAATTTAAAGGGATTCCGACGTTTTATTGCTGGTCGAGGTTGCAAATTTGATGCTGGGCCGAATTCTCAAACAACCTCTGAGGCAAATATATTGTGAAAAGCCGTAAACTCGCCGCAGGGTTAGCTCTCCTAGGCGTTGTGACGCTGCCTGGCATTCATCGTTTTTACTTGGGGCAGTCCCGCTGGGGGCTAGTTTATTTGCTGTTGGCCTGGAAAACGCCGCTATCGCGCATCGCCAGTGGGATTGAGGCCTTATGGTATCTATTTTTAGATGACGACGAGTTTGAGCACACCTTCAATGCTCCCAATAGCCTAGTTACAGTAAAGGAGGAGAGAGATCAAGATCAACCTAGTTTAGACCCTGCCAAGGTAGAGCAGGTTGCCAATGCGGTGCGAGAAATGGAGAATCTGCGCCAGGAAGGCTTAATAACCGAAGCTGAGTTTGAGCAAAAACGCCGTAAGTTGCTCGATCAAATTAACTAGTTTGCTGTCATTCTTCATTTTTGTATCCATGCCTATCAAGCGCTGGCTTGCCAGCCTGACCACCCAATCCACAGCCAAGCGGGTTCCTGGGAAATTAGCCCTAGACAGTCGACTCCAGGCAAATCCCCTGATGCGCTTTGACAATATTGCAGACTTGCAAGCCGCCGCCGCTTTGGGCGTTCGCATTGACGTGGCTCAGGCTAGCCAGGATGACTGGCTGCGACTTCCGGGACTCTCAATCCACCAGGCCAGAACCCTAGCCCAATTAGTTCAGTCTGGGCTGCAATTTCACTGCTTAGATGATGTCGCTGCGGCCCTAGGGCTATCCGTGAATCAGATTGCAGGTTACGCACCTATTTTGCAATTTTGCTTTTATGACGAAGATGAGCGATCGCCACTCTGCAATGCCAACAGTGCCCCTGCCGCTGCATTGCACCAATTACCTGTGTTGAGCGAGGCCATGGTGGAAGCGATCGTTCAGGAACGCCAAGCCCAGGGTCCATTCTTGAATTTGGCCGATTTTCAGCAAAGATTGGTGCTGGGAGCAGATGAAATTGGGCAATTAATGCACTACTTACGGTTTTAACCTGAGTTCAACAGCCTTCAAATTGACCTCATCCCCGAAACTCATCCCTTCTCAGACCAGTTAGCCCTCCTCCTCAAAACACGCTAGTGAGCTATCCAAGTTAGTCCAGCACTGCATTGCGATTCAAAGCAATCAGCTTCTTGAATGATTCTGTATCTAACTCCGTCAGCCAAGCTTCATCATTACCAACCACTGTCCCTGCCAGTTTTTTCTTATCTTCGATCATCTCGTCAATGCGTTCCTCCAGCGTCCCCGTTGCCACGAACTTATGGACAAACACCGTTTTCTCCTGACCGATGCGGAAGGCACGGTCGGTGGCTTGATCTTCCACGGCGGGGTTCCACCAGCGATCAAAGTGGAAGACGTGGTTGGCTTTGGTGAGGGTGATGCCGACACCACCCGCTTTGAGGGAAAGGATGAAGATGGAGGGGTCGGTGGTGGGATCTTGGAACTGGGCGATCATGCGATCGCGCTGGGGCTGAGATGTCCCTCCATGTAACCAATAGGTGTTGTAATAGCAAGTCTTGCGCAGATACTGCTCCAAGGCATCACCTATCTCTCGGAACTGAGTGAAGATCAACATGCTTTCCCCTTCGGCCATGACCTCGGCGGTCATCTCGGCTAGGCGTTCGAGTTTGTGCGATCGCACCGTCGAGAAATCACTCCCGTCATGCAAAAACTGGGCGGGGTGATTGCAAATCTGTTTTAGCTTGGTAAGTGAACCCAGGATCAGCCCCCGCCGTTCCATACCCTGGGTCTCTTCGAGTTTGCCAGCAATGTCTTTAACAACCACTTCGTAGAGAGAGGCCTGTTCTTTCGTGAGGTGGCAGTAGACTTTTTGCTCTACTTTATCGGGTAGATCTTTAATAATATTGGCGTCAGTTTTGAGGCGGCGGAGGATGAAGGGCTCGACTAGCTGCTTGAGGGTGGTGGCTTTGACGGGGTCACCATAGCGCTGGATGGGACGCTCGAAGTTGCGGCGAAATTGGTTTTCTTTACCCAGGTAGCCGGGGTTGAGGAAGTTGAAGATCGACCACAGGTCGAGCAGACGGTTTTCTACGGGAGTGCCGGTGAGAGCCAGCCGATGGGGGGCTTCTAGCTTGAGGATGGCTTTGGTTTGGGCTGCTTTGGGATTTTTGATATTTTGGGCTTCGTCCAGGACGATGCGCTGCCAAGTCATCGATTGCAGCAGCTTGAGGTCTTTGCGAACGAGGGTGAAGGAGGTGATGACGACATCGACGCCATTGCAGGCTTTTTTGAAGTCGGGGGATTTTTTGATGCGATCGCCCCCATGATGAACAAAAGCCTTCAACTCTGGTCCAAACTTGCCGATCTCCCGTAGCCAGTTACCCACCACAGAGGTCGGAGCCACTAGAAGCGTCGGTGGCAGGCTAGGTCCTCTCTCCGGCTGGGCCTTGACCTTGCGACTGCCGCGAACCGCGCTCGGTTTTGCGACGGCTGCTAATTGCTCTCGCTCTTGAATGAGCCGGGCGATGACCTGGACGGTTTTGCCCAGGCCCATATCATCGGCCAGGCAGCCATTGAGGCCCAGACCTTCTAAGTAGCTGAGCCAACTGACTCCCCGGCGTTGGTAGTCTCGCAGGGTGCCATTGAGGTTTTCGGGGTCGGAAATATCTTGGAGTTTCGTTTTATCTTGGAGCTGAGTGAGCATGGTGGAGAGGGCGCGATCGCGTTCCAAGTCTAGTTCAATATCCCCACCGCTATTGGCCTCGAGCTGCATCATCTCCAGCAGCCCCAGCTCTGGCTGCTTACCCTGGTTTTCCTGCCAAAAGCTCATCAACTCCCGCATTTTATCCTTATCCAGCTCCATCCACTGACCACGAAAATGCACCAGCGAAGACTTAGAATCCACGAGCTGCTCCCACTCGGTACGACTAACCTGCTCGTTGCCAATGGAAAGGTCGTAATCGTACTCCCGCAATTTGGTGACTGAAAAATAGCTCTTAGCCGCATCGCCCCCCCCACTGGATTTGCTGTTGCCGCTCTTGGCTCGTAGCTTGACCTTGGCTCGGCGGCGACCTTGGGGCGTCCACCAGGAAGGAATGACAACGCGATAGCCCGCATCTTCCAGAATCCAAGCGGCCTCGCGCAAAAAGCCAAAGGACTCATCCAAGTCCATGGCAATGCCCACGGGCTGGTCCGTGTCCAGGGCATCCCAGATTTTGGGGTAAATGCGGGCGGCGTAGCCCAGGTTGAGCAAGAGCTGCTGCTCGAAGTCTCCCCCGAGTTGCTGACGCAAAAGCGTTTGTTCCTTGCCCCGCTTGCGCCAGTAATCCGTCAGGGGGACTTGTAAGGAGGGGTCTTGCTTAGGGCCAACTTGGAAGAGCAGTTGCCAATCACCGTCAGCATCGGGCGGATTTTGTAGGACGAAGTAGAGGTTGAAGGGGAGGGCCGTTTGGGTGGTGGTAATGCGATCGCGCCACCCCTGCCACTGCTGAAAGGTTTCCAGAGTTGCTGGATCAACCGTAGCGGTCACAGGCCTGCCACCTTGCCAACAGCGATGGACAAGCGTGTCTTCGAGTTTCTTGGTGAAGCTAGCAGGCAATTCGGTTTGGCGGATCGCTTGGGTGAGCAGGACTTCGCAGAAGTGGCGTAGGAGGGTGGCACGATCGCGAAAGCCCGGTGCGATAGCAGCATCGGTGGGGGCTTCTTCAAAGCCGGTAGCACAGACCCAGGGCATAAGTTGGGCGGCTTGGGCAGCTTGGGTAGCTTGGGCGATTCCTCCGGAAGCTTGCGAAGCAATCGCGCTTTCATACTGAGGGCTGACGATTTCCCAGGCGTGATGAATCTCGTATTGTTTTTTGCGCGATTTGGGATTTAGAACACGGTGGCGTAGGACGGGGATGTATTGGTCTTTGAGCAGGATGGCTTGGAGGGTGGGGCAGAAGCGAAGCCAGAATTTTAGGTCTGCACCCAGTTGGATTTCGGCGATGCCGTTTTGGGCCAAAAAGTTGAGTTCGGGGAGGAGTTGGAGGATGTAAGGGGTGCGATCGCGAAAGTCTCGCGTACCTTTGCTGTAGGTACCCACACGGAAGCAGTCAATCTGCCAAGCGCTCCAGCGATATTGTGTCTCACCCGCTTCGTCTTGACTCTCTAGAAAGCGAGCAAGCTCTGGCGATGGCAAAGGCTGATCCGCAGTACTGGGTAACCAAAAATAGCAGGGCTGAATGGCATCGCTGAGATCGAGCTGGGGCGAACAGCGGAAGCCGAGGCTCTCGGCCAGGAATTGAGCCAGTTCCGCTTCCGGGAGATGGCGGTTATGTTTAGCGGGCTGTTTTGATTTAGAAGCCTTGAAGCGACGCTTCTGCTCAGTTTCGATCCAGAGGTAGAAACCACCTTGCTGAACGAAGTCGTCGGTGGCGTCGGGAATCCAGGTGCCGTGGAGGATATGCATAGCGAGAGCAGCGAAGGCCTTGGCCTGACTGTAGCAGAGCGGGCGATTCAGCCGTAGATTAGCAGCGGGTCTGCCATCGTTGATTGCGCTCCCACAACTTCAGTGGCTATTAATAAGCCACGGGCACAGGCTTGCTGGGAGGAGTAGGTGCGGTTGGCGGATGAACCTGCAAATATCGGAGCTGCTGTTCGATGGGACAGCTTTATCTCCGGATACTAATGGGGCTGACCCGGTTCCAAGGGGAAGCGAGGGCCTGCCTGGGCGATCGCTTCGGGTAATCCCGCCGCCACTAAGCCAGCCATCTGGACTTGAAATTGCTGGGCGAGGCGAATAGCAGCAACTCGCCATTGCTGGGCATCCCCCCAGACGTTCCAGGGCTGATACCAGCGCCCCGGCAACTGCTGCAATCCCAAGGGGAGGGTCCAGCCGAAGACCGGATCGATGCAGGTATGGGAGGTATGGGAGACTGTTTGAGTCTCGGACAAAGCCTCCACCGCAAGGGGAAGCTCCCCAGCCAAGGCGGACTGAACCAGGGCTTGGCTAATCGAGATGGGAATGCGCTGCTGGAGCGATCGCGCTTCAAAGGCATTGGCTCCTAGCCAGCCCGTATTGACCAAATAAATCTCGGTTTCATTCTCGACTTGAAGAACAGCCTGCCAACGCAAACTATCCCGCACCGCTTGCCGACGATCCATCGCCTTAAAATGGGCCGTTGGATGGAGCTGATGACGACTCCAGCCCGGCAGCTCGGCTCCATAACCCAGAGCAAAGTAGTAAACGGCCTGCGCCGGGGTGAGACGGGCAATGGCAGGTAGAACCCCTGCTGTATCAGCGACTAAGAGGAAGATTTTTCGGGGTGCAGCCTGAGATTGGCTCCACCCATCCCGTCTATCATGTGAGCCCAAAGCAGCGAGGCTGTTAGCCTGCCAAGCTCCCCGAAAAAGAACAGAACTGGCTAAATCACTAAATCGAGGCCGACTGGAGGTCTCTTGCAGGGGAACATTTTCCAGCACTGCCCCAAAGTTTAAATGCTGGTGAAGTGAATCCTTTGCGGTTAAGCCCGAGATATTGCCGTAGCTCCCAGCAAACAGCGGCCTGAGCTCAAGTTGTGGTGGAGCAGCAGCAGGACTGTCGGCAGTTTGTAACACAACGGGTCCCCGTTGCCAGGGCTTGCCTAAGGCTGAAGCTAAGGTTTGCTTACCGCTCCCGACTTCCCCTAAAAAGAGAGCCGACTGCTGCCCGGAAGCGCCGGGGCAATAGACCGCATCTGGCAACAGCAAGCCGCTGACCGAACTCTGGTGTTGAATTTCGGCCAGCAGAGTGGCGATCGCCCCAAACAAATCACCACCATGGCGACTGCCGCACACCAGGGCCAAGCGCTGGGTGGGATGAATCACCACAAACACCTCGGTTTCCAGCAGCGGCTCCACGCAGGGCTCACCTTTCAACCCATTGAGAGAGATGATGGTAAGCCTGGATTCATCGGCATCATCAACCAAGGCCTGCTCACTATTTACCAGATGCGACGAGCTGGGTTTCAATACGGACCAGTGAGTCAGTGGTTCAGCCTGAATCATGGAGGATGGCTGGGGCTGATGCTCATCCTCATCTTCAGCGGCAGCAAGGAATAGCCAATGACGCGCCATGATGGCCTGGGAAGCCAACTCACAAATCACTCTTATTCCCGTGGTTTGCCCCGGCAGGCCCAATTCCACTAAGCCATCACATTGATAGAGGGCCTTGTCTTCGCCATAGTCCATGGCTCGCTGATACAGCGCCCAAAATGCTTTTTCGTCCATGGGCGCAAGCTGTAGTCCAGGGGTCAAAGGCTCCGCTCGCTGGGCCTTGACTTGCTCCAGTGCTGCGACCGGAGAGAGTTCTGGCTCCACCCGGTAATAGCTCCCAGCCGTGGTGCCACCGTAGGGCAAGGTTTTGACACAGAGAGCACCGCGATCGCTCAAAACCCCTTCAGCCCGCAGGAGCGCATGCTCCATCAGCTCCGCAAGGGACAGGTTGCAATGAATCGGTACAAAATCGCCTGCCATAGCCTTTTGCTGGGTCGTGGCGTTACCCGTAAAAGAGGAGTCTGTGGGTCCTATCCGAGCATCATCAACCTGCCACCCATGGTCTGGGACCAAAGGGAGTAAGTCTTCATCAGCAAGATTTGAAACTGCCCCTAGGGTCGGAAAGGGAGGGGCATCATCCACGGGGAAATGCCCCTGGGCATCGGCACGCGCCTGGGCGACTTCCAGCGAGAAAGCTTGGAAATCAGCATCCGTCAATGATCGGGGTAAATGGGAGTCCCCCGAAGCCATAGGTCCGTTTTCCATGGGCGCTTAGCTTGAAAGCCAATCTCGTGAAAGCCAATCTCGCGAAAGGCAGGTCAGGCTCTGTCTCCCCTAAGCTACTCCCTGGCTTCGGCTTCACCCCGCAGATTTCATAAAAGTCACAAATAATGCAGCAAAACTGCACATATGTCGTGGCTAGCCATGTCAGCGCAGCTAGATAAGGTGTGAAAACGATGCCTAGGGCTGCACCGTCAACTGTCCAGCGAGGTGAAGCTGACCTGAGGCGATCGCAATGCGTTCAATAACCACATCTCGCCCTAGCTTTAAAGGCATCATCGCCAAACTACTGAGATCTTCTTGAAAGCCAGCAGGAGGCGCTTCACTCCAGCAAGGCTGGCGCAGCTTGAGTAAGTTGCCATTGCGCACCGTCAGGCCAGTCTCAATGGCAATTTCAGACTGAGTGGCTGATTGATCACCCTGGAAAACTCGCAGACCCAAGCGTTCTGCCCCCAAGCCACTGCCCAGCTCTCCGCCTGCTAAGGCAACCCTGGGCTGTCTCAATGGTTCTGCTCCCATCTCGGACTCTTCCACGGAGTCTTCTTCAACTAAAAGCTCCTGGAGCAAGTTGAGCCATTCCCCCAATGGGGGCGCTAAAAGCGGTGACTCCAAAGAGTCATTCAACTGGGCCTCAGTTATCTTCAACTCCAGAGCCACAACGAGAGGCGCAGTTAACTTGAGCGGCTTCCCCCGCACGGCCTGGCCCAGGTTCATGCGAATGTCTTGCCCCACCAGTTGCAACTGTCCGAGATGAAGACCCTTATAGAGCACTCCGTCAGCTTCCACCCGCACCAGGGGAATGCGTCCCGCTAGCATTTGCCGACTCGAAAGATTGTGACCCTCTCCCGTATCACGACCAATGGCGACCTCCAGCCGATCCACTGCCTCCACCTGGGAGCGCAGCCACAATTTTAATGCAGGCCCCAAAACCCCTGTCACAAGATTTCGTTTCCCTTTCTTAGCCTTGGGATTTGTTCCAACGCGATCCAAAGCTGACTCTAGCCCCTCCGCGCCCTGTGACTGGCTTTCCCCATTGTTTGGCATATCCTTCGCCATTAACTATCCCCCTCCATTGAGGCGAGTTCGAAGGAAACTTGCCGTGGCATCGCCCTTCTGTCCTAGAGGAGCTTACTGCACCAGAGTCCCAGCCCCATTAATGCTGCTAGCAAACTCAATGCATCCCCAAGGTTCATCTCAATCGTCCTATCAGCCCTTAAGAAGAGCACTCTAAACAAGCAGATCGCAAGAGATGGGACAACTAGCGATCTCGAAAAGTTATAAAACCATGACAAACAACCTCACAAGCGATCCCAAAGTCATGAATTCATAACTTTACAAAGGTATAGAATCCTGAAATCCCGTTAAATTAGGCTTTTGCGCGGGGATCGTGGGTTGCAAAAGCAGCCTCCCCTTGACAGTATGAATGGCATGAATTGATCCCCGTCTTTTGGCTAGGCGCTCAAAGCAGCGAGTGACCCAGCGAGATCAGTGAACGCGATTCGTTTAACGCCAACATAGGAAGATCACAACCATGACCCCTCAGCGACCTCCCCTAGAAGAAATGACACTGCGGCAACTACGCCGCGTTGCCAGTGCATGCAGCGTATCTCGTTACAGCCGCATGCGTAAGTCCGAGCTGCAAGAAGCGATTCGCCAAGCAGAACGTGCCCAGCAACTTACCCAGGAAACTGCACCTGCCACCATGGAAGACAAAACTGCTGAAGAAAAGATTGCTGCTGTTCCTGCCCAGGAAATAGTCGAAGCTGCCAAGTTCGACATGGGTCAAGACAAGACTGCTGATGAAGCCTTGTTCAATCCTGCGTTAGCTGATGTAGATGCAGGCCTAGCTGAGCTGCCCGAAGGCTACGGTGATAGCCGCATTGTGATGCTGCCCCGTGACCCCCAGTGGTCCTACGTTTATTGGGATGTGCCCAATGACTACCGCGAATCCAAGCGTCAGCAGGGTGGCACCCAGTTGGCTTTGCGTCTCTATGACATCACTGATATTAGTGAAGGTCAGCGTCCCCACAGCATGCAGGAGTATTCCTGCGATGAGAGCGCTCGTGAGTGGTATGTGCCCATTCCCGTGAGCGATCGCGATTACGTCATTGAGCTGGGCTACCGCTGCGACGACGGTCGTTGGCTCAACCTAGTAACCTCCGCTCGCATCCACATTCCCCCCGTCTACCCCTCCGATTGGGTTGCAGATCAGTTCATCACCGTTAACTGGGATGAGAGCCTCCAGGGCCGCACGGTCTACGCTCTCAATCCTCCCAAAGTGGTTAGCGAATCCAGTGAAGTGGAAGCCGACGGCATCTACGGCGAAATCTTCGGTATGGCCGGTGCGGTGGAAGCTCAGCGCGTGGCTGGCTCCCTGTACGGTTCCATGCAGCAGGCTCCGGTTTCCGGCCTCAGCGCTGCGCCTGAGAGCATGAGCTCTCACCTGTTGGCGGCGGGTTCTGGTATCGGCATGTGGGGCAATGCTTCTGGCGCTGGCTTCACAGCTTCCGGTGCTGGCATTGCGGCTTCCATGCCTCCGGTTCGCCCTCGCAAGTTCTGGCTGATTGCGGATGCTGAACTGATTGTTTACGGCGCAACTGAGCCTGATGCAGCGGTGACGATTGGCGGCGAGCCCATTACGCTCAATCCCGACGGTACGTTCCGCTATCAGATGTCTTTCCAAGATGGCGTGATTGATTACCCCATTTTGGCGGTGGCTGCGGATGGTGTTCAGACCCGCTCTATTCACATGAATTTTGAGCGTCAGACCCCTTCTCGCAATACCAATACCAAGGCTGAGGCTGTTGAGGAATTGATTCCTTAAGTATTGGTTGCGATCGCTCATTTGAATGAGTAAACAAAAGCCCCCTTGCCGTTCGGTGATGGGGCTTTTCTTTGAATATGTACACATATTCCTCAGCAGCACAGAACTCCGATGCAGCAGAAATCCCGGTAGATTCAAGCTCCTTCAAAGGACCCAGCTAAATGCAGAGAGACGAGGAAGCAGAAATATTTAAAATCGCTCTGAGCGATTTATAGCGAAATGCGTGATATATTTTTTACATCGGCCATCGGAAGATAGCCTCGCCGTTCATTGAGTTCCTTGTAGCTCATGGGAAACTCTATGTTTCCTCTCAATTAACAGTGTGGATCATAATTCCTTAGAGATTGGCTTCGGCCTTTCCGTCTGCAAATGCTAAGGCTAGCGCAGGCAGGACTTATGCCCCAGCACGTGCGCTCGCTCTTGCCCCGACCTTGGCTCCCCCTTGGTTCAGGCCAGCAAGGCGAGGGATGCAGCTGGAGATCTACTCAGGTTAAAGGAGGGTTAAAACTGTTGTTCTTCTTCTTTGTTTTAGGCGAGGCCTAGCAATTCTGCTAGGAAAACAGAGTAAAAAGGGAGACATTCTATGTTTGCTTCAAAAGCCGATCTACAACAGAAGCAGTCTAAGAAAAAGAACAAGCGCAGCCAATGGTCTAAAACTATTCGCCTAGCTATTCTTAATTTACTAGTCAGAGAACTTGTCGGTTTTCTCCGAGATGTTTGGTTTGACTAAGACAGCTACCCTCCTTTAAAACTCCCTTTAGTACATTCGACCGTGTAGTTCTTATGCTGAATGAAGCCCTGAAATTAATAAGGGTTTTTCATGAGCTATCCCAGAAGGATTTGTCTGTCAGACTAGGCATCTCTAAATCATACATTTCGGAAATCGAAGCCGGAAAAAAGAACCCTACAATGGATGTGCTTGAAAAGTATTCATCAGAATTTGATATACCCGTTTCATCTATTTTATTTTTTTCTGAGAACTTATATAAGAATCCGAGAACAGAGAGTCTTCGTTCGTTTGCATCATCAAAGATCCTGTCCATGCTCAAGCTTGTGCAACCCAAAGACGAGTGACAACTTATAAATTCAACAAGCCCCATAGGCAGTATGCTCTCGAACAATCCTGTTTCTATGGTCTTGAATCCATGCCTCGATTGTCTGAGTATTTATTCTCAGACTTGTCCACTCTCAAAAATCTATCTCGTTCAGATGATCGGTACAAATGCAGAGTGGAAGACTCTAGACGAATAGAAGAACCTCCCGAAGACCTTAAGCAAGTTCAAAGGCGCATCTCCAATCTTCTGCTTAGAATAGAGCCTCCGGCCTATTTGCATACTCCAGCGAAGAAACGCTCTCCAATCACGAATGCGAGAGAGCATCTGGATTGTCAAGTTATTGTCAGTCTTGACATTAAGCAGTATTTCCCATCCATCAGAAGAAGAAAAGTTTTTGACTTTTTCTTTAAGACAATGCGGTGCTCCTGCAAGGTTTCAAATTTACTTGCAGACTTGTGTGTGTTCAAAGGGCGATTGCCAACAGGAAGTCCATCAAGTGGGATAATTGCATACTTTTCTCTCATAGAGATGTGGGAGGAAATTCATAACCTAACCCTGTCGAATGAGTGTATTTTTACCCTTTATGCTGATGATCTAACCATTTCTGGAAAACAGATTCCCAAAGATCTAGTATCAAACGTCAAAAAGATAATTCGTAGCTATGAGCTCCGCTTAAACGATAAGAAGGAAAAGCATCGGAGATCTCCTTCTCCTTGTGAGGTAACTGGCAATGTAATCAAGGATGGTGTACTCAAAGCGCCTAATAGAAAACATAAGAAACGTCATGAGCTACATAATGCAATGCGGAGTAAATCATGCTCCGTAGAAGAAAGGGAGAAATTACTCGAATCGCATCGAGGGATTGATAGCTATATCAAGAGCATTGAGGGGCAATGATTATTTCTTGAGATCATGAACCTCTCCAGTTCTTCTGATCACTCCCCCATTCAACTCAGCTGCCTGGCGACAGAGGACTTCGAGGGGCTGGCTTATAATTGATGCACTCTCTCAGACCCTTGAGTCCTCATGAGTCTTGACGAACTGATTACAGCAGCAACCAAACTCAACGAAACTGAGCTGGACGAGTTCGTTCAGCAGATTGTGGCGCTGCGACCCCAGCGTAAAGCTAATGTCCTGCCTTCAGTTGAGGCACAGCTTCTAGACCAAATCAACCAAAACGTCCTTATAGACTTGCAGGCCCAATACGACTTGCTGCGAGCCAAACGCGAAGCCGAAACCCTCGCTGAAGAAGAGCACGAGCAACTTATTGAGCTCAGTAAACGTATTGAACAATTCGGTGCAGACCGCTTAGAAGCTTCGATAAAGCTGGCGCTACTACTCCAAATATCGCTAAAGAAACAGCAAGCGAACTCCCAATCACAAGCCCTGGATGAGATGGTTACAGAAACCGAAGCATTAGGGCTTTACGAACCATGACCGAATTAATTTCTGTTATAAAAGCTAGTGACTTAAACACCACACGCCTTGATATACAACCACTCTGTACTATTGGCCCGATGCTCCGCTACCAAGATCTTCTTCGTCGCCAAGTCATACCCTGCCAACTCCGGATAATCATAGGAATAGGTCCGCTGAATATCCGTCATCACCGGAATCGAAACAATTTCATGGGTCGCCTTAAATAGCCCCTTAATGTGCGACGAAATCGAAAGATCCACCCCATCGTGAATCTCCACCAGCACATCATGCTTCGCCAACCGCTGGGCTACAGCTGGAGTAAACAGCACCTTCTCATAACCCTCGCAATCGCAGAATATTAGCGCCCGTGAACTTAGGGGCAAATTGATCAACGTTTCGGAATTACAGAATTCCCCGGTTATTACCCGATCGCCCACTCCATTCAACTCAGCCGCCTGACGACAGAGCACTTCGAGGACTGGCTTATAATTGAGACACCTTCTTGGCCCTTGCCATGACTCCCCTCGAACAAATCCAGCAAGATATCCAAACCCTCCCCCCAGAAGCCCTCAACTTAGTGGCTCAATTTATCCAACTCCTCAAAAAAACATTCTCCACCTCTCCCCTGGAAGAAACGAGCGCTCTGCAAACGCCCCCAACCGCTCAGAAGACCATCTATGAACAATTTGAAGACTCCGGTCTCATCGGCTGCATGGCCGCTGAAGAAAACCTCTCCACCAGCTACAAAACGGTTCTAGCCGAAGAATGGGGACGTAAATATGATCATCGCTGACACCGGATTTTGGGTCGCGCTCCTCAACGAAAAAGACAAATATCACCCCAACGCCAAGCAAGCCCTAAAACGCTATAACGAGCCCCTCATTACAACCTGGCCCGTCATCACCGAAACCTGCTACCTCCTCCTCAAACGCAAAGGTGCAGGGGCATCTGCCAACTTCATCCATCATTTTTCCCAAGGATTATTCAGCATCTTTGAGCTTAAGACCAGCCATTGCAAAAGAATTAGTC
>CALIGI010000152.1 GCA_938021205.1 uncultured Pseudanabaenaceae cyanobacterium
TAGGGGAAGTTGAATCCAAAGAGCAGACTGTAGGCCCAGGAGACTGGACGAGGCAAGACCGTGTAGCTAACACTGAGACATGGCAAATGGCTTGCCTCTACAACTTGGAGTATGGCAACTCGCACCTGTTTACTCGTATTGAGCAACGAAGAGATTTCTATCGCTGGTTCTATGAATATCTCGCGAAACAAGGATGGGAAACACGTTGGGCTTTAGCAGCGCACATTGTTTCGCATGGTGCTCATCAGGCAGCATATCCTTCAGTAGGATTTGCTGGAGAGGGGGCTGCTCAATTCTCAGGAGCCATTTCGAATGCTCTTCAAGGCTTCATGCGAATTGGGAATCAAGTTATCTTTGACAATGTTTTCCCAAAGCTTAAACAACTGTATGACGGTGCTCCTTTGACCGGGAGAGAAGCACTGGCATGGGATATGAAAATTCTGTCCGAAGAGCAGCAGCTCATTCAACCTTTGTATAAAGGCATATCTAGTACTACTCTAGAGCAACTCCAGAAGCTCGCAAAGCAAGAAAATCATGGATTCACCTCAGCTTTCGGTCTCTTCTTAGCCCGCGCCCTAGATAAAGATCTTATAAGCGCAGGAGAGTACAATTTAGGTGGAAGAATGCCTGCCTTTCCAAAAGCAGAGAGCATAACTTCTGTGGATGCCAGGTGGCACTATGGAATGAACATAGGTAATCAATTTGTTCGCGGTGGAACTGGATACAGTAGAGACCTCTACTCTCGCCCAAAGCCTCACTGGAGTTATGTGAGCGGCAAAGCTTTGTTGGAAGTGAATCATAGTAGTAATCTGCATAAACTCGATGCTCAATTAGAAAATGCGCGGCATGCAAAAAGTAAGACTATCTCTCTATTATTAGAGCAGTTAGAGCCTCAAGAGAAAAGGAAGTTGGCAGAAGATCTAAGTCCAGATGGATTTAAATACTCGGAAAGACTAGCATCAATTTCTCAGGTTCAGCGCTCGGAAGTCGAAAATGCATTACCTGCTACTGGAGATGCAAGAGTAATGTTTCTGCAGGATTTTGATCAATCTCATTGCAGGGATCGTGTCACTTTATGGAGAGCCTGTCTACCAAGCAATGACTGAAGGCATGAGAAAGCGATCAGAACGTTGCGTAAGCCGCCGGTCTTGAGTGAAAATCAAAGTCTTAACCCTGCTTCGCACGATTCTATGAGCGCTCTCATAAATCTTTAGTCATTCTAATTTGTTAGCTTATTGACTTATAGCGGTTACCACTAATCCCGCAAGCTCCGCTGAGCCTTTACAGCATCTCCTTTCCACTGAAGACAACCTGCTAAGTCAGAAAAATCATAAGACCGTTCAGAATTGGTATCCGGTGAAGCATCGGCTTTGTCACCCAGCTCTTTCCAGAAAACCTCTAGCAGACTAACCACATGCTGCAACACCTCCGTAGGCATCTGATCTAAAAGCCACAATGCTCGCTGGCGTAAATCTGAGGGAATTTGCATATCTAAAAATCAGAGTTTAGGCCATCACCATAGCGAAGACTGGCCTGAGCTGGTCAGTTTGCAATCATTAAACAGAAAAGCGGGAACCCAGAAATTGAGCCCCCGCTTTCATCTTACTGATCGCTTCGCTTACTTCGCCGTCAGCTCAGTCAGCACCGTATTCGACCGCTCCACAAACGCCTTCATGCCATCCGCATCAAAGCCCTTCTGAGCCATCAGCGCCAAGTCATAAACATGCTGACAAAGCATATTCGCTAACCCGCCTGAAGCCGACTCACCGCCATCCGGTGTCACGATCTCCCCCCCATTCAGATCAATCAAATTCTGAATCAGCGGGTGATTCGTATTCACCAACAGCGTATGCATATCAGGGAAATCCATCTGCTTCTGCTGGAACATCGCCGTCATCTCCTGCATCCGACGCATCTCCTCCGGCAACAGCACCATCGCAGGCGGCGTCGCAGCATCACCCTTCAGCGCCTCCGTGCGGATCGTCACAGTCGGCTTATTCAGCGCCTTCTCAAAGATCTCCTTAACCTGCTCACCCTTCGTCTTATTCGTCTCAGGGTCAACCACCTCATCGGTCTTATCGTCATCCATCAGCGTGGAATCCAAGTCCGAATCCACCCGAGAGAACTTGATCTCCTTCTCCTTGTACTCCCCTTCCAGGAAGCTCACGAAGTGAGTATCAATATAGGCGTCTAAATACAGCACCTCCAGGCCCTGATTCTTGTGCAGCTCCACATAGGTCGCCTGACCCGCCGCGTCATTACAGTAGTAAACGCGATTTTCGTGGCGCTCCTTATTCCGCTCCACGTACTCCTGCAAGGTTGTATAGCTATTGCCATCGGGGTCTTGGGAGTCATTCTTGGGTGTGGTATCAGCCCAGGCGTCCTCGCCATCCTCGGTTTGCACTTCCACCTGGGTCTCGGTTTCCGCCGTTTCGCCCAGCACCGCCGTGGTGCGGTAGATGATGTAATCCTCCACCTGACCCTTGAACTTCTCGTCGTTCATCACGCCGAACTTCACGAAGGTGCCCAGGTCCTGCCAGTTCTCGATAAACTTGGCCCGGTCTTCTTTGTAGAGGCCTTTTAGGCGATCGCCCACCTTCTTACTAATAAAGTTAGCAATGCCCCGCACCTTGCGATCCATCTGCAAGGCGCTACGGCTGACGTTCAGGGGAATATCGGGGCTATCGATCACGCCGCGCATGGGCAGCAAGAACTTAGGAACAATCTCCTCGCAGTGGTCGCTGACGAACACCTGGTTGCAGAACAACTTCAGCTCGCTCTTGGTCACATCCACGCTGGGGTTCAGCTTGGGGAAGTACAAGATGCCGTTAACCAAGAAGGGATAGTCCGTGTTTAGGTGAACCCACAGCAAAGGATCATCCTGGAACGGATAGAGGTAGCGGTAGAACTCCAGATAATCTTCGTCGGTCAAATTACTGGGAGACTCCCGCCAAATGGCCTTCTGGCGATTGAGCTGTTCGTCGCCCATCTTGATCGCCACCGGCATAAAGTCGCAGTAGGTTTTGACGAGCTGCTTAATGCGACCTTCCTCAGCAAACTCCTTCTCCTCATCGCTGAGGTGGAGCACAATGCTGGTGCCGGGCGTTTCCCGCTCGGACTTCGCCAGCTCAAAGCTAGGCGAGCCATCGCACTTCCAATGCACTGCCTCAGAGCCTTCGCGCCAGGATAGAGTATCGATCTCAACCTGGTCCGACACCATAAAGGCGGAATAGAAGCCCAGGCCGAAGTGGCCGATGATGCCCTGGTCCGCGCCCTTGCCGCTGTACTTCTCGATGAATTCTTCGGCGCTGGAGAAGGCCACTTGGTTGATGTACTTCTTCACCTCATCAGCCGTCATGCCAATGCCGTTATCACTGATGGTCAGGGTTTTAGCCTCTGCATCCAGCTCAATGGTGATTTCAGGCTCAACGTCGGCGCTAATTTCCCCGGCGAAGGACACCATCTTCCGCTTCTGGATGGCGTCCACTGCGTTGGAAACCAGCTCCCGAAAGAAGACCTCGTGGTCCGAGTAGAGCGACTTCTTGATGATCGGGAAGATGTTCTCGGTATTAAAGGTGATGTTGCCTTGTTCAAGTACCGTCATTGTTCTTCTTTTGCCGGGGAATAGTGCTGAATTGATAGATGGCGGCCAGGGGAAGACCAGCTCTAGGCGATCTAGTCCCATGGATCTATGGCTTAGCAATAGATCTTGACCCTGAAATATTGTGTGCGATCGCTCTGGTTCCTACATATACCGAGAATGTACGGATCTCCCCACTCGGAGATCGCGGTCTCAATTCCTGCATCTGGCTTAAGCGAAAAATCGGCTAGGTTGTCTTGAACAGAGAATGAATCGATTGGAAAGTCGATTTCGTTCTATTTCTGTGTTGATTTGATTTGGATTGATAAAAGTATTTTTGAGAGTTTATCGAGGCTTTAATTAGCCTTTTTTATTCTTTGTAATTTATTGAAGATGTGATGTCGTTTAGCCGATTGTAAGGAAGCTGTAAAGTCCTTGGTGTAAGAGGTTTGGCCGATCTTATTCCGTAGCTTCTCTGATGTTTAATTCTGTCAAATTTCTGAGAATTGCACTTGTCGGATAGCAACGTTGTCGACCTCGCAGCAATCGCTGTGGATGCTCTAAGTTCAGGCTTCAAGCAGCTATATGAATAGGAGCACAGGGGAAGAAATACCTTGTTTGTCCAGTTCAATTCAACCTCTTTGTGGAGTGCGGAACTATAGGCAAAACTGCTTTAGTCTCGCCTTCCATCTCACCTCTAGTTCTCTCACAGCATTTGTAACCATGAAATTTAACCAAGCTGCCCGTAACCTCGCTACTTCTCTTATCGTTGCTGCGGGCGTTTTGTCTGCCACCACAGCCTCTGCTGCACCCACGGCTGTGCAGCTAGAGCAGGGCTTGCTCGACCAGTTCAACACGGACTATGTGCAGGATGAGCAAGCGTTCTTGAGCAACGCGGGTGCTTTCCAAGTAGACCTGAGTACCCTGACCTTCGCTGAGGGCGCTGACAGCCTGCAGGTTTTCTTTATCAACGAAGGTGCAGGCTACCGCAACCAGTTGGCTTTCTCCGGCGGCAGCTACAGCGGCGAGACCATTTTTAAAGACATCGCTTCTAATGAGAGTGTGCTGAGCGAGTCTAATGGTCCTCTGGGTTTGGGTAATGGCTTTAGCTACACCGAGGGGCTGAGCGCAGGCGATTCTGTGGAATTTGACCTGTTCTCCAATGGTCGTGCTGAATACCTGTTTGGTACCGGTACAAACGTGGATGGTCTCCAGCATGTGGTGGGCTATGAATACGTTGATGACTTGGGTGAGAACTGGTTGATTCTGGGCTTCGAGGACCTGTTGGGTGAATTGGGTGCTTCTGGCGTTGATGCAGTGAGTGGTTTGGGCAACGAAGGCTCTGATCGCGACTTCAACGATGTTGTGATTGCGGTGAAGGGTCTGTCTGCGAAGCAGCAGTCTGTCCCTGAGCCTGGCATGGTGATGGGATTGGCCGGTGCTGCTGCCCTGGGTGCTCTGCGTCGTCGCAAGTCTGCTAAGTAACGGTTTATTCTGTAGTACTACTGCTTGTGGATTGGAGAGAATAGGTTTGCGTTGAGTCAGGGCGATTGTCGTCCATGGGAAGAACGGGAAAGACTGTGGTTCGATGGATGGAGTAGCGTCGGCTTGCTCCATCCATTCACCCGGTTTCTTGGCGATATGTCCGATTCGATGGCGAACTCTGCTCAGTCCTACTCTGCCCAGCCCAATTCGGCTCCAGCGGCTTCCGCAGCCCCGATGCCAACCCCATTATTTGTTCAAGGCCTCAGCCAGCACATCGCGCAGCAGCCGAACCAGCGCATCACCTTTGCAGAATTTATGGATTGGGCACTGTATCAGCCAGGCGGCTATTACAGCGGTTCCCCAGGCATTGGTCCCCAAGGCAATACCCAGAATCCCCAGGGCCAAACGGCTGGGGATTTTGTCACGTCACCCCATCTCTGTGCTGACTTCGGCGAATTGCTGGCGGTGCAGTTGATTGAAATGTGGGAGCGACTGGGCCAGCCCCAACCCTTCCAAATTGTGGAAATGGGTGCGGGCCATGGATTACTGGCGGTGGATATCTTGCGTTACCTCAGCCGAGAGGCACCGCAGATATCCCTTGATTACAAGATTGTGGAGCGATCGCCCCTGCTTCAGCGCTCTCAACAGCAACAGCTAAAAGCCGGGCTTGCCCCCCAGCTTTTAGATCATATTCATTGGCACACATGGGAGGACCTTTCCGATCAATCCATCACAGGTTGTTTTTTATCTAACGAACTCGTCGATGCTTTTCCAGTTCATTTGGTGGAAGTGCAGGGCACAACAGGTTCAGACCGTCAGCTTCTAGAGCTTTACGTTCAGCTCAGCTCCTCTGGCTTTGAGTTCATCCCTGGAGAACTATCCCAGCTCGAACTCATGAGCTATTTCGACCGCTTTGCCCTGCCACTGGATGCCTATTCCGAGGGCTACCGCACAGAAATTAATCTAGCGGGCGAGGGCTGGATGGAGCAGGTGGCCAGTAAGCTAGCGCGGGGCTATTGCCTCACCATCGACTATGGCTACCAGGCCGAGCGCTATTACCAGGTCAGCCGTCGTGGGGGAACGCTCCAGTGCTACTACCAGCACAGCTACCACGATGACCCCTTCATCAATGTGGGTCAGCAGGATATTACGGCCCATGTGAATTTCACCGCCTTGGAGCAGTGGGGTGAGGCGGTGGGGCTTCAGAGTCTGGGCTTTACCCAGCAGGGCTTATTTTTGATGGCCTTGGGATTGGGCGATCGCCTCCAGGCCCTCGCCAGCGATGCAACGGATATTCGAGCGGTGGGCCAAATGATTCAGCGGCGCGAACAGCTCCATGGTCTTATGAATCCGATGGGGCTAGGAAATTTTGGTGTATTGCTCCAGGCCAAAGGACTGAGCCAGGATGAGCTGGACCCGCCTCTCAAGGGCTTGGTGGTTCCTCCCTGGGGGACATAGCATTTTGGCCTCTTCTTGAGGGCAAACTAGGGTTACGCCACTAGGATTGCATAGGCTGGATGCGATCGCGGATCACGACTTGGCTGCTTTGTATTACGCGGCACAGTTCGCCTGCTTTGGGCCTGAAATGATAGTGGTTGTAGACCAAGAGTGTAAGCAAATATACTCAATTTTGTGGTCTAATTTAATAGAGTCTTAGGGCTGGGTGGTTCACACGCTGTGGAATCCATCTCCAGCGGTATCGCCTTTCTTCAGCGCTAACTGTTGCCTTTTCCCGCAAGCATCGTCGCTCCCGCGAAAGATTTTATGGCTCTTCAGACCCTGGCCCAAACTACTACAATTGATGGCGCATTTTCGTTGCCAGTTGTTTGCTCCACGCTTTGCGCGGAGGCATTGGGTCGTCATGTTCAGGTTTGTTATGGCTTGGATTCCTTGCTGTCTTGCAAGCTTTGGATCAAGGGCTTGAGCGATGTTTATCTCGTTGAGACCCGTGAGGCAAGATACGTCCTACGGGTGAGTCATGCCCAATGGCGTTGCAGTAATGAGATTCAGTTTGAGTTGGCATTTTTAGCCCATTTGCGGAGCCAGGGCGTTACAGTGGCTGCTCCTCGACTTACCGTTGATGGCAGCCTTTTTGTGGCCTTTGCAGCTCCTGAAGGTCAGCGCCATGGGGCGTTGTTTCCCTTTGCGCCGGGGGAGATTCCGCTTTGTGACTTGAACTTGCTCCAAGCGGGGTTATTGGGGCAAACCTTGGCTCAGGTTCATCAAGGTTCTCAAAATTTCTGGGAGCCTTGCCATCGTCCGGCGTTGACGCTGGAAACGCTGCTCCATGATTCGGTGGACCAGCTGTTGCCGTTCTTTGCGAATCAGCCGGGGGAGCAGGCCTATTTAGAAGAGCTGCGATCGCGCCTTCAAGAAAGTCTGGGCGATTGGAACCAAGCCGGTCCCCATTGGGTGGTTTGCTGGGGCGACCCCCACAGCGGCAATGCTCACTTCACTGAAACGGGCGGTATTACCCTGTTTGACTTTGACCAATGTGGCTATGGCTGGCGGGTTTTTGACATTGCCAAGTTTTTGCAGACTTCTCTTCGCACTGGCATGAGCTACTCCGTTCGCCAGGCCTTTTTGCAGGGCTATGAATCTATTACTCCCCTAGAAAAGTGGGAACTCAGTTCCCTGTCTGACTGGGTGCAGGTTGCTCATCTATGGTCCTGGGCATTGCGGCTAAATGCGAAACAGTTGCATAGCCATAGCCAGTTTGATCAGCGCTATTTCAATCAGCGCTTGCATCAGCTTAAGAGCTTTACACAGCACAATTGGCAGTTGATATAGGCTGTGTAAACCTGAGTTTAGCAGTCGAAAAATGACCTCATCCCCTAACCCCTTCTCGCTTAGGAGAAGGGGATCGAACGCAAAAAAAGCTTTTTACTTTTTAGAACCTGAATTCGACAAGAAGCAATGCATCCTCTCCCCTAGCCCCTCTCCTAAAGGAGCGGGGAACCAAGCGAAGCTGAAAGCCTCGATTTTGCGTTCGGTTCCCTTGCTCCTTTAGGAGTAAGGGCTAGGGAAAGAGGTTG
>CALIGI010000153.1 GCA_938021205.1 uncultured Pseudanabaenaceae cyanobacterium
GTTGTGTCCAGGGTTGTGTCTTCTTGGATGTCTTGAGCTGGGACAACTTCAATGAGTCCACCCACCTTCAAGACCAAGTCGAAGCCTTTCACGCTCGATTTGGCCATTATCCAGAATCTGTCCATGCGGACCAAATCTATCGCACCCGAGCCAATCGGACGTTCTGCAAAGCGAACAATATCCGCTTGAGTGGTCCACCCCTGGGACGGCCTCAATCTGACCCCACCGTTCAATCTCAGCTCAAGCGGCAAGCTCGCGAGGATGAAGCCCTCCGTGTGGCGATTGAAGGTAAGTTTGGTCAAGCCAAGCGAAGATTCTCCCTCGCTCGCGTCATGGCCAAACTGGCGGAAACTGCACAGTCGACCATTGCCATTACCTTCCTGGTTCTCAACTTGGAGCGCTGCCTCCGAGCCCTCTTGAGGCTTCTTTTTCGGCTTTATTCTCTCCTCTCCCAGGCGCTTGAGGACCGCTTGAGTGCCTCCATAGCCTCTGATGTCAACATGACACACAAAATGGCACTCTCTGCTCAGCCGACAATTCCACTATTCGCGATCGCCTAGTACCGCGCCACAGAGTAAACCTTGTCAGGAGACTTTTTCAGTAAGCCTTAATTATTAACGGTACTTTTGCATTTGAGAATACACTCGGCGGAGTTTCCCAGCTTCTTTTCTCTCTTTCATTCGCTCTTCGGCGAGAGTGAGAACCTCTTCCATCAACACCTCATCCTTTTTGGCATAGAGATAAAGCGCTTCTAGTAAGATTTCGATAGAGAGTCTCTTCCCTTGCACAAAGTCAGAGAGTTCGTCATCGAGTGATTCTTCAAGCCGAATATTGCGGCGCGGCGCAACAGTGATCAATTGATCAATCTGCGGTGGCAGAGTAGGAGCCTCAATTACAACCTCCGTTGCAGACTTTGATTTTGCCACCTCAACTTCAGACTGAACTTCAGCTGTCACCAGTTCAGTCTCTTCTATATTAATGAGCTCAGCTGCGCCAGTCGGCAGCTTGTCCGGGCTGACTCCCTCTTCAACTAACGATGTATTGCGACTCACCGCTGGCCGTCGTCGTTGTCGAAAGCCTTGTAGCGCCGGGTTTTCATCTACACTTTGTGCTGGATTCATCCTAAGCAATCTCCAACTGTTCAATGATTGTTTCAAACGGGTAGGCTAGATCTGGCTTATTAAAATCCTCCAGTAGCAGGCCTTGACTAATTGCTTTTTTGAAAATCTCAGATTCTCGAATACTAGGCAGAACCTGTGCTTCACCCACCTCACCGGTAAGAGCATCGATAACCATTTGCGATTCATTGGTTCTCCGTCGGCCAACCCAACGATCGCGAAAAGGTATAACTCCCATCACCTCAGCATCGCTAGCACCATCTTCTTTCAACTCACGAATTGCATCAACAGTTCTAACCAACGAGCCATAACCTTTGACCGTGCATTCAGCAGGGATGAGCACAAGATCAGACGCACCAATAATTGATTTGCAGACCTGCGACCTCTGCGGCGGAGAGTCGATAATCACATAATCAAATGTTTTAGCAGCAGGCTCTAACCGCTTTCGCAAAGTCAGGGCACCGATGCCGCTATTAGCCAAATAGTCTTGAACTTGATCCAAGCCATCATCAGAAGGAATAAGACACAAATTTTTTGTGTCAGTCACGTAGACCGCGTCCTCAAAACTGACTTGCTTTCTATAGAGCTCGAGGATCGTAGGCTCATTCTCTTGGACTGTGTGCTTTAAAAAGATGGTGAGGTTGGACTGCGGATCGCAATCTACAGCCAAGACCGTATGGCCTGCCTGTGCCAGATACTTGGCAAGCATGACGGAGACAGTCGACTTACCTTGTCCACCACTGAGAGATAAAGAAGCGATTACTTTCATAGCTAATTATACATTTAACTAATTACACAATCAACATTCGATGTAATGAACAGTAGGGAGATTTATAACACATGAGGAGCTACCTGACCTTTTTTCAGCATAAAGTCCATGCTGAAGCATGCTGAGAAAAAGTAGTGTTTAGATGCCATAAGCCCAGCTGTGTAAGCTTTTGAAAGGTCATGCCGAGCATATAGCCGTACGACCTCACAATCATCCTTTTGAAGGGAATTGGGTCTTCTAAATAGGTGGTCGAAACTAAAAAGTGCTCAAGAGGCTAAAAGTGTAGAGCGTATCAACCTGCGAGTTTTGAAATTCCAGCGGTCGATACGATAGCCAGCGACCTCTCCCCGAGCTCGGACTGATGAGATCACAGCTAGAGCCAAGTCATACTCGTTTTCAAACATTCTGCCTCGTACCCCATAAGCTTTGATTTTGCCCCATTCAATTTCAATGGGATTCATCTCCGAACAGTAGGGCGGGAGCTGAAAGAAGACCAGGCCCATTTCTTCCCAACGGGGTAGGCAGGCTTGGACTGCCTTACTTTTGTGGCTTGAGGCATTGTCCTGAACGATAACTGTGAGCTGACCTCTGCTACGGAGTCTTCTTTGAGCTTGCTGGGCTTGCCCCTCCATAAATTTGATGTATCGCTTGCTGTTAATGCTTCCTAAAGCCAGCGCATAGGTCATGCCAACGCCGGGTTCCCAAACGCCGACTAAACTTAATCGTCTTCCCCGAGTGTCAGTCTGTTCTTGGCGCTTCTGCTCTCCCATGATGGACCAACTATAGGCCAGTCCACTCCAGAGACAAAAGCCGGTTTCATCCAAGTACTTCAATCGGATGTGTCCCTCTCGGGCAGCTCGCTTGAGCAGGTCTAATTCAGCTTGCTTTCGAGCCCGTTCGATGGGGTCTTGTTGTCGGCGATGGGATTGGCGAGTCCGTTTCCAGCGATATCGTTTTTTTTGAGCAATCGACGGAGTTGGCGGCGGCTAAGTTGGACCCCACGTGTTTCTAGCTCTTCGACCAATTGAGCACTCGTGTAGGTTTGCTCTTCTTCGTCTAGACAATGGTGCAGATGAGCCCAGTCTTCGGTGCTCAACCGAGGCGGACGACCCGAACGAGGCTGATCCCACAGTCCCATCAATCCTTGGTCACGCCACCGATAGATCGCTTGTCTGACGGTCGCCACACGCCAATCGAGATACTCGGCTATCTGCTGAGTTGGCCAGCCTCGATGGTTGAGCCTCAGGGCCTCTGCCCGTTCTCGGGTTCGCCGAGGAGCTGTGGAGGCTTGAGAAAGCTCTTGTAGGGTTTTGTCTTCTTCAGCGCTTAGCGCTATTCGCAGGGGCGGAGGGCTCATCAGACGCGAGAATATTGGTCAGATAATTGATATTCTCGTTGCTACGTTTAATTTTGGCCACCTACTTAGTGCCGTACTCAGGGTAATCACGTGCTAGCGGTCAAGTCCAATTTCTCGATTTTCACTGATGTAAAAAAGACTAGGGCTTTGGTCCGCATGAGCATTGGGGAGTTCTTTTTTCGGTAGTCCAATTATGTGGGTGCTGGAGAGAATGAAGCAGCATGTGCCCACTTGAGGCGCAATTTCTGGTTGTAGTGGTGAATGAAATTCCAGATTGCAGCTTCGTGGTTCTCTTGTTTCTTCGAAAACGAAAGCGCCTTTCGCACCAAGCGCGACACTCGTTGTCTCAAGGTGCAGTTGAGCCTCTCAATGTAGTTAGTCAACCCGCTTTCTTTCCCAACCGCTCGATGGCGTTTGCTTGGAAGCACACAGGCATAGCTCTCCCAATAATCGGTGTAGATGACTGCGCACTGGCGATAGACTCCCGGTAGAGACTGCCATAAGGCTTCGGCAGACTTCGCACTGCGGTCCCCAATATAAAGACCCACAATTTCGCGAGTGTCAGCGTCCAAAGCAATCCAAACCCATTGCTTGTTCCCTTTGTGGTCCACGAATGACCAGAGTTCATCCATCTGGACCGTTAGGGCTTTTTTACCTTCTTGGTCACCTCCACTTTCTTAGAAATGGTTTTAGCTTTGGCGTTGACGTAGGTCTGAATACAGCTCTCGGAGCGCTGCATCACTCGAGCAATGCCCGCAATGGCAAGCCTTTCAAGCAGTAAACGTTCAAGCAAGGCTATCTCTTCATCGCTCAAGGGAAGGGATTTCGGAGTCAGGACAAACCGACGACGGCAATCTCGACATTTATAGCTTTGGGTTCCGCGATCGTTGAAACCATTACGGCTGATATCTTCAGATAGACAGTTGGGACAATGAAGCAGCTCTTGAGTCATCGCTATGGGCACAGAAGGTTCTTACCCAGTTTGCTTTTTCTTTCTCTAAAGGCCACACCTTTCTCATCCCCCAGTTAAAGGCACTACCCTTTTTTCGAATCTGTGCCTGATTTTAAGGCTCTTGTCAGGTTTTGGTGATCTGAAGTGAAGATGGAGATGCTCTCTGCGTGCATCCCTGCTGCAAAATGAAAGTCATCTCGGTCATGGAGTAACCGAAATTGCAGCGTTGCTGAAATAAGGGATGAATAGATTTCCACACATCCTGCTGGCTATAGGCTTCCTGAAAATTTTCATCCCGCAAATCAGCAACGCCTGAAAGCGAGGCGTATACAAGTCTTGCCGCTAAGAGGGTTGCAGTAAATGGAGAGCAAGTGAAGAGGAAGGGTAAGCCATTATTAAGTCCTTCGGATTACTTTAAACTATTTCCTAGGGCTTCAGCATAGGCAGCTTGGCGCTCACTGTACATTGCATCATCCAGGGCAAGCAAAGCCCTGATTTCAGGCAGGTGGGGCTTCAGCTCACTTGGCAAAAAGTTACTCGACTGCTCAGCCAACAACAGCAACATTTCATCAGTCATGGCTTGGGCATCAGTGCCAATAGCCTGGATGACCTGTCGTAAGGTATTGACGAGTGAGAGCCGTTGCAAGATGAGTTGTTTCGGGTCTGTCTCCCAGGAGATCGTGAATTGACGAGTAGATTCGATCGGAGCTGGTACCACATACCCACCACGAGCTGAATAAAGGCCAGTTGGTAGTCCTTTAAATTCTCGTTCCTCCATCTGAGCAACCGCATCCTTAACCCCTGCGCCGTTCAACCGTGAGCGAGTTTTTAACTCCTCCAGACCTGCCAAATGGACCATGTTTTTCAGCGCACCGACACTCATAGGCTGAGGGTCGTTTGCCTTACGTTGTACAAAGTCGTGGCCAATGGCCCAGAACCCTACGCCAAACTTTGAGCCACCTCTAAGAATAGGGTTAAGTTTTAGGATTAAGTCGTTGACCTGAATTTCGGTCATTGCCTCAAAGTAGTCCTGAATTTCATCGACAATCAACAAGTAGAGCGGGTTTTGCGAGGGTCCTGCCTGCCACGCTTCACCACCGTGCTTTCTGGCTTGGAATTGTTGATGCAATAGCTCTACAGCGCTCAGTAAAGCACCGGGAAAGTCATCCGGGTCAGCATAGATGAATCCTGGCCTCAGTTCATCGTTGGGAACTCGCTGCTGCTCTGGCAGACCACACCATTGCACATCTATCTTGCCGTTGAGCTTTGGATGAGCACTTAGGACCATGGGCACCACACGATAGTTGTGGACAATCGCATGCCTCAACCGGGCGTAGAGAAAACATTCAAATTGCACCGACTTACCCGACCGGCTTCGAGCTTCAGCAGCCATATGTAAGGGAAGTGAGCCTGCCCCACCAGACTTGGCAATGAGGTGGTTGGTGATGTCGGAGAGGTATTGCTCGAAGGGGGTGTTAGGGCGTTGGCGCTGCTGAGCTGGCGAAGGGGAGAAGCTCATCATGTCCTCAGCCTCAACTTCAACCGTCATTGGATTGCTATCTGCCATAGCTCCCATAGCTGCTTCTGGCATAGCTGGAATCACACCATACTCAGCCTCCGCTACTTCAGCATAGGCAGCTCTAAGATAGGGATCTTCAACCTGACTCAGCACCCCATCAATCTGCCGCGAGCCTGCCAAGTAATCGTCTAGGCGTTCGGCTTTCGTTCTGTTGTCAATCTGGCTTAGGATACGCTCTGTTTTGGCTTGCTGCTGCTGTTGCTGCATCAAGCGCAGTTGTTTCGTATTCGGGCGAGATTCGTAAAGGCTCCATCCAGCCGAGAGACCAAAAGCACTGGCCAGTAGAGAGAACTTGATTTGCTTAGGAGCACTCAGCGAAGCAGCGATAGCCAACCCCAAAAGACTGCCCCCAATACCAACCATCAATAAGCGAGTGGTGCAGATGTCAGGGGCTGATTGATAGGCCTGTTTAGCGTTCCAGACTAGAAAGCGAGCTGACTTTGAAAGAGAAAGACTCATCCTAATGCAGCTCCAATCACGACGAGCAAAATGAAAATAGCGAAAGGCCCAAAGGCATGTAATAGGCGGTGTAGATTCCAGAATGCAGGGCCTTGGGCTCGAAGCTGTCCCACTCGTTGCTGGCCCCATTCAGCCCAAGCCTTCAGATGTGGAACTAGGCCCCAGACCAACAGACCAAGCCCCACAACAACGATGGGAATAAGCCCAAGCCAGAGACGGAAGAGCGGGAAGGCCTTGGCGATGAACCCTACCAGCGCTGAGCCGGTAGCAAGGCTTAAAAGCTGGGCAACGTCGCTGTTGGTCAAGGGAGAAGTCTGCGGTGGGGCTGGCTGTTGGTCTCTCATCGCCTAGAGTCCTGCTGATTTGATGAGGCTTTGAATGCTGCTGGTGCGACCTCGGAAGCCAGCCAAACGACCCGCTAAACGATGCTCACGGGCTGAACCCTCAACAGCATGGGTTGCTCTGGTGTCGATGTGCTCAATCAACTTCCCTTGCAAGGAATGGGCAGTTTTTTCCTGGGCTTCAACAGTTCTCAACTTATTCTCAAATTCGGTAGTCGAGCGGGCGATTCGCTGGCCTTGAATCTGCTGGAATCTCGTTGTGCGATGGTGCATGGCTTGCTCCTCCGTATTCGCATACTCCAAAGCATCAATGTCAACATCGGAGAGTGTGGGCGGTGCCAAGACCTGAGCTACACGATGCTCTACGGTCTGCTTGTGGTCTTGGAAACTATCGCCGAGGTGGGCAAGCTCAGGTCGCATCCCAAGCTGATTACCGTAGCTACCATCGTGGTTGCCTGTTGCCGCAATTGACATTGCATCCACGCCGAAGACCTTACCTAAAGAGTTAAAGATTCCCATTGGTTATTCCTGTTGATACTAAGTGGGTGTTACAGGGAGAGGGCGATTTGTTGGCAGAGTTCGGTCAGTGTTCGTGCTGAGCAACTGACCCGACCAGTTGCCGAATAACCACCTGTAGAGATGGCTTCAATCTCGACCTCGACAACGCTGAAGATCTTGTTGGCACCAACTAAGGTGATGGCGCGGGTATTGTTTTTCATGGTTAAAAGCAAAGTACTTTGCAGTTTGATTTCGATGCCTGGGTCGCCAGGTCTTTGATTAACAAATCCTTCTGCTGAATTTGTGTTCCTTGTTCGTTGACCACTCGCTCTGTTGAAGCAGAAGGGTTCGCGGTCGCGATGAACGCGATGACTCCCGCCAAGGTCACGACAATCCCTCCACAAGCTGCCCACGCCAGCCAATCACTTCTCACTTCGGCAGGGCGACGACCTTGATAACGACCTGGGTTGAAGTCCGCGCAGTCGTCGGGCACGGGGGCTAGTTGTTGTGATTGCGGCAGCGGCTGAGCTGACTGCTGCTGAACTTTGGATAGAGTTGTCTCGACCACATCAGGGATAACGGTGGTAATCGCCTGGGAGACCGTAGCTACAACAGCTTGCTCGATATAGCTTTGTAGCTCCAGCAGCAGCTCTGGGCTTACCATTTCACCCAGACCGTTGGTGAGTGGTGCAGGTTGAGCTAAAGGGGCGGCTTCGGCAGACTGGATAGGGGCGGCGGTCGCGGTGGCCTGAGCCTGAGTTGTCGGTTCTGGCTCTTGAAAATTTGGAAGGAATGCATCAGACATCGCTAATAAAACCTTGTATCAACTGATTTGGGTAATTGCGGGAATGGTGAAGTAGCGGGGGGCTGTTTTTGGGAGCGAGCCATTTGGCCAACAGTCCCGAAAACAAAGGAGCCGAGCAGGAACAAGGCAAAGGCAGCAAGGCCACTAACCAGTAGCCTCAGTCCCAGCTGTGATTGCTTTAGGCGTAGCTCTGTCAATGCCATGTCCAGATTCTGCTTCGAGGAAAGTAGGGGCTGCGTTTGACTCAAGCAGCGCTGTGATATCGCGTTGAAAGTTCTGGAGGTCTGCGCCAAACCCCGCTAATCCACCTGTAGCCTGCTGATGATCCTCAAAGCCCTTGCGCATCGCTTGAGGAAATTGATTCATGGCTTGCGACAGCTCCTGTCCCTTCTGGTAGCCAACGTCCTGGGAAAACTGGCCAATCGTGTTGATGGAGGCAATCGCGCTAGAGATAGCAGCAGCTAAATCTGATTGGGTCGTGGGCGCTTGGGAAGATGGCTGCTGTCCTGGGAGGGACTGGGAGGGCTGGGGCTTAACCTGTGATTTGCGCTGGCTTTGGGCACGGGGTGAGGCTTTAGGGGCTTTGGAGACAGCACCATTTACAAGGTTGTTGCTGTTGCCCAGGTTAGATTGCTTGCTTGGCTTGGTCATGATGATTAGGAAATTTAGACAGAATTTCTTGAACTTCAGAACGGGTATAAGTGCGGCCCTTATAAATGCCAGCACGTCTGTAATGCCTATCTGAGTAGGTAGTGAGTGCTTGAGCTGTGATTAGGTCGGTCATAGTCTGGCGATCGCTGATATCGGGAATGGCAACTGAAGGCATACCTTCAAGAGCTGCAAAGACAGCGGCAGCGAGGCGACGGCGGCTTACCTTCGTTCTCCCCTGTCTGCCATTGCCGCGAAGTAATCGGGCGTTGACCAGCAATAGGTAGTGAGTGGCCTCAGTAAAGCCGGTAAGCCCGTCAGCATCCGCACTAGCCATAACTTTTCTCAGCCAAGTACTCCAGAGTTGGCGACTGACTGGCTTGCCATAGATGCGTTCACAGTCTGAGCGAGTTAATGCTCTGTCATAGAGACAGCGACATCCGATAGCCTCTCTCGCGGCCATCAACGATACATTTTGGTCGTGGTGTAGGTCAGTTTTCATGGCTAAAAATTGTGTCCGGCATGTCCGGCGGACAAACGTTTACCACAGAGCCGGACAAACGTTTTCAGATGGCTAGGCAACAGCTCAAGATGTTTTCAGGGAAAGGGATGCAAACGTTATGGCCAAAAGTCAAACGTTTTCCGGGGCCTCCCAAGCCCCAGACCTTAGTTCTGGCATTAGTCCTGACGAAGGCGAGGCTAGTGTTTTATCGCGGGCTTTGCACTGGGGGACTGGGGCAGAGATTGAGTCTTGGCCGTTTCTGTTTTACAGATTGTTGAGGGACTATAGTAGATGCGTCCACATCACTGACAGTCAGTTAGCCTAAGAGATTCATCTTCACGGCATGGACAGTATTGGGCAGCTCCTGACGAAGCACTGCCAGATTGTTTTGGATGCCCTGACGGAAAGTAATACTGGTGTCTGCGGGCTTAGCGATCGTGCTTTCGATGGCAGCTTCAAGCTGGGCGGCAGTCGCACTGGCAGGCAAATCCACACCCAGGGTCGATGCCCAGCGCATCAAAGTCGTTTTGCAGGTCATAATTGTTTGTCCTCAAATGCATGTTTGGGGGAAGTGGTGAGTCAGGGGGTTCTTGGTCGGAGTCCCTGACTTGCCCACTAGATTTTGGGCGGGGTATTTACCGCTCTAAGATGTTTATAGCCTCGTTTGGTCTTTTTGGCCACAATTTGTCTTTTTTGATTTTATAGGCTCTAATGGAGAAAATGAGCATTGGAGCAACATATGGCAAGGCCAAAAGCCGGTCAGGGTGACGGAACCCCTGACCGGGTCAGAATAGCCACTTCCCTTACAAAAGCTAGGGTTAACAACTACTACCGGGTCTTAAACATGTCCAAAGACACCTGGATGAAACGGTTCACTGCGACACAGCGCTACGAAACGGTTTTGGATGACTTGCTGAACAAGTTGGCAGATTCAAATTCCCTCATCGATGAGCTGGAGGGTGAAGATGACTGATGATCGTAGTGTAGAGAATCGCTTGGAGGCCCTGGAAAGGCAGAACAAAAAGATTTTCAGAAATCAGCAACGACTTGGGAAAGCACTCAAGACAACAAATGCTGCGGTAGAAAGGCTCATAAAGGAAATGCAACGGAGAGAAGCTAGTGACAACGACAACAATTAGCAACAGCCTCGACACACAGCTAGACGACTTCGACAGATTTCTTGATGAGCTGGAGACTGAGACCGAAGCAACACTAGCAAGGGCTGAGGGCTTAACTATCAACACTCCCACCCACTCAACAATCCTCCGCACATTCCCTTGGGCCGTATTTGCCCTAGGCATATGCATTGGGGCTGCTTTGGTCGCGATCGCGGTGTGTTTCATAGCGTAGCCACTGAGCAACGGTATTCCTGGAAGTCACACACAGCCTAGAAAGAACTCAAATGGGTTCTATAAGGAACAGCTGACACAAAGCTCTCAGCAATTTCCTATGGAGGAGACATAGTCACTAGACAATATCTCAAATATTATTAGCGAGTTTGACCAGGTCACGCGCCTAAGGCATGATTGCCTCTATACACAAACTAAAAGAGGGAAGCGGTGCATCAACACCACTCCCCTCGCGGAACACCCCAAAGGGCATCACCGATTTCTTACCGTGAGCCTAACATAAGGGGTCCCGCTACGACAACCACCCCTTATTCAAGGCCTCACTCATGCCTTTTTTAAATCAAATATGCCTCCGTGGCAGGCCGCCATCAGTAGAGGCCTAACGCAGAAAAATAGCACGGTCTAGCCACTGTGAGCGTTGGGTCATTGCCACTTAAATATCTTCGCGGGGGAACCTGTACCCCCTTTAAACGACAAAAGCCCGAGGCTGGAACCTCAGACTTGTCTTTAAAACGCGAAAACTCCGGATTGGCTTTCCTGAGGTTATCGGCGGTTGAGCACTTGCGCACTCACTGGGAATAGAATCCTTTGAGTATAGCATAGTTCAGCACGTCACAGGATTGTTTTACCTTTTTTCCTGTCGTGCAATGACACATCTATTTCTAGGCTGGGTAAGCCTTATTAAGCAGTGGCTCACCGCTAGTTCGTCGATGCCATCCTTAACGGGTCGATGAACCATGATTGCTGCATCTCCCCCGCAGCGGTCTGAGTACATTCAGGAGTTAGGTCACCCCTATCTCTCGCTTTTTCCATTCCGCTACAGCTATATCTCAGCGGCATTTCCTGACCCTGGCCAAAAGCCCAACTGGGTCACCGAATCTCGCCACCCTCTCTCCGACCGCCTCATCCTCCAGGGCGGGCGACTCTTTGGGGTGCGCTTTGATTCAAAGACGAATTACTGTCTGCTCGATATTGATATCGACAGTCCTTATCACCCCAAACAAGACCCTCTAGCTCTGGGTAGGATCAAAGAAGCCTTAGAGCCGCTAGATCTTGTGGCCTCAGTAACCTGCATCTCCAGCTATAGCGGAGGCCTGCATCTCTACTTCCCATTCAAGAAAACCCAGCGCTCCTGGAAAGTGGCCAGTGCCGTTGCCACGCTGCTCACCAATAAGGGTTTCAAGCTTCGGGGGGGACAGCTCGAAGTCTTTCCCAATACCAAGAACTACGTTCAAGCAGGCTCTCCCAGTCTATTCAACGCCCATCGTCTCCCCCTGCAAGAGCCAGGTTCAAAGCTGCTCAACGAAGAACTAGAACCGGTCTACAGCAGTCCAGAACGGTTTGTAGAGTTGTGGCAACGCGCTCAGGCTCAGAACCTAGTAACAGCCAAAAAGCTCGCTCGGGTGTCAAAACAACAGAAGCGCCAAAAGGCCTTCATCTCAGAAAAAGCAAATAAGTTCTTTAATGACCTAGAAGCCGAGATCAATCTCGGCTGGACCGGCAAAGGCATGACGAATCGACTGCTGGGTCGTCTGGTCATGCGCTATTTCATCTTTCACCATGCGATCGCCGGGGGAGAGCCTCTTGCAGGAAAAGCCTTAATCGAAGAAGTCATCGCCGCTGCTAAAGCGCTTCCAGGCTACAAAGTCTGGTGCAGACATCAGCATGAGCTCACCAAAAGAGTCACAGACTGGGTTCGCTGCATCGAAAACAGTCATTACTTCCCCTATGGCAAGGAGCTGGGGAAGTACAAAGCAGCCACTGCAAACCAGACCATCACCACTGAAGAAACTTACCACCAGAAGCTGATCAAGAGTACCCAAGAAAAGATTCAAGCAGCAGTGGATCAGTTAATCAAAGTAGCAAACTGGCCAGAAACCATTACAGCCAGATTCAAAGCACTCCTCGCCCAAGGCATTGGCAGCAGTTCCCTCTACCGTTACAAATCCATTTGGCATCCCAAGTTTGAGCCAAAAATCCAGGAATCAAAGCCTGTTCTGTGTGAGTGCCCGCCCGCTTGCCCGGAAGGGGCAGCAGGACTGGCACATTCCCACAAGCTTATTCCTCAAACATCTCGTAATTCTTTGCTCTCAGAGGATTTGAGCGATTCATTACTGGAGGAATTAGGGGAGGGGTCTCGTAATTCTTTACCCGCAGGGGATTTTATGGGTCTCGACAAAGATGCTGTGATCTCTAAAACCAAAGCTATGCTCGCAGAAACACAGCTCAATCCACCTTGGAAGCAGGCCCTGTCACCTCTACAAGCAGAAGACGAGAAGGCCTTGGAGCGCCAACAGGCCTACATCACAGCCCAAATTGAAGCCCTAGCCTCTGGAGATGACATTCTCATGGCTGAAGCGGTTCAAACGTTGCCTTATCTTTTTGGGAAAATGACGCTTAAACAGTGGCAGACTTGCACTCAGACGGCCCTAAATAGAGCAGGAATGAGCAATATAGAGCACCACTGTGCCGGAGCAAGGGATAGGTCTGTCTCAAGGGCGTATATCGAGCTCTTTCAGCATCTCGTGCGTTTGGATTGGTCATCGAGTGAAATGCAGCAAGATTTGCAGACTAGGTTTGCTAAAACAGCCCTCTTAGAGCTCACAACTGATGAGTTGCTCAATTGGTTATCTCTGTTGCAGCAACAAGTGTGAGACGCAAACCAATGGATGTGCTCTAGTGACGTACCATGTGCGATATTCCCATGCAGAACAGCTTTTCCAGCCGTGGTTCTCCAGTGGCGTCCGCAACCCATGTTTCAGATTGGAGACCGGTTGCATCCTTTAGATTATTCTCCTGACAAAATTTATTCCGTAATCGCCCTGTTCTGGCTAGAAGAGCTCCATGAATGGAGTTATCAGTTGGAAGATGAGTCTTGGCAGCGAGAAACGAAAGTCGTTAGTGCTGAAGATTGGCAACAAGCTTGGAATCAGCATATGCCCTAGTACTAAGTAAAGTATTCAGAGCGAATTAGGCTCAAAGTATTTCGGCTATACTGCTAATTGGTGAAAGGGTCAGAGACGACCATAACTTTCATTCAAAGCCCTGCAACCTTTCAAAAAGCAGCGCTTCACACCTAAAAAATTGGAGCAATTGAATAATGTCTCAGTCTACTGCGACGACTCGCTATAGCGATGCTGACCTGGCAGATCTCCCGATTAAGAAGGCTCTACGTCCGATCGCCAAGGAGCTCAAAATAACAGGCTATTCGCACATGAATAAAGATGCGCTGATTGTTGCCATCCTTGATGGGGTGCTGCAAGCGTAGCTGTCATAAAGTGCCATAAGCGCAGCGCTGCCCATAAACCACTGAAAAAAGGGGATAGTTTCATAAGTTTTGCTTATATTCCTAGAGACAGATTTTTGGCCATTGCTTCCGTGAAGACGATCGCCAAAATCGACGACATCAGCTCGCTATCGCCTCAATGGGCAGTCGCTCCGCCATGACTAATCGGAAAACGCCATAGGGATTGACGTGGGCGTAGATCAGCGGCGTCAACGCCCGCAGTTCATCAGGCCCCATCTTCTGCATCCAGTCTGGGTC
>CALIGI010000154.1 GCA_938021205.1 uncultured Pseudanabaenaceae cyanobacterium
GAGGTTTGCCATGCCACTCTATGCCTACAAATGCGATGACTGTGGACCCTTCGATAAGTTTCGGAGGATGGCAGAGGTGGGCAACCCCATGCCTTGTCCCGAGTGCGAGACGATCGCCACACGAGTGTTCACTCCCCCCAGTGTGAACTTAAACTCCGGCAGCCTGTTTAAAAGAGCAGCTTCCCAAGAGCCTCGTATTGTGAAACGCGAAGGTGAACCTGTAAAACCTCAGAACCAAAGCCCACGCAGTGGCAGTCGTCCTTGGATGCTAGGTCACGCAGCAGAGCGGCTTTAGCGTGATCTGGGTTGCAATTCCTTGATTTATCTCCTCCTTTGTGAATCAGCCCTGATGAATCTGATTCATCAGGGCTTTTTTCGGACCACTGACGCTATTTTTCAAGAATTCATGATTTTGTATCGAAATATACTGTTTTTTGGACATCTCCTGAAACTGAAGCTAAGATCGGGGTGAACAAGATGATTGACCTAGGCGCATCGCAATGACCTTCTCTACTGCTGGACAAGCAACCCTAACCCAGACCCACCAAGCCAATTTGCTGACCTCCCTCGCCCGTCGCCTAGAAGCGGCCCGAGCCCATCATGATCAGCAGTTAGTCGCTGCTCTACAGAATGAGCAAGAACAGCTTTCGGCTTCTGCCCAATCCGCTTCTGCGGGCAGCCGGTTAGAGCAAAAATGGATGGGATTCGCGGAAACCTTGAGTGATTGGACGAAGGTACAGATTGAGCAAACCACTGACAATCAAGGTAATCCTGCCTGGTATGCTTACAATCCCGAAGCTGGTGAAGCTGTGTTCACGCAGTCCAAAGAAGAGATGAATCAGTGGATTAAAACCAACTACTGGAGCAAGTAAGCCTCGTTGAGGCGACTCACTTTTTGGATGCTATGCGCCCGGTTTTGAAGAGGCTGGGACCGTATGAATTTCTCTGATGGGTGTGTTTGGCTCATTGTCCCTTTCCAGTGCTCAAGATTGAGATCGCTCGAGCGATCGTCAGCAAGCCCAAGCTCCTTGTCCTCGACGAGCCCACCGAAGGTATTCAGCCCTCGATCATTCTAGAAATTGAAGCGGCAGTGCGTCGGATTATCGACAAGACGGGCATTTCTGTATTGTTGGTGGAGCAATACTTGCACTTTGTCCGCCAAGCTGACTGGTACTACGCCATGCAGAAGGGTGGCATTGTCGCATCTGGCTCGACCAGTGAGCTGAGCCAGGCCGTCATTCAAGAATTCTTGGCTGTTTAAGAAAAATTACATAGATAGGAGTATTTGTGAGGAAATAATTTTGCCTGACTACCTGTAGCAATACTCCGGACAGTTTTTGATCCGCAACGACAGAATGAGGGTTTCAGGCTCCTACAAGGCACGACTAGGCAACGAAGAATCAAGGGTTTCAGGCTCTGACTTTAAAACTGTCCGAACTGTTGCTCTGTAAGCCACTCACCCAATCTTCTTCTCATTCGCAGCTCGGTGAAGCTGTTGTAGCACTAAGCTACCTCGGCTTGAGATAGCCTATGATCTCCTAACATTTTCTCGATATACAAGCTTGCCTCTGCCTCTCGTAAAGGCTTGGAAAAAAAGTATCCTTGACCCATCTCACAGGAGAGTGATTTTAGATAATTAAGCTGCTCTTCCGTCTCAATACCCTCTGCAACTACATCCATCTTCAGGGTCCGTGCTAAGGAAGTGATTGTACGCACAATCTCAAAGCTGCTCTTGCCCGGTTCCATACTATTGACGAAGGAACGATCAATTTTAAGCGTGTTAATGGGAAAACGATGGAGATAGCTTAGGGATGAATAGCCCGTGCCAAAGTCATCTAAACTTAAGCAAAATCCCAGAGATCGCAGTCGCTGAAATACTTTGAGCGTCAGTAACCGATTATCCAGCAATAGGCTCTCGGTAATTTCCAGCTTGAGTTGGGAGGTTTTCAGCCCAGCTTCCTCCACGATCTCGGATAACATTTCTACAAATCCCAGGTTCTGGATCTGCCGCTCCGAAACATTGACACTCATTGTGATTGGTAATGGATCTGGATACCGAGTCTGCCAAACATTCATTTGTCGGCAGGCCTCTTGCAGTGCAAATTCGCCCAAGGGCAGAATGAGGCCTGTTTCTTCGGCAAGACCAATAAAATTAATGGGTGGAACCACTCCCAGCCGAGGATGTTGCCAACGCACTAAGGCTTCAAAACCGGCTAACTGTTCCGTTTCCAGATCAATAATGGGTTGGTAACAGAGGTATAATTCCTGATGTTGGAGCGCAGTACGCAGCTCTTTTTCCAGCATGATCTTCTCCATCGCCTGCTCATACATTCGCTCGCTGAATAACTGATGGCAGGCTTTTCCTAAATGCTTGGCTTGATACATTGCTAAGTCAGCATCTCTCAATAGCTGATCTGCTGACTTATATTTAGGCGAGTATTGCACAATGCCAATACTTGCACTCACCACAATAGGCTGCCCTTCCAGCATAATTGGGTGCTTTAAGAAAGTCTGAATGCGATCGCAAATCGCTAGAATCTCTTGAATCTCTTGAAGATTTCGTAGTAGGACTGTAAATTCATCTCCCCCTAAACGGGCAATTAAATCGACTGGTCGCACAGCCTTCTTTAGAACCTGACCTACTTTGATCAGAAGTTGATCGCCACAGAGGTGACCTAAACTATCATTAATGATCTTAAAACGATCTAAGTCAATAAATAAAACAGCAAAATGCTCTTGCAGATCTAGATCAGAGCGATTGAGGAGTTCGTTGAGCTTTGTTCTGAAGAAAGATCGGTTTGCTAGGCTTGTTAAGCTGTCATGCTGAGCAGCATATTTGAGTTCACACTCTACCTGCTTTCGCCCAGTCACATCATGCATTAAACCATCAAATTTTAAGCGATCGCTCTCTGTATTCGAGCGAACTTGAGCCTGGCATTGTAACCAACGAACTTCACCATCAGGCCTAATAATACGATATTCACAGTCAATAAAGTCTGGAGTATCGGGACCTATAAATAATGCTTCTACATCTTCTAAATCATCAGGATGAATCATCTTAAGCCATGTCGAAGAATCCTTGATGAATTCATCCGGAGATACTTCATAAATGTGCTCCGCTACAGGATTAAAATAGAGGAATTCCAACGGGTTTAGATCTGCAGACCAGACAATCTCTTTAAGAGAATTAAGAATTCCTGTGAGCCGAGATTCGCTTATTTCTAAATCTTTCTTCGTGCGCATAAAGTTTAGATGATTCTGAACACGCGCCAAGACTTCTTGTTCTTGAAAAGGTTTTGTAATGTAATCAGCTGCTCCTAAGGCTAGACCTTTCACTTTATTCTCAACATCGGCTAAAGCCGTCATGAAAATGATAGGAATATTCTGAAATCTTTCGTCTGCTTTGATGCGACGACAGGTTTCAAACCCATCAATTCCTGGCATCATAATGTCGAGCAAAATGAGATCAGGTGGGTCCTGACTAATTTGTATGAGTGCTCGCTCACCATCCACTGCAATAGCAGTTTCAAATCCTGCATCACTAATTGCTTCAGACAGGACGGCTAGATTGGCGGGTGTATCATCTATAATAAGCACTAGCTCCTTTTTAGAGATATTAGAGCTAGTGAAAGATTTAAGAGGAGCCATAGTACGTTTGATTAGAAAAGGTCGTAAAGGTTGATTTTACTGCTCTAGACTGACTCCGAAAACTACTCGGAATCTTCATCTTTAGTGCGCTGTGATGTCTCTAAGCTGATTTGTAAAGTTGATTCCAGTTCACGGACTTTAAACTGTTTCGCAAGATTCTTTAGTGGGCTAAAGAATTCAATTAAATCAGGATCTTCTTCACACAAACAAGTAATGTATTTTTTGAATTTTTGCATTCTTCCTAAGCTGACTAAGCTCAATAGCTCCTGTAAATCTTTAGGAGGAGGAGTCTTGAGTTTTGGAGATGATTTTATCGGTAAGGCAGATGTGGATTTTTGTTCTAATATCTCAACATGCCAACTCAAGTTTAAATGTTTTTGAATTAGATCTAAAAGGAGCTTGAAGTTAACAGGTTTTCCAATGAATTCATCTCCTCCCTGTTCTAAAATTATGTTTTGTACTGCGGTCTCTACAGAAGCTGATGCAATGAAAATGGGGATGTCAGATAATTGAGGAGATGCTCTAAGCAACTCTAAGAAGCCATGGCCATCTAGACCAGGCATATTTAAATCGGTGATGATCAGATCCGGTTTATTCTGTAGAGTACTTTCTAGCGCCTCCTGTCCATTACAAGCTTCGTGCACCAAGAAGCCTAAAGGTTCTAAGTAGGTGCTAAGCAAGCTACGATTATTGGCTCTATCATCGACTACTAAAATGGTTTTAGGCTTTCCTTTATAGCCAATTATCCTACCCCTCTCGGATTCTTGATGATTACTATTATTATCATTTTCTATCGCGACCTCTAGATCGAAGGAGAACTCACTTCCTTGTCCAGCTTGACTCTTGACTTGAATCTCATGTCCCATGAGTTTTACAATCTGTTGGCTAATAGCTAACCCAAGTCCTGTTCCCTCGGCTTGATTGGAATCTTCACCAACCTGCTCAAAGGCATGAAATAGGGAGTTTACCTCTTTAGACTTCATACCCACTCCGGTATCCGAAACAGAAAACTGTAAGCGACAATAGGGCTCATTGATGACTGAAATTGAAAGACACTCAACTCGAAGTTCTACAGAGCCTTCCTTTGTAAACTTGACAGCATTACTCAGTAAATTAAGAAGGACCTGTCGCAGACATTTTTCGTCAAGAACGACTTGCTTAGGGAGCTCCTCATCTAATCTTGTTTTGAAGATTAGTCCTTTTCTTTCAGCCTGAACACGACAGATTTCTACGACTCCTCTGAGTAATGGTATTAGCTTGGTGGGGGCTGGCTTGAGTTGAAGCTTGCCTGCTTCTATCTTGGCTAGATCTAGGATTTCATTAATTAGTGTGAGTAAATGCTCTCCAGATTCACGAATCACAACGACACCATCCTGCTCTTTCTCAGTCAAGGTTGTCGATCTAGTGAGAATTTGGGCATATCCTAGAATGCCATTGAGTGGTGTTCTTAGTTCATGGCTCATGCTGGCTAAGAAATTACTTTTGGCTAAACTAGCGGCGTCTGCCAATTCCTTTGCGACTATTAATTCTCGGTTGATTTTTTGTAGCGTTGTCTCTGCCGTTTTGCGTGGCGTAATATCTTGAAATGTTATGAGAACACCCATCGTATTGCCATCGGCATTATGAATTGGCACTTTACTTGTTTCTAGCCAAGCCTGTGTACCATCTGCTTGTAATAGCGATTCTTCGATAGCTAACTCAGGTATATCTGTTGTCATTACACGAATATCACCTTGACGAATTTCCTCTACTTCTTGAGCACTCCAAGGTAGATCTTCATCCGTTTTCCCAATGATTTCTTCTGGAGATGAGAACCCTATTGTATACAGTGCTTCACGATTGCAACCTAGGTAAACAGAGTCTCGATCTTTCCAAAAAATGGCCAGAGGAATAGTATCCATAATTAACTGCAAAAACTGTTGAGATTCTTGTAATTCTCTTGTTCTGCTAAGCACACGTCGTTCTAGCTCCTCATTTACCCTCTGAAGTGTCTTTTCAGCTTCTTTCTGAGGAGTGATATCTTGGAATGTACCTAAAACACCAATGACATTCTTTTCGTCATCGTAGAGTGGGACAGTGTTTGTTTCTAGCCAACATTCTTGACCACTAGCTGTGACTTTTGAATCGACAACACTGAGTTCTGCTTGACCAGATAACATCACTCGCTGATCATGGCTAATGAAGAACTCCCGTTCTCCAGGCTTCCAAGGTAAGTCATCATCATTGATGCCTACGATCGCGGCTGGAGAAGATAGCCCAGCCACATCCGCAAACTGCTGGTTACAACCTAAGTATTTGCTATTACGATCTTTCCAGAAAACTTTTTGAGGGATCGTGTCTAAAACCAACTGCAATAGTTGTTGAGACTGCCTGAGTTCTGCTTCAGCCTGCTTCCTTGAGCTAATTTCTTGTACTTGAATAAAGTTATAGGCCTTGCCTTGATATTGTACATAGTTCGTAGATATCTCAACCGGAATAATACGACCGGACTGACTACGGTGTTGAGACTCAAATACCTGGTGAGGCAAAAGTTCTAACGAATTCCAGTGGCTTAACCAGCGCTGTGGATGGAGATGGAGATCAATGTTCCAGATCTTCATTGTGGCTAGTGTTTCAGCGCTATACTCCAACATTTCAACAGCTGCACCATTTGGATCAATGAGGCTCCCTGCCTCATCGATCCAAAACGTGCCGAAGGCACTATTGTTCACAGCAAACTGAGTCATTTCTAAAGCTTGCTCTGCAACTTTACGCGTACTAATGTCACGACAGATGCAAATGAGCGTTTTATCTTTCAATAGAAATAGTGTGATTTCCTGATCAAAGCGGCTACCATCTTTACGAAGTCCAATGGATTCTCCTCGCCATTGGCGGCTCTGCCGCAAGCTATGCAGGACTTTCTCTTGGATCCGTTTGAGTTCTGAGTCGGGATATAGATGTTTCCAGGTATCGCCTATTAACTCATCTAACTCATAGCCAAATAGCTGTGCATAGGCAGGATTCACGTACCGATAATGGCCATTGTTTAAAATAGCAACTCCATCTAAGGAAGCTTCAATCGCTGCTGAATGAGGTGCTAAAGAATTCTGTAATCGAACATTTTTCAGCGCGATCGCCATTTGATTGGCTAGGAAGTCGACAATCGCCTTACAATCCTCAGCAAAGGTCATGGGGAGCCAACGGTGCTCAATATATAAGACACCATATCGTTCGCCTTGGTAGCAGACTGGAACAGCTAGTAAGGCTTGAGGTTGCTGACGATGTTGCCGCAAATAATCTTCTTGTAAAGCTAAAGCCTTGACCTGAAGATTAACATTGGCAACTGTGGGCTCACCTGTTTCATGACAATGCAATAAGAGATTTACAGGTACTTTTTTATGGCCCGACAAAGGACGAGGTGGCCTAACTTCCACTTTGGTAGAAATCTTGGCATCCCAGTGATAAACCTGCCAACCTGCCTGGGAATCTACATGGGCAAAGGCACAGCTATCGGCCCCGGTATAGTTTACTAAGCAGCGGAAGCATGCTTCCACTAGTTCTTCTATATCTAGAATCGCAACGACTCCCTGTAGTCTTGGCAATAACGATGCCAGAGCAAAGGCATTTTCCCGTTGAGGTAGTTCAATTTCAGCATTGCAATGATCAAGGTTGCCTGTAGCCTCTAACTGACAGAGGCAATGGCGCAAATCTCGTTGCAAACTCAAAGCATTGGGATATTGACAGAGACCGCTACTATCTAGCAAGCGCTGCAAAATTGCCGTTATGGCTGCGGGCAAAGCTTTGAAAACAGGGGGACTTAAAAGAACGCAGTCAGATGGCTGAGGCTCTAAGCGAGGCAAACTGGCTGTGGACAGCTTGGGCAGGGAGAATATTTTTTGTAGTAGGAGATACAGCACTTGTCCTAGCGCAAGTAGATCAGTCTGTTGAGTTTGTTGTCCACATTGGGCTTCGCTGAAGTCAATCAGCCAGACCTGCCCACTCTCAGGTTGAATAAGAATATGGTCGAGTTGAATAGCATTATGGCTGATACTCTGCTGAGAGAGGAACTGCAAAACATCAGCAACCTGAAGAATGATTGAGATAATTGCAGCAATGTCGAGAGGGTTTGATTCTAGATAAAGGTTGAGGTGAATTCCTCCCGCATCTTCGATTACAAGTACAGGTTTTTGGGCACAATGGTCTAAAGATAGACACCTGAGAAGACCTGGATGCTGCAACCCTTGAGATAAACTATAGTGGTGATATAGCCTAAACATAAGCTGAGCGTCAGGTTGTTCCTGCGCTAAGGTTTTGAGGATGACAGGTTTTTGATCTGCAATATCTACTGCCTTGATGATTACAGTACGAGCACTACTATGGAGTTCTTCTAGAACTTGATATTGCGGTGGTATGAGCATTGCAGACTAGATGTTGCAAAGGCAGTAAACAATAAAGCTCATTTCATGCATTGCTTGTCCAGAGACAACGCATGACTTCGTAAGCCGTCTAGATTTAGTATTGGTTGTGCTCCCTACATTTCTCTCAGTTGCATCACTGAAATGTAAGTAAGTACTACTGACGTAAGCAGCGATCGCCAGCTAGAACCCTTTAAAATTCATGCAATCATGCCATGTTCGAGCTTATGTCAGGGCACTTAAAGTAGGCTGATAGCTCCAAATTTAAGCTAATTAGGGTCATCTTCCCTGCTGCTTGCCGCGCAGAAAAGATCCTGCAAGCTAAACCGCAGCTTTAGGAGCAGATTCCGCTTGCATACCCCATCTGCTTGTAGCGGGGGGCTTGATTCAGGAGCAATTCATTGTGGAGAACAGAAATCTACCTTAATAGAGGATACCTAATAGATGTGCAAGCAATTGTTGATAAAATATGAGACCTACTCTAGTCAGGAGGGGACTTATAGTCCTGAGGACCTTACTTGATAAGGGTGTTCTTCAATGGGCAGATTATGCACATCTAAATCGCCATAGCGCAATTGCAACCGTTTCTCCCCCGCATGTTCCACTAGCCTTCCGCCATAGCGCTTAGCATCTAACCCCAGGCTCTGAATTTTGACTGTGCCGTTGAATACGGTTGCCCTTGCTAGGTAGATCACGAGGTCATCGCGGGAGGGGCGATTGACAGTGGTACTAGCTGTTAAGTGGGCCAATCCACGTTCGTCGATTTCCTGGGTCAGGGCAAAGGCAGTATTGCGAATACCTCGCACTGCCACTAGGACTGCAGCCACCGCCATGGTGATGTCAATGCCCTCGTCGGTCAAAATATGCTGGCTGGAAAGAAACTGGAAGTTGCGTTCCCCCAGGTCATTGCGAATGCGGCGGTGAATCAAATTCTCGGGGTGGTAGTCGGCTAGGGCTCCAACAATGGCCCCGCAGGCCGCTCGCGGTTCTCGCCAAGGGGATTCCCGCGTCTTGCCATAGACCTGCTTGTCTCCCTGGCGCAGTCGTCCCACATGGGTTTTGAGGTCGATCGCTACGAGGGAAATCGACTTGGGATTGCCCGCATAGATCTCTTCCTTGAGGTGCTCATCCAGCTCGTGGGCTACGGTGACATGGGCCAAGGTGGCACCGTTATCCGTGCCGCCGCCCGCTGGGAAAAAGGCTTCCAGTTTCAGCTCGCCAATTTCGGACAGGGTGGCAAAGCGGGATGCCACGACATCGCGGTACCGCTTGGTGGCTTCGCCCTGGTGGATGCGATCGCCACAGTTGGTGTAGGCCAGGGTCGTGACCACGCTGGGCATGCTCAGATCCGCGCCGCAGGCCTTAATGTCGCTCTTGCTGGCGGCGGCAAATTGCAGTTCGTCCCGCAGCAGTTGCAGGCCGTTGATCAAGGCATAGCGATCGCTGACTAGCTCATTCAAATAGTTGTGATAGGCATTGCGCTCCATACCAAAGCTTGCACCAAGGTTCCAAAAGCGCTCCACACCGGCTTCGGCGGCGCTGGGGTCAAAGGGTAACGTCATGGGGCAAACTCTCCAAGGAAGGGAGCGAAAGGGGTTAGGACTGAAGCATGCACCATCGTTCCTAGTCTAGAAGCGATGGGACTGCGCCCCTGCAACATATGACCAGATCTATGAACTTTCGCCAAGGTTCATTGCACCCGCAGCAACGAATCGACCTGAAAACGCAAACAATCGCCATATCCCGCTAAAAATTGCCTGGAGACACAGGAGCAGTGATAGTTTTGCAATAGCTATGTCTTGAGATACGGCCCTTGCCGCAGCTGCAATCCATTTCCTCCCCGGTATCTATCACCATGCCCCCTGCAACTGCGAGTCAGAGCTGGCAGGGCAAGCTTGAGCTGACCTATGGCCAGGAATTGCGCCATGGCAAGCCCACCACAGCCATTACCCACAGCTACACCGAGGCTCCTCTGAGGCTTCAGCGTCCCTTTTACCCCGAAGGGCCGGAACGTTGTCAGAGTGTCGTAGTGCATACGGCGGGAGGCATGGTGGGAGGCGATCGCCTCGACTTCGACTTTCGCCTGGGAACCAATGCCCAGGCCATGGTCACCACTGCCGCCGCCGCCAAGATCTATCGCAGCAATGGTCCAGAAGCACAACAGAACATTCAGGTCCATGTAGCCAGCGGTGCCTGCCTGGAATGGCTACCCCAGGAAACTATTGTCTTTAACCGGGCCAATTACCGACAGCAAATGCAGGTGCTGTTGGAGCCCGGTGGCCAATGGCTGGGCTGGGAGGTGACGCGACTGGGGCGGACGGCCATGGGGGAATCATTTGTGGCGGGGGATTGGCGATCGCGCACATCTGTGCATCAGCAACAAGCCGACGGTTCCCAGCTGCCCCTCTGGATCGATCGCCAATGGCTACCGGGCAGCCCAGAAATTTGGGCCAGTTCCCACGGCTTGAATGCCTGCCCCGTCATCGGCAGTTTTGCCTGGCTCGGTTCAACTATCAGCGACGAAGTGATTGAAGATATTCGAGGCTCATGGCTCAATGAGGCCGCACCTCCCACCGATAGCGCAGGCGTCACGCGGCTCGCCCAGGGATTGCTCTGTCGCTATCGCGGCCATTCCACCAGCTTGGCCAATCGCTGGTTCCGCCAAGTCTGGCAGCGAATTCGTGCCGAGCAGTCAGGTTTGCCCGCCCAAGTGCCGCGAGTTTGGCAGCATTGAGCGCCATGGCCCGATCGCTGTCTCCCGCGATGCAGTTTCGGTCAGGGCACCGCTCTACGATTGATAAACTTCCCCGTTTCCTCTGCTCTGTTTCCAATGAGTCGCCCATGCAACTAACTCCCCAAGAAAAAGATAAGCTCCTGATTTTTACCGCTGCCTTAGTCGCTGAGCGGCGCAAGGACCGAGGCGTGAAGCTCAACTATCCCGAAGCGATCGCCTTCATTTCCGCCGCCATCCTCGAAGGGGCTCGCGATGGCCAAACCGTAGCGGAGCTGATGACCTACGGCATGACATTACTCAAGCGCGATGATGTGATGGACGGCATTCCTGAGATGGTCCATGAGGTTCAGGTGGAGGCGACGTTCCCTGATGGAACGAAGCTAGTGACTGTTCATGAGCCGATTCGATAGTCCTCCAAGACAAACAGCCGCCCCCATCCCCCGGCCCCTTGCCCCCAATTCTGGGGGAAGGGGAGTTTGAAAGTCTCTCTCCCAGAGTTGGGGAAGGGATTTAGGGAGAGGGCCTGAGACTGATATCTGACAGACAATTACACCTTACGAAACGCGACCTATGATTCCCGGTGAACTGTTTGTGGCCGATGGCGAGATTGAATTGAATGCAGGGCGAGCAACGACAACGGTAAGCGTGGCTAATAGCGGCGATCGCCCCGTCCAAATTGGCTCCCACTTCCACTTCTTCGAAGTCAACGTCGCTTTGAAATTTGACCGAGCAGCGGCCAAGGGCATGCGCCTCGACATTCCCGCAGGCACTGCCGTTCGCTTCGAGCCCGGCGACGAGCGCGAAGTCACTTTAGTTGCATTAGCAGGAAGCCGCGAAGTCTACGGCCTCAACGCCCTTACTGAAGGCCCGGTCGATTCATAACCTCCCGTAGGGACATGGCATTGCCATGTCCACAGGCCAAGTTGGCCACACATCAAAGATTTTAAAACTGGGCGTGGGATATCGCCCACCCTCCCCTCGACATCCTGAAAGGACCGACCCATGCCCTACCCCATGAACCGCCGCGCCTACGCTGAAACCTACGGACCCACCGTGGGCGATCGCCTCCGCCTAGCGGATACCGAACTGATCATCGAAGTGGAAAAGGACTTCACTACCTACGGCGATGAGGTCAAGTTT
>CALIGI010000155.1 GCA_938021205.1 uncultured Pseudanabaenaceae cyanobacterium
CCACATTCGCAGCATCGAGCGGGACAACCCCGAAGTGGGCTTCGGCGACTTTGCCATTCTCTACCGCACCAACGCCCAGTCCCGCGCCTTTGAGGACTCCCTGGTCAAATGGGGCGTGCCCTACAGCGTCGTCGGTGGCCTGCGCTTCTACGATCGCAAAGAAATCAAAGACCTCCTGGCCTACCTACGCGTCATCTCTAACCCCGCTGACACCGTCAGCCTGATGCGCGCCATCAACATGCCCAAGCGCGGCGTGGGCAAGTCCACCCTGGACCGCCTCTCCAATGCGGCCCAGCAAATGAACGTGCCCTTCTGGGAAGTGATTGAGGATGAAACCTCCGTCAAAACCCTGGCAGGCCGCTCCGCCAAAGGTGTCTTGGCCTTCGCCCAGCTAATCAAAGACTGTCGCGACACCATGGAGACCGATAGCCCCTCCGCCATGGTCAAGAAAGTCGTCGAAGGCTCTGGCTATCGCGACATGCTGATGAAGCAAAACACTGAAGATGCCGAAGACCGCGTTCGCAATATCGACGAACTCACCAACGCAGCGTCTCAGTTTGAAGAAGAGAACGACGATGCAAACCTCTCCAGCTTCCTCGGCAGCGCTTCTCTCGCTTCAGATGCGGACAGTAAGGATGATGAGAATCAGTCCGTCTCCCTCATGACCCTGCACTCCTCCAAGGGACTGGAGTTTCCTATCGTCTTTTTGGTCGGCCTGGAACAGGGGCTGTTCCCCAACTACCGCTCCTTGGATGACCCCTCAGCGATCGAGGAAGAACGCCGCCTCTGCTATGTGGGCATTACCCGCGCCCAGAATCAGTTATTCATCACCCATGCCTCAGCCCGTCGCCTTTGGGGTTCACGGGAGCCTGCTATTCCTTCGCTGTTCTTGGCTGAGCTACCGAAAGAGCTACTGCAAGGCGCTCACATGGGTCTGATGGAAGGCGGCTCTCCCGGTAGAAGCCGTAGCGCGATCGGCATGGGCCATGCCGATCGCGTTGCCCAACGAGCTGTCAAAGACCGCTATAAAAACGACCCACCCGCTAAAGTCCGCTCCTCCCTACGTCCCACCAATGCCAATGCCATCCTCGATTGGAAAGTCGGGGAGCAATTGGTTCATGGCAAATTTGGCCTGGGCGAAGTGACCCATATCTTTGGGACTGGCGATCGCATCTCCATCGCCGTCAAGTTCCCAGCCCTAGGCCAACGCAAAATCATCGACCCCAAGCTGGCCCCGCTAGAGCGCCTCAGCTAGAACGTCAAGGCAGGCTCAGCCTAAAATGCCTATGCAACCAGAGAAGTCACCTTACCCCCTCAGCCCCACGAGGGTGACCTCCCAGCAGGATGCACCACCGCACCTCCAACGAGAGAATTCTCCCCTAGGCAAACCTGAGTCATCAATGATTTAACAGATGAGTCACCCCAAAATTCATCTCCATCAAGATCTAGGGATAGCGCTGTCGCGTGTCCTGCAATAGCATCATCACCCCTCGTATGGATTCAACACAGAGTACTGAGGGGTCAATGCTGCAAAAAATGAAGGGTTATGAACCTGGTTCAAGACAGAGCCGTCTTGATCAATAATTATTTATACCTGAAGTAACTACGAATATATACGTAGTCTTGAGCAGCGGAAGGTCCATAGCGGCGTTAAATCAATCTACTAAAGCTGTAGATTACCAGGCTGTAACCTCGCACCACCGCACCAAGATATTTAGCTGACAGGTAGCGAACTTGCACTGCAAGATCCCGCAGGAATCGCTTGTCTCCTCAGTTTGTTCGCCCCATGAAAGCTCCCGAAAATACCTTCTTGAAAGGAATACACTTTCTAGAAGCACAGCCACCACTCATCACTGCAAGCCTCAGCTTCCTATTGGTTTTGCTGGTTGCCACCCTTGATCATCTCAGCCCTCAGCCTCTCACTCTATCGCTGCTATATGTTGTGCCCTTACTTCTAGCCGCTTGGTTCACAGGCGAGCGATATGGTGCAGTCATCGCCATCCTCTGTGCAGCACTCTGGTTGGGAACTGAACTGCCCCACCATGAAGCAGGTTCTTCCTTGCTACTGTATTGGAATATGGCAATGCGCCTAGGTATTTTCCTGATCATCAACCATTTGCTTAGGGCCTTGAAAGGTGCCTACGATCGCGAGAAATGCCTGGCCCGAACCGATGCTCTAACCGGCATCACCAACCGCCGATATTTCACCGAACTTCTCCAAGCAGAAGTCCTACGCTCCCGCCGTTATCGTTACCCCCTCACCATCGCCTATATCGATGTGGATAACTTTAAGGCTGTCAATGACCAATACGGCCATGGAACAGGGGATCTATTGTTGAATCTCATTGCCCAGGCCATGAATACCCAGGTACGCTCCATGGATGTCGTGGGTCGTCTTGGAGGAGATGAATTCGCGATCATGCTGCCCCAAACCGGGCCCAAGCAAGCTCAAATCGTTTTGCCGAGAGTCCAGCAAAAGTTGATGCAGATTGTCGAGCACCATGGATGGCCCATCAGTTTTAGTATTGGCGTGGCTACCTTTATTCGTCTGCCTAACAGCGCCAAAGAGGTAGTGAGCCAAGCAGATTATTTAATGTACAACGTTAAAACTCGCGGTAAAAATAAGATTGAGTATGAGGTCTATGCTCAACCCAAACGAGTTCCGGCAATGCTCGCGCAAGTCTAGATAGAACTTAACCCAAGGATGGGGATAAAGGCTTGTTCGCATCTCACCATCCCTCCTAAATGTCTCCCGAGGAGATTCTCCTTCACCTTTCTACCCCTAGATTGAGAAGGATGGTGAGAAAGAACAGTCAAGGCTGATACAAAAAGTATTATAGGTCCAACTCAATGACACAATAACTCAAGTACAAACTGTTCAACGGCAAGCGACCTACATAGCCGACCCTATAACCTACGCTCTAGTCATGTTGCCTAATACATTGGGCAACATAAGGGCACAACACTGAGTTAGATTCCAGTTTTACATAGAGAAAAGACAAACTGACATACCCCCTCCCAGAGCCAGCGTCGATGCTCTAGAGAAGGATGCTTAAAACTCATCTCGTAAAACATCCCACAATGCTTCTACCAATGACCCGCGAGCGAGCGTAAACTTTGTCATTGGCCATGTCTCAACCCGCCGAATCCGAAGAATTATCTGGTTTACACTACTGTTCTGCTCCCCAAAGAACGCCTTCTTCATCTGTTCCAGATAACGATAAGCAGGTGGACCCAGCCACAGAAGAAGCATCACCACATTCAGACAATCCGCTCAAGCTAGATCTAACTCATTTTGCAGCAGAGAATTCTGTGTTGCAGGGATTACGCCTGCAAATGCAGCAGGCCGTTTATCAACAATTCAACGGCAGCCTCAGTTTTGAAGTGGAACCTGGCCATCAATATGAGTTAATTTTTCGCCTAGGTCGCATTGTTTGGGCCAGTGGCGGGCAGCATCGCTTTCGCCGTTGGCATCGTCTAGTGGGAGAATATTGCCCCAACATCGCCCGGAAGGTGCTCAAGCTACAGGCCCTTCAGCCAAGCCACATCTGGGAATATCAGGTTCTCATTCGATTACTCGCCCAGAAACGCATTGAACGCCCCCAGGCTGCGGCTGTTATTGAAGCCAATATCGTGGAGGTTTTGGTAGACCTGCTGCGTAACTTCAACAGCGTGGCCCATCCCCAACAAAAGACCGGCAGTGGCTACATTATTGAGCAGCCTATTATCATCCCTTCGGTTAGTGAGCTGCTCAGGAAAGCGAAACAACAAGTGGATGAATGGGGCCAAGCCCAGCTCAATGAATACTCCCCCGATGCTGCTCCGGTTCTTCAAAGTAATGATGCCCTGGCCACCAAAGTTTCCGCCAAAACCTACCGGGTCCTGGTTCACCTACTCAAAGGACAAGCATCCTTGCGTGAACTCACGCGAATTCTGCCCCAAAGTTTATTGCAGCTGAGCCAGACCCTTTCGGTGTATGAGCAACAAGGAGTCATTAATTTCATCCACATTCCCGATTTTCCGGCTCCCTGGCCTAAGCCAGTCAAGAGTAAACCGACCAAGCCAGCTGTGCTGTTACCTTTAATTTGCTGCGTGGATGACAACCCCTTAGTGGGGCGTAGCATCGGAGCCATTGTCCAGAAGCAAGGCTATCGCTACCTGTATGTCCAGGATTCAGTCAAGGCACTCCAAGAAATCATTGAGAAAAAGCCTGCCCTGATTTTTGTGGACTTGGTCATGCCTGTCATCAGTGGCTATGAACTCTGCTCCCAGATACGACGCATTGCTCAGTTCCGTGACACCCCCTTGGTGATTGTGACGGGTAACGATGGCGTGGTTGATCGGGTCCGTAGCAAGATGGTGGGGGCAACGGAATTTGTCACCAAGCCTGTGGTTGAGCACAAGTTTATCGCTACGCTAAAGCGCTATGTGGGCAAGAAGAAGCCGCAACTCATGGTTTCAGAGTATCCCCAAGGCTAATCGCAGAGAACGATCCAAGTGGTCTAAGCAACTAGATTGAGTGAGCACCCATTAAACTCATAAAAAAGGGACTGTAACGCGATCGCGTTACAGTCCCTTTTTACTCATCTAAGATGCGTTCCCATGGGGGAACCGACCCCCAGCTACATCGCCACAAAGTTCACAAGCTTACCCGGCACCACAATCACCTTCTTGATTTCCTTACCCTCTAAGTAGCGCTGGCCCACTTCGGATTCACGAGCATAGGTTTCTAGGTCCGCTTTAGTAGCGCTGGCAGGCACCTCAATGGTACCCCGCGTCTTACCCATAACCTGAATGACCAGGGTGATTTCGTCCGAGACCAAAGCATCGGGGTCATGCTGGGGCCAGGGCTGGTGGTGGATGGAGTTGCTGTTGCCCAGCTCATGCCAGAGGTCTTCCGCCAGGTGGGGCGAGAAGGGAGCCAATAACTTGAGCAGGGTTTCAACACCTTCGCTGTAGGTAGCGCTGTTGGCGATCGCCTTGGCATCTCCTAAGGCATTGTTCAGCTTCATCAGCTCAGACACGGCGGTGTTGAACTGGTAGTCATCGGCCAAGTCTTCGGTAATGGCTTCGATCGCGATATGAATCGCCCGGCGCAGCTCTTTCTCCGGCTTGGTCAATTCAGATTTGTCTGATTTGCCAGCACCCGCTTTAACCGCATCCTTGTTTTCACCATGGGCTGTGACCGTGCGCCAGACGCGGTTGAGGAAGCGGAATTGGCCTTCAACGTCGGCATCGTCCCACTCTAGATCCTTCTCCGGTGGAGCTTTGAAGAGGATGAACATGCGAGCAGTGTCCGCGCCGTATTTCTCAACCACATAGCTTGGAGCCACGCCGTTTAGCTTGGACTTAGACATTTTTTCGAAGGTTATTTCTAGCGCTTCTCCAGTCTCAGGGTCAACAGGATTCTCTAGATCTGCGATATCCGATGGTGCAACGTAGTGATTTGAATTCGGG
>CALIGI010000156.1 GCA_938021205.1 uncultured Pseudanabaenaceae cyanobacterium
GGAGGGGGAAGACAGGCGAGACATACAGATGCTGCTAAAATGCGCGGTGATAGCCCAGGAAACAAGTCCTTGGAATGGTTGCTGTTAAGCCATATCCCGTTTGTTTGTTTCATTATTGTATGGGACTGTCTCTTTCTAGGACGGTGGTTTTGCTACCTGGCAATGCTGTTCCATCTCCAAGTTGTCATTTCCCATCATCCATCCCAGTAGGCATAGAGTCCATGGAAAGCAGTTTCACGTTGGCCCAGGTCCGAGCGGTTCGATTGGGGGCCGTTAAATTGGCAGGTGCGCTTTGCTTGGTTCCTTTGTTGTCAACCCTGCTGTGGGCTGACTCAGGCCTGGCCCAGTCCAATAATGCGTCAGGTGCTCCGTCCAGCGATGGAGCGGCTTCGGCCCGCTTCAATCCTGCGCCTCCTGCGGTGCGGCGGCCCAACTTAGAACTGGGACGCCAAGGTGGGGCTGTAGCAGAACTCCAAGGGGTCCTGAAGCTATTGGGTTTCTATCGGGGCGATGTGACTGGCTCCTATGACGAAGCCACCAGCCTAGCGGTAGCCAGGTTCCAAGCGGCGGCAAAGTTGCCCCAGACCGGGCGAGTGGCCACCAATACTTGGAATGCCCTGTTCCCGCTAGATACTGCGAGTCCAGCTATTGCAACTGCTCCGAGACCGACTGCTCCCACTCCAGCTCCCCAGCCACCCGCTCCCCAGCCCACTCCGGCTGTACCTGCCACCACATCTCAACCTGCTGCGCCCAAGCCTGCTGCGCCCCGGCCCGTTACTCCCAAGCCCGCTGCATCCAAACCTGCTGCTCCCAAACCTGAGACCAAGCCCAATCCCTACCCCACGCTCAAGCTGGGCCAGAAGGGCAATGCTGTGGCTCGTCTTCAGCGTCAGCTTAGTAAGAAGGGCTTTTTGGATGGAGCGTCCGATGGTGCTTTTGGTCCCATGACGGAGGAAGCGGTCAAAGCTGCCCAGGAAGCTTTGGGGCTCGAAGTGGATGGAGTTGTTGGGCCTGCAACCTGGCGAGCATTGTTGAAATAGGGGGATTGAAGTAAGGCGGTGGTTGAATTCCGTTAACCCGCCCTGATACGATCGCCTCTATTCCCTTGTGGCCTCCCAGCCCTTGCCCCATGGCCCCAGCCCACACCCCTCTTATCGATCCTAAGGATCTACGCCATAACAAGCTGCGTGAGAGCGATCGCGCCTTCCACGACTGGTATCGCTTCGTCCTCTCCTACCCACCCCATCTGGTGCGCAGCTACTTCGATAAGTTTGAGCTGGGGGGCGATGCGGTGGTGCTGGACCCCTTCTCGGGGACGGGAACGACGGTGCTTGAGGCTAAGAAGAATGGATTGGCGGGCATGGGCGTTGAGGCGACGCCTATTTCTTTTTTGGCTTCTTGCCTCAAGAGTCAGTGGGATGTGGGGGCAACTGCTTTAGAACGAGCCGCAGATCGAGTGTTGGAACGTTTGGCGACCACTTCCTGTGATGGTCTGCGGCGATTAAATGACGAGCAGCAGTCGCTGATTCTCAAAAACTCAATTTGTGAGTTGCCATTACATAAGTGTTTGGGACTGGTGATCGCGATCGCCCAGGAACCCGATGAACTCCTGCGGGACGCGATGCGCCTAGCCCTGGCCTACACCGCTGTGTATAACGCCAGTAACCTCAAATTTGGTCCAGAAGTAGGCGTCAGTCGCCGCAAGAAAGAGGATGCCCCGGTCTACGAAGACTGGCGATCCAAAATCTCCCAAATGGCGTGTGATCTGGCGACTGTAGAGCAGCTAGATTATCCCCAAACCCAAGTCTTTCAGCAGGACTCTCGCTTTGTGGGGGAGGTGCTCCAGCCCAACTCGATTGATGCGGTGATTACCTCGCCGCCCTATCCCAATGAGAAGGACTATACCCGTACTACCCGACTGGAATCAGTCTTGCTGGGCTACCTCAACACCAAGGCTGAGCTGCGGGCCTTGAAGCAGGGCCTGATGCGTTCCAACTCCCGCAATGTCTACAGTGTGGATGATGATGATCAATTAATCAGTCCTGGCAGTGCTGTGGATCGAGTTGCTAGCGAGATTGAACAAAAGCGTCTGGATCTGGGCAAGACCTCCGGTTTTGAGCGGCAGTATCATCGCGTCACCCGCTTGTACTTTGGCGGCATGCAGCGCCACCTGAAGAGTCTGCAACCCGCACTGAAGCCTGGTGCTCGCTTGGCTTACGTCGTTGGCGATCAGGCTTCGTTTCTGCGAGTGATGATCCGCACGGGGGAATTGTTGGCGGAGATGGCTGAGGGGGTGGGTTATGAAGTGGAAGATATTGATCTGTTCCGTACAAGAGTTTCGACTGCAACTGGAGATCAGTTACGAGAAGAAGTGGTGCTGCTGCGCTGGAAGGGCTAAATATGGGGAAATATATCGTCTGAGATACAAGCCAAAACTCGAATCCCGCGTTTTAATAGCGATATCTCTGAGCCCCATTCCTGACCATGACTAACCACGTACTGATTACTGGCGCATCCCAGGGAGCTGGAAAGGCCACGGCGCTGCACTTTGCCAAGGAAGGCTGGGACGTGACCTTGGCCGCGCGTGAGGGCGATCGCCTCACCGCTGTCGCCCAGCAAATCCGTGCCCTAGGTCGCAAAGCTGTCGCAATACCCACCGACATTAGTAGTGAAACCCAGGTCACTGCGCTGGTGGAAGAATCAGTGCAGGTCCTGGGTGAAGTGGATGTGCTGCTCAACAACGCAGGCATTTGCCTGACAGGGCCGACGGTTAACACCAGCTTGGAAGACTGGAAGCGAATCCTGGATACGAACCTCTGGGGTTGCATTTACACGATTCATGCCTTGTTGCCTGCCATGCTGCGCCGAGGCAAAGGCACTATCATCAACGTCGGCTCCTTCGGCGGCAAGATGCCCCTGCCGGAGATGACGGCCTACTGCACCAGCAAGTACGCGCTGACCGGCCTAACGGAATCTATGCGATTGGAGCTTGCCCCCAAGGGGATTCATGTGGGCATTGTTCATCCCGGCGTGATCAACAGTGACTTTCTAGAGCGGGCTCAGTTTCGAGGTCAAGACGATAGTGAGGCCAACCAGCGTCAGCGGCAAATGGCTGAGACGTTAAAAGCAGGCTGGGTGAGTCAGCCGGAGGATATTGCCAATGCTGTTTGGAAGGCCGTGGAGCAACAACAGGCTGAGGTGGTGGTAGGGCCAGCGGCGATCGCCACGGAACTCAATCGCCTCTTCCCCCAGCTAACCCAATGGGCGCTGGGCAGAGCAGTTGGAAGTTGAGCGGTTGGCGATCGCTATGACTGACATCGCGAAGCCTAGCGTAGCTATCTGAAATAT
>CALIGI010000157.1 GCA_938021205.1 uncultured Pseudanabaenaceae cyanobacterium
GAAACAGACTGCTGGCGTTCGGTTCCCCTTCTCCTAAGGGAGAAGGGGTTAGGGGATGAGGTCGATTTGTCGGCTGCCGAACTCAGGTTATAAATGGCAAGATTTCAGGGTGATTTTAAAATAGGAAGTCCCTTAGAGACATCAAAGCCACACGATCTATTGGTCTCAATGGTCAATAGACTGAAGAAGTCATCGAGAATAGATCCTCATTATTCGTTGCCTGAAATCGCTGATGCCATTTTCGACTCTGTGCTAGAAAACTGTTCTTATCATCCCCGCCAGAAAGCGTTGGTGTAAGCAGTCCCTGGGTAGTCAAGCAACTTTGGAGGCAATATTCAACTTCACAGTCTACCTGCCTATTCGGCTCGAAGAGATAAGAAACAAATTCAAGAACACAATCAGCATATAGAGGAGTTGACTGCTCAGGATATAGCTTGGGATAGCCTGTTATATTCAAAATCTTAGCTTTTTCGATTGTTACAGTTTCACCAAATTTATTGCCTGCACAGTTGCCGCCCGAGCTAGCTGTTAGATCATGGATCTCTACTTCTTGGGTTAGTTGTTCCAAAACATCTGCTGCAATAAGCAAGGGAGCAGGCTGGCCCCTACGTCTTGCTGCACAGACAACTAAGTCAAAAGGAGCTTGAGCATCTAGCAATAACGAACGGACTTTAGACTGCTGCGCCTCCGGACTTGTCATTGGCATTTGGAAGAAACGGCATCCCATTTTTTCCAACAATGCCTGATTTTTTTGGCTGCTTGATATTCCGACAACTTCACCTCCCAATTGAGCAGCCTCTTGAACCGCAGCAAGGCCTACGCTACCTAACCCCAAAACTAGGACTCGCTTACCTTTTAGATCTCGAATAGAGGCATTTTGCATAAATGCTTTGATCACCGCTTTGCCAGAAATCTGGCTCATGGGAATCAGCGCATCAAAGGGTGCTGTAATAGAATTCTCAGGTAAAAGTTCCCAAGAGAAAGTGGTCAATCGGCGACTCTGATATTTTAAAAGATGATCACGACAAGGAATTTGAGGATCTAAAAAGCCCAGAATTGCGGCATCAGGAGATAAATACTCTAAAAGTGCATCCTCAATCTCTTTGCGTGGCCGCTTCACGAGCAGGACTAAATCAACCCCTCGACATTCGACAGGACTATGACGAACAATGGTTGCGCCCGCAAAGCGATAGTCCCAATCAGAGAATCCTGATCTCTGTCCTGCACCAGCTTGAACTAAAACGCGGCATCCTAAACGAATTAATGCTGCAACGGTCGTTGGCGTTGCAGCAACACGAGTCTCTCCCTCACGGGTCTCATGAAGGACTAATATAGTTTTCATCAACTAAACCCTGGTTTCTTTTGCTCTCCTTCCAATACCGTTGCAGTGTTCAAAATAAACACTGCAACAGATCTCCAAGGGCTTGAGTCCTTGGAGATCTGTTAGTCTGCTCATACTTTGAAGACCAGCAGACCCAAGGTAGCCATTTCTCTTTTCAAGAGATTACTTTAAAACTGGATTTTAGACAAATCGTTAACTAAGCACAGGGGACGGCACGATGGGACTAGCCTGAGAAGTAAGCGATGTGTAAATCCAGTCCTATCAGTGTTTCCAGGCTATTTCAATTCGCTTTACCGAATGGGAAAGTGAATGTTTACAGAAGAATGGCTGCCCCAGCTCAAGAGCGATGAATCAGTGCAGTATTACCACTACCTAAGATTGCAGCAAATGGTTCAATGGTCGAGACGGAACACCCATGCATCGGATACAAACCTCCACCCAAGCAAACCGCATCAAGCGGCAAACCCACCCCACCTAGCCTCCCCTCAAAACAGGAGAGGAACAGATTAGAGAGATGCACCAAGTCTCTTAAAATTGAGACAGGCTAATGGTTCTTCCCCTTTTCCAAGACTCCGCCCTAAGTAGGCCGAATGGGTCGGTTGGGAGGGGTAGATTTTGATTCCGGGCAAGCAGAGTTCAATGCCATCATTAGGATTCTCTTGCGCAGAAATCGCCTAACCCTAGAGAGGGATGAATAATATTCCAAAGTCAAGCGGAATCGACTGGCCCATGAGAGTGAGGGTTAAACTGCTTTGTTAATTGAGCGCCCCCATTCACTACTGGGTCAGCAGCGTTAGGGAAGTCCCAGCAATAAAACATCCCAACCTTAGTCTGATAGCGCTTGAAATAACTCCCTGAAACGCCTGGGGATAATAAATCCCCAGGCTACGGGCGAAAGCCCCCTAAAGTGGGCTGAAACCAAAGCGCTTAGGGCTATTCAGTCCGTTTTAAAGAACTTGAGTTTTTAGCTATGAACTTTAGCTCATAGCAGCCAGACGAAGCTAAACTGGCAAGGGCTGAATACAGATCTACTCATAGAGCTGTTTTACCATCGCTACAGCAATTGCCTATGGTTGCTCGCAGCAGTCTGGCTGAGTCAACAATGACCTCCCTCACATCCTGCCGAAGAAGATAGAAAGATATATTTTATTCTTACTCCTTAGCGAATCTCGTCAATAAATAGCAAATGGGGAGTCCCCACCGCATCGCCCTGGGCATAATCTACACCCAGCTCATGCAACACATCCAAGATTTCCGGCGTCTCCACATACTCCGCAATCGTCTTAAGATTCATCGCATGGGCAATGCGATTAAAGCCCTCCACCATAGCCCGATCCACAGGGTCCTTATGGATATTGCGTACAAAACTACCGTCAATTTTCAGGTAATCCACAGGCAAATGCTTGAGATAAGCCAGGGAGCTCATGCCGCTGCCAAAGTCATCCAGGGCAAAGCGACAGCCCAGCTTCTTGAGCTGGCGCACTGATTTTGCAGCGGAGGTTAGGTTGGCGATCGCCGCCGTCTCCGTAATCTCAAAGCAAATCGCCTCCTTGGGTACCGAAGACTGCTTCAACAACGCTTCCAAAGCATCGACAAACTGTGGCTTATTAATGCTCGCACCGGACAGGTTAATCGTGTAACGACCGGGGTCAGCCTGTTGGGATTTTTGAGTGTAGTAGCGCAAGAAGCTCTTCACCACCCAGAGATCAATCTCGGGCATCAGGTCATAGCGTTCCGCCACCGGAATGAAAGACATGGGCGGAATGATTTCGCCCCCCTCACCAATCATCCGTATCAGCACCTCTTGATGACTAGATGCTAATCCAACTTTTTCTCCATCAGCGCCTTCTTCCTGGGTTAGAGACATGATTGCTTGACCATAAAGGCAAAAGCGAGCCTCTTCAATCGCGAAGTTCAGACGGCTAATCCACTGAGTATCATCGCGACGCTGGGTAAAGACCTGCTTATCACCGCGATAGACCTGGACTTGATTACGGCCTTGGTCCTTTGCGCAGTAGCAAGCGGCATCGGCACTGTTGATCACATCAGTGGTGTCGCGATGGCTGCTATCCAGATGAACGAGGCCAATACTTGCACCAATCTTGAAGGTTTGGTTTTGCCAGACAAAGCGGAACTGCTGAACCGTTTCGCAGATGGTTTCGGCGATCGCCTCTATTTCTGCTGGGGTCCTGTCCAGCAAGATCAAGGAGAATTCATCTCCACCCACCCGTGCAAAGATATCCTCTGCCAGAATTTTTTGCTGAATCGCCAGGGTTACTTGCCGCAGCAACTCATCCCCAGCTTTATGACCGCAGGTATCATTGACCACCTTGAAACGATCTAGGTCGATGTAGCACAGTGCAGCAGAATGTTCTTTTTGATGAACCTGACCCAGCACTTGAATGAGCTGTCGCTCCAGTTCGCTGCGGTTGAATAGGTTGGTTAAGGGATCATGGGTGGCCTGCCAGGAAAGGCGACGGGCCATTTGTCGAGATTCCGTCACATCGCGGAACACCATGACCGCGCCAATGATTAAGCCACTGCGATCGCGAATGGGAGCAACAGAATCACTAATGGCAAATTCTTCACCTTCCCCGTTAATCAGAATGCTATTCTCACCCAGAGAAACCACCTTCCCAGTCTTGAGTGCCATCATCACCGGGTTCTGCATGGCCTCATTGGTGCGCTCGTCATACAGGCGAAATAGCTTTTCGATGGCTTGGCCTTCAGCCATGGAGCGATCGAGCATCAGCAGCTTCTCAGCCACTGGATTAAGACTGCGAATTCTGCCTTCGGCATCGGTAGTGACCACGGCATCGCCAATGGACTGCACCGTCACCTCAGCCAGCTCTTTTTCCTGAAAAAGCAACTGCTTAAGCGCACGATGCTCATTGAGCAGCGTTTGCTGGTGCTCATTGCGCTTCTGTAGACGACGACGCAACTCCTGGACCCGCAATTGGTTCTGAATCCGAGCTAACAGCTCCACCCGCTCAAAGGGTTTGGAGATAAAGTCTACGCCGCCGCTTTGAAATCCCTCTGCCTTAGCATGGATTTCATCATGGGCACTAAGAAAAATAATGGGGATATGGCTCGTGCTGGGATCAGCCTGGAGACGTTCACAAAACTCAAACCCAGTTTGATCAGGCAAATAGACATCCATCAGAATCAGCGTCGGCGGCTGCAACAAGATGGACTGAAATCCTAAGGCTGCTGTAGGCGCCACCCGCACGGTAAATCCCTGGCCTGACAAAATTCGTTCTAGGAGTGCCAGGGACTCTGGTTGGTCATCCACAACCAAAATCTCAGTGCCTTTCTGGGACTGGGATAGGTCAGCTTGGCGGCTATGACGCTTGGTTGCCCTGGGTTCAAGAAGGGAAGATGAAGGAGCTGCAAGCACCTGCAATGCTTGGCGCGGTGTGGTTTTGAGCTTGCCCAAGGGGGAAAGACTGTTCAGGGGAGCGGGAACCAGGCCTGCCGTAAAAGATGGATTCATAGAATGGCCGCGCTCATCGCCTAAACAGGGTGTGCAGAGAATTGCCCTTGCAAGCTATCTCGTTTGGGAGCAAACCCTAAGTGGGTAAGAACCTGTCTTTAGCAAAGGGCGGTGACCCCTAACTCACACCTGACTTACAGGGGATTAGAGAGAGGACCAAACCGACGCAACAAAGCGGTTCTAGTAATTTGCTTCCTGCATCAAATATTAGAAAATAGGAGGCTATATCGTCTCCAGTAGATTCTCGCAAATATGTGGTATTTGAGCCAGCAACTCAGGCCAAAACAAACCTAGTTTTACACCTTGACTTCTTTACGTTTCTATCATACTAAAAAGCGACGTGACCCAGCTGAGTAACTCTTGTAATTGATATTGGGAGACGCGATGTTCTAAGCTGCGCGAAAGATTAGAGAAAGCAGGCGGTAGCAGGGCAATGGACTGGCGCATTTGGTTGGTTGCACCGGTAGCAACGGCATGGTGAAACTCCAGCAGCCATCCCTCTGGCAGGGGATCGAAGTCTTCTAAGGGGGGAATAGAGAGGTCTAAGGGGTTGCTCTCAACCAGACTCTCCATTGCCTTTGTACTATCGTTGCTATAAATATAACGAACAGGAAGATGACGTTGGAGTTCATTAAAAACTTCGGCTGCATGGACAGGTTTTCTTAAATAGCCATCGCAGCCCGTGGCAATAATTTCAATTTCTTGTTGTTTAAAGGTACTAGCTGTCAAAACAACTAGAGGAGTCTGTCTTCCCTTGGGAGTACTTTTGATTTCGTAAATAATCTCTTTGCCATCTCGATTGGGCAATTGGATATCCATGAAAATCAGATCCGGTTTCCAGTCCTGCCAATCTTGAATGACATCTGCACCATCATCAGTTCCTTTACAAATAAAACCTGCCGTTTCAAGTAAAGAAATGAGATATTTTTGATTGTCTGGATTATCTTCAACGACCAGAATTCTGGGTGCTGCTTGATCGGGAGCCAACCCTATAATTTCGGCAGCGGCAGTATGAATACTGCCCACTTGGTCCGAAATCTGGACCGGCAGGGTGAGGGTAAAGGTGCTGCCGGAGCCCTGCTGGCTTTCGACTGAAATATTTCCCCCCAGAAGCATGGCAAGGCGTTGGCTGATGTTGAGCCCCAAGCCTGCTCCCTCAGGATTGGTACGCTTGCCATCCTGGGTAAAGGCTTCAAAAATATGCTCTACGAGCTGGGCATCCATGCCTGAGCCTGTGTCTGCCACCACAAACTGCAATAGCTGGGTTTGAGGTTCGGTGCTTGTATGCCCGACGGCGAGGAGTGGCATGGCAGAAACATGGAGGGTGACTTGCCCACTCTCGGTGAACTTGATGGCGTTATCTAGCAGGTTGATCAGGATTTGGCGCAGTCGAGTGGGATCGGTGCAGATGTATTGGGGTAAGGCGTTCTCTCGCAGGATTTCGAATTGCAGGCCCTTGGATGAAACCTGTTGGTGAAATAGGCTCCAAACTTCCTGCTCTAGGAGTGCATAGAGATCGAAGTGGGTATTCACGAGGGCGATTTGATCAGCTTCAATTTTGGATAGATCCAAAACGTTGTTAATCAAACTGAGGAGGTGAGCCCCAGCCCTACGAATGGTGCTGATCTGTTCTTGGTGATCAACGGTGAGGGAATCGTCGCGACTGAGGAGTTCGCTAAAGCCCAGAATAGAGTTCAGGGGCGTGCGGAGCTCGTGGGAGATGCTGGCGAGGAAACGGCTCTTGGCGCGATTAGCGACATCGGCAGTTGACTTAGCCTGGGCTAGGGCCTGGGCCTGCTGAAGTTCCTGCTGAAGACGGCGACTTTCGGTGACATCGACAAGGACGACGAGGGAACTGGTAATATCGCCACTTTCGTCTCGTTCTGAGGCTGCCGAGAGCAGCACGTCAATGATGCCCCCATCTTTGCGCACAAACTGGTAGGGAACATCCCAGCAGGATCCGGACTTGGAAAACTCCGGCAGGACTACGCGCTTGGCGTAGTCCTGGGAGTCTGGGGTTAAAAATTCTGTAGACTTACGACCGATAACCTCTTCGCGGTGATAGCCCATTTTTCGCAACCAGTAGTCACTCACGCCTAATAATCGACCCCGTGGATCGATGGAGTGGAGCATGGCTGGAGTTTCGTTGTAGAGCTTGCGATAGGTGGCTTCCCGTTCCACCAAGATTTCATTGGCTCTCAGTCGGGCGATGACTTCTGCCAGGCTGGTGGCTAGCAGTTCTAGCACCTCCACTTCGTAGAGCTCTACGGGGGTATCGCGAGGATTGAGGGAGACAAATTCCAAGACGCCCACGTTCTCACCGCCAATTTTGAGCTGAGCGGCGAGGTAAACCTGTACCACTGCATCCTCGTAGAGGGGGTGGCCATCGAGCTGGATGGCATCGCCTTCGGCATAACCCACGGTGCGAGTTTCGTGATCCCAGGGGAGCCAACTCCCGTCGAGGGAGTGGGGAAAAACTTGGCCGGTTTCCAGGGAAATTCCCGTTGTGATGGCAGCTTTGAGGGTAAGTTGTTCGGCTTCCCAGCAGAGCAGACTAGCTTCGGATAGGCCGAGAATACTGCGCCCTGTTTCCAGGTAAGCCTCTAGTAGCTCCAGTTCGGAATTATAGTGGCTGGCTTTGATCTGATAGAGCTGCTGGAGGTTGTTGCTATAGGCCTGGAGCCGATGGGTGCGTTCTTCGACTCGCTGTTCTAGGGCTTCATTGCTGGCAATGAGCTGGGCTTGGGCATCACGTAGTTCTCCCTCGGTTTCCTTCAGGAGGCTGATATCCACGAGGCTGATGACGATGCCATCAGCTTCTTGGGTGGTGCCCCGGTAGGGGTGAAGCCGCATGAGTAGATGTTTGTCGGCTTCGGTTTTGTCATCGCTGGGCAGCTTGATGTCCAGGTTGCTGTGTTCGCCGCTTTCGATGACGGAGTGGATCAGTTCCTCAAAGTTGTCGATCTCCATGTTGTGGGCAAGATCGCCGATGGGGCGGCCCAGGTCCGATGGGACGAGGCGAAAGACCATGCGCGCAGCCGGGGTGAATTTGCGCACGGTGAGGTCTTTGGCCAAGAAGACCACGCCGATTTCGGTGCTCTCTAGCAGGTTGTCGATATCGCTGTTGAGTTGCAGTAGCTCTTGGATTTTGGATTGGTATTCGGAATTGACGGTGTAGAGCTCTTCGTTGACGGAGTGGAGCTCTTCGTTGGTGCTCTGGAGCTCTTCGTTTGAGGCGATCAGCTCTTCGTTGGTGGCCTGCTGCTCTTCGTTGGTGGTTTCTAACTCTTCGATGGTGGCTTGGAGGTTTTCGCGGGTTTGTTGAAGCTCATATTCAACTTCAGAGACCCGGTTACTGGCTTCTTCGCTGAGTTCAAAGAGGGGCACACTATTGTGGGAGTCGCCGCTTGGGGAGGTATTGTCCTGGGAACTACTGTCTTGGGAGCCTGGTGAAATGAGGTCGGGGGTATCGGTTTCGATCAGGACGATGATGCAGTCGCCCACCACGGCGTTGCCCTTTTGTTGCCAGGCGTCGAGCTTGATCAGGCGACAAGGGGCCTGTTCTCGCAGGGCGATTCCGCGATAGGAAATGCCGTCTTCTTCAGCTCGTCTGGCTCTGCCGATCGCCGTACTGAGAGGCAGGCGCAGGGAAGGCACAACGCGATCGCTAATTTTGTTGCTGATCCGTCCTTCAGGGACGAGGAGGATATCTGATGAGCCCCCGGCGACATGGATTAAATCGTTATGGCGATCGACGACCAGACAGGTCAACCCCCGACGGGTCACCAACCCCCGTAGGGTTGCTTCGAGGATGGGATCCAGGGCAGATTTAGAGACGGGGGCAGCGGGCAGCCTGGCAGACACCATGGGCGTGCGGTTGTTCATCATGGGCAGGTTGAGCAAGCCCGTACCGCGAAATTTTTGATAGATTTTGCCCCGTTGATTGAGGGTGACAAAGGCACTTTCTAGGTCACCTAGATTTTCGGATTCACCCAGAAAGAGAATGCCATTTTGCCGCAGGGAAAAGTTGAGGGAGCGGATAACTTTCTGTTGTAGTTGAGCCTGCATGTAAATCAAAACATTGCGGCAACTGACGAGGTGCAGGCGGGTAAAGCCAGCATCGTAAACCAGGTTATGGTTGGCAAAGATGACCATTTCCCGGATATGTCGCTTGATTTCAAACGAATCTCCCCGCTGATCAAAATATTTTTTGAGATAGCGCTCGGGGAGGTCATTGCGAATGGCATCGGAATAAATCCCTTGGGAGGCTTTATCCAGGGCAGATTGGTCCAAATCTGTAGCGAAGATTTTGGCATGGACCGGCCGATTGGCATGGTCGGCTAGCTCATGGATCAGGATCGCCAAGGAGTAGGCTTCTTCGCCTGTGGCACAGGCGGCAGTCCAAAGGCGAAGGGGGTTCGCCGGTTCCATGATGTCGATCAGGCCCGGCATCACTTGGTTTTCGAGAAATTTCCAAGCTTCGGGGTTGCGGAAGAAGTGGGTCACCTTGATCAGAAGATCGCTTCTCAAGGTGAGGCGTTCCTCTTCGGATTGGCGCAGATGCTCGATGTACTCTTCCAGGGAGGGGAATCCCGTAGCCAAGCAGCGGCGGTGAATGCGTCGGGAGAGAGTATTTTCTTTGTAGTAGGAAAAATCTACCTGGCCTTCGTCAGCCAAGATGCGAATGATTTGCTCCATGTAAGGAGCAGCAAGAATATTGTGATTCGCTTCGGAGCGTAGACCCGGAATAATTTGGGGGGTGCTGAGGAGATGGGCAATGCTGTGGGCGAGCTGTTCGGGGGGCAGGATTTGGTCAACGATTTGGGTTTCGATGGCGCTGTTGGGCATGCCGTCAAATTCTGCGGAACTGGGGGCCTGGACAAAGGTGAGCCCCCCCACTTCGTTGATCGCTTGTAGTCCTCGGGTACCGTCGGTGCCGGTGCCGGAGAGAATGATGCCGATGGCCCGCTCCCCACAGTCTGCTGCGAGGGATTCGAGGAAAAAGTTGATGGGATATTGGGGAACTGGAGCAGAGGCTTTGCGCTGCTGGCTGGTGAGGTGGAACTGGCGATCGCGAATCACCAAGTTTTGGCCAGGCGGAATTAAGTAAATTGCATTAGGAGTGGGCACCATACCATCTTCAACTTTGAAAATGGCCATGCGAGTCCGGCGTTCCAATAGCTCTTTCATCAGACTTTTGAAGTCTGGGGAAAGATGCTGGACGACAACAAAGCAGGCTCCCGTATTGGGCAGCAAGCTCTCAAAAAAACTTTCTAGGGGCTGGAGCCCCCCTGCGGATGCACCAATCCCTACGATATAAAAGTCTGAAGGTGGCCGAGTGGCTACGCTTTCGAGCTGGGGCTGCGATACAACCATCGATCACGGCCTCATTAAAATATGTTGCTTGGATGGCCTATGGAGAAAAGAAAGCTCAGCAATTACCTTTAGATCGCTTAATTTTGAAGAGTAAATGAATACAGGCATTATTGGTGATAAGCGGAAACTTACTTATGTATAAAATCTTAAGTTTCATACCGAAGAGCTTTTTTTCTCCATTTCTCAAGTGTTTTCACATGAGCAAGAAGCATCGTTTCTCCTAATTTATTCGTTTGTCTATGAGATCTAGTCACATACCACACCTTGGATCTACTGAGCCTTGTAAGGTGTCAAGACCTCCATCGCAGAAGTTCTGGTCTGGCATCATCGAGTCTTGTAAATCGCTGGCTATTCGCGGAATCAGTCATTGAAGTGCAGCAGTCACACACCTAAGCTATGTACCGTGCATACAACGGAGAAACTTTATGGCCAGCGCAGCCCAATGCCTCGAATCCTCTGGAAATGGCCAGTGGCAGTTTTGGGTTGATCGCGGCGGCACCTTTACCGATATTGTGGCCCAACGACCCGATGGCAGTACCGTTGTCCATAAGCTGCTGTCGGAGAATCCGGAACGCTATGAGGATGCTCCGCTCCAGGGGATTCGGGAGCTGCTGGGCTTAGAGACCGATGCGCCGATCCCACCGGAGCAGGTGGCGGTGGTGAAGATGGGGACGACGGTGGCAACCAATGCTTTATTGGAACGGAAAGGCGATCGCACACTGTTCATCACCACCCAAGGCTTTGCGGACGGACTGCGCATTGGTTACCAAAATCGACCCGATATCTTTGCGCGGGAGATTGTCCTGCCAGAGATGTTGTATGAGCAGGTTTTGGAAGTTTCTGAGCGAGTGAATGCGGATGGGGGAGTTGTTCAGGCAATTATGCCTGAGGAAGAGGCTCGGTTATTGGAGGCTTTGCAGGGAGCTTATGAAAGTGGAATGAGGAGTTGCGCGATCGCCTTTATCCATGGCTATCGCTACCCCGAGCATGAACAGCGGGTGGCCAAGCTGGCTCGCCAAGTCGGCTTTACCCAAGTCTCCGTGTCCCACGAAGTTAGTCCCCTGATTAAGTGGGTCAGCCGAGGCGATACAACGGTTGTAGATGCCTATCTCTCTCCAATTCTGCGCCGCTACGTGGATCGAATGGAGCGAACACTAGTGCCAGATAGCAGTTCTACAGACGATCAAACCGCAGCAGGTTTAGCGGCGTTGGGCATGGCCCAGGCCCCAGCATCAAACTCCCCCGTAGCCGCTTCATCTAAGCTGTTGTTTATGCAATCCAATGGGGGACTGACCCCGGCCCAAAGCTTCCAGGGCAAGGACAGCATTCTCTCGGGTCCAGCCGGAGGCATTGTCGGAGCCGTACAGACCAGTCGTGCCGCTGGCTTCGACAAAATCATCACCTTTGACATGGGGGGAACCTCGACGGATGTGGCCCACTTTGATGGCAATAGTAGTGATGGCAACTATGAGCGCGTCCTGGAAACGGAAGTGGCAGGGGTTCGGCTGCGAGCTCCAATGATGGCGATTCATACCGTGGCAGCGGGGGGCGGTTCGATCCTTAGCTTTGATGGAGCTCGCTATCGGGTTGGGCCAGAGTCTGCGGGGGCTCATCCTGGCCCAGCCTGCTATCGCAATGGGGGGCCACTGACGGTGACGGATTGCAATGTCATGGTGGGCAAGATTCAGCCTCAGTTTTTCCCTCAGGTGTTTGGCCCAGAGGGTAACCAGCCACTAGATCGGGAGGCCGTGCAGAAGCAATTTGGAACAATGGCTCAGACTATTACGGAAGCCACGGGAGAGGCGCAGCAACCGGAACAGGTGGCGGAGGGTTTTCTGGCGATCGCCATCGATAATATGTCCAATGCCATCAAAAAAATCTCCGTCCAGCGAGGTTATGATCTGGCGGATTATGCGCTCTGCTGCTTCGGAGCTGCCGGGGGACAACATGCCTGTCGCTTGGCTGAATCCTTAGGCATGCAAACCATCGTAATTCATCCCTATGCTGGTGTTCTCTCTGCCTACGGCATGGGCTTAGCCGATCGTCGGGTGCTGCGGGAGCAGTCTCTGGAGATCCCGCTCAAAGAATCTGTGATGCCAGAGATCCAGGCCAAGATCATGGCCCTGGTGGGTCAAGCCAGTACCGCACTGAAGCATCATGGCACGAAGGATTTGAAAGGCATGCAGGTGCTTCGACAACTCCACTTACGCTATGAAGGCACAGACTCAACCCTAGTGGTGGGCTTCAGGGAAGTAGCCAAGATGCGGCGACAGTTTGAGCAGCAATACCAGCAGCGCTTTGGCATTACCCTGCCCGAGAAAAAGCTGGTCGTTGCCACAGTTGCTGTGGAGGTGATTGGCAAAACAGCCACAACAGACTCTATCCAGAGCCCATCAGCGCGTGAGCATGCGCTGGCGGAGATTGCCCAAGTGCCGCTCTTTTCTGCGGGGCAATGGCAGGATACGCCAGTATTCCAGCGGCAGGATTTGCAGGAAGGCGATCGCATCACCGGCCCAGCCATCATTCTCGAAGCCACCGGAACCAACGTGGTTGAACCCAGCTGGGAAGCCACAGTGCAAACCAGCGGAGATTTGGTCATCACCCAGCAATCAGAGGTCACTCGTAGGGGCGAACAGTCGTTCGCCCACCCTGCCGAGTCCAGTGCCAAACCTGACCCAGTGCGATTGGAGATTTTCAATAATTTATTTGGGGCGATCGCGGAGCAGATGGGCTGCACCCTGCAAAACACCAGCTCATCCGTCAACATCAAAGAGCGCCTCGACTTCTCCTGCGCCATCTTTGACCAACAAGGAGAACTCGTTGCCAACGCCCCCCATATTCCCGTCCATTTAGGGTCCATGGGCGAGAGCGTTAAGGCGTTGATTGAAGCTCAGGGAGAAGCCTTCGCCCCAGGTGATGTCTTTGTCTCCAATAATCCCTACAACGGCGGCACTCATTTACCCGACATCACTGCCATTACGCCAGTCTTCATTGACCCAGAATCTGCTGATACCAGTCCCACTAACAGCACACAACCGCTATTCTTCGTCGCCTCGCGAGGACACCATGCCGATATCGGCGGAATTACACCGGGTTCCATGCCGCCCCACAGCACCAGCCTGGAACAAGAGGGCATTCTGCTGGACAACTTTAAGTTAGTGGCGGGTGGGGAGTTGCAAGGGCAAGAGATACGCAATCACCTCGCCACGGGTCCCCACCCCGCACGCAATCCAGACCAAAACCTCGCCGACCTCCAAGCTCAAATCGCTGCGAACAACAAAGGCGTTCAGGAATTGCAACACATGGTCGAGCAATTCGGCCTCGATACCGTCCAGGCTTACATGGCCCATGTGCAGGACAATGCAGAACAGGCGGTGAGGGCCGCGATCGCCAAACTCTGCACCCAACGGCTCAACCAAGGTCAAAGCCTTGTCTCCAAGCATCAGGTTCCCATGGACTGCGGTGCAAAGATTCAGGTGGAAGTTACACTCAACCCAGAGGCACGCACTGCGCTGATCGACTTCAGCGGTAGCTCTCCCCAACAATCTAGCAACTTTAATGCGCCTCTAGCGGTAACGAAGGCAGCCGTTCTCTACGTCTTCCGCACGTTAGTCGACCAACCGATCCCCCTCAATGCCGGTTGTCTCAAGCCCTTGGACATCCGTTTATCAGAAGGTTGTATGCTCAACCCATCTCATCCCGCCGCCGTCGTGGCAGGCAATGTGGAAACCTCCCAGGCCGTAACCGACGCCTTATATGGAGCCTTGGGCGTCCTTGCAGCCTCCCAGGGAACGATGAATAATTTCACCTTTGGCAATGATCAGTATCAGTATTACGAAACTATCTGCGGGGGCTCTGGAGCAGGACCAGGCTTTGCTGGCACTGATGCTGTGCAAACCCACATGACCAATTCGCGCCTGACCGATCCAGAGGTTTTAGAGCTGCGTTTTCCAGTGTTACTGGAGGTCTTTTCCATTCGCCAGGACAGCGGCGGAGCCGGGCAATATGCCGGGGGCAATGGTGTGCAGCGACGCATTCGATTTCGTCAGAGCATGACGGCCAATATCCTGTCTGGCCGTCGAGAGACCGAGCCCTTTGGCCTGGCAGGGGGAGGGGCAGGCCAGGTGGGTCGCACTCAGTTGAACCGGGCAGAGGGTAGCAGTGAATTACTAGGTGCAACGGCAACGGTAGAGGTTAATGCTGGCGATACGATCGCAATTCAAACACCGGGTGGAGGAGGTTACGGCATAGTAGAGGCATAAGCTCCACAGGAGGCTTGCAGAGGGTCTCTAAGTTCGGTCATAGATACTTTGTGAGGGCATTGGGCAAACGGGGATAGGTATCGGGAGCGAGTGGAGTGCGGTGAGACAATATTTCTCCCATGTTCCGATGCCTATCTCCATCGTTTTTGGAGATCAATCATGATGCTTCGAGGCATAAAGTAAGGGAGTTCAGAATCTTCAGAATCTTCCTGAAAAATTCTCTCAAAACCCAATATTTCTCGTTGTTGAGCCATCTCCCAAACTGGGCAAGCTGAATCATACGTGGGGGTGCTAGGACTACCGCTCAGATGATGCGTGCAATACGCACTGACAACAGCCCTAGGTCCACAGCAACTATCCATGAGAAATTCGGAAAACGGTACCCGCTCCCATTGGTACCCAGGTTCGCGGGCGCGAGCTGTGATCGCCAGCCTCATTATTGGCGGTGGCTTACTGACCTTTGGTCGCGATTTCCTCTTCTTCTACAACGGGCCTGGTGGTGATGGTTGGAAGATTGGCAATGGCGGCATTCATGTCTTCAATGCCCACTTTGACCGGGATCTAGCGAAGGCTCGCGAAAGGGCATTGGAGCTGGTGAATCGCGATCGCGAGGCCAATGGTCTGTCTCCCCTCATCGCCGATCCTCGCCTAGAAGAAACAGCTCAGAAGCATGCTGAGGATATGGCCAAGCGGGATTTTCTATCGAATTTTAGTCCCGAAGGACAAGCTCCCAGTGAGCGCTTTGCAGCGCTAGGCGGACAGGGGTTTGTCGCAGAAAACATTGCGGTTCAAGGTGAGGATGACCAGCTAACCTATCGTCGGATTGCACTGTTAGAGCGGGAGTGGATGTATGAGCGACGCGATCGCGAGAATTTGCTCAACCGTCAGTTCAATCAGTTTGGCTTTGGCATTACCGTTGATGAGACCGATGGCGAAGTCTATGCTGTGCAGCTATTTCGCAATGACGGCAGCGTAGCCCCTCAGCCTGTCTCAGCAAATGACGCATCTACAACAAAGGAAGGAAGCCAGGTCGAAAATCTCACTGCAACCGCAGCCCAGAGCGAACCTTTTCGAGAAGCCGTCAACGCAGCCATGACCGCCGCTGTTGCTGCCCAAACGGCCCAAGCCCCCCAGCAATGGGCCACCGTTGCGACAAGCTGGCACCAGGCTGTCACCCAAATGAAAGCTGTGGCGACCGACCATCCCCGCTATGCCACGGCTCAAAAAAAGGTCGTGGAATATGGCAAAAACTTTGACTACGCGCGCCAAAATGCGGGGGCTGCATTTGCCTTGCAGCAACCTACTTCGATTACTTCACCCCCAGATATAGCTCAACCGGCTAGTCACAACCTGGATGATTTACCGGCAACGGAGGTCTTTGACGATGCCCAAGCCTGGTGGCCAAGCGGTGCAGGAAATCATTGGAGTATGTGGTTGAAGTTACTACTGACCGTCAGCGGAGCGAGTGCCCTCATCGTGCTGCTGACTCTGGAGCCCGGTCAACTGGTGGGCAATGGCCTTAGCAATCGTTTTGGCAATGCTCATAAGGGGAGGAGCCGAGGTCGAAACGCCTCCCAGAGCTCGGCTAGCGATCGCCTCTCTTGGCATCGTCGTGCTGTTCAAGAAGTGCAAAAGTTTCTGGAAGTGAAAGGTTGGCTCAACAGTACGCCGGAATACAAGGCCCAGCCAGAGCGCCCCATACAGCGGGTCCGCCGCAAGCTTTACCGCGAACTGCTGAACTTGACTCAGGACGAGCAGGCCGCGATCGGACTGCTTAAGGAAAGCATGCGACGAAATCCTCGCAAGCCAGTGGATTGGTGCTGTGAGCAGGTGATTAAGGAGCTACGGAAATATACACCACCACCAACTCCTCGTAGCTTTCGTCGAACCTTGTCAAACCGAGATTGACGGATCGGAGTCGGCGAGGGGAGGTGTTGTCGATTTTTGGGTTGGCGTTGGCGGGGACAAGTGCGTTGAAGGCGGGGTTGAGTGCGGCGGAGTTGGTGCCTGTGGTGGGGGCGGCGATCGGTGTAACGGGAAATGCCGGGTTAATTTATGTTTTAGGGAATGGGGCGCGGCAGTTTTATGAATCCAAGCAAAATTAGATCCTGAAACAACCTCCTCCCCTTTTATTTAATACATCTCATACTTCATCAGTTGGCAAGACAACCCACCATTATTAATCGGGATACGCTGGGCGGATTTCAAGCGAATGTTTCGTGCTAGCTCCTTGTTGCCACTGAGGATGTAAGCATTCCAGCCCTTGAAGCGCTGCTTGAGTACATCGCCGAGGAGTTTGTAGAATTCCCCTAGTTCTTCGGGATTCCCGATGCGCTCGCCGTAGGGTGGGTTGCAGAGGAGGACACCGCTGTCAGCGGGAGCCTGGACCTCGGCGAGTTCCTGGAGTTGGAAGGTGACTTGCTGGGAGACGCCACAGTGGCGGGCGTTAGCGCGGGCCTGTTCGATGACACCGATGCTGCCGTCGCTACCGCCGATGAAGGCAGGAAGCTCAGTGCGTTGGGCGACCTCGGCTTCGGCAATGAGTTTTTCGAGGAGGTCTTTGTTGAAGTTGGGCCAGGTTTCGAAGCCGAAGCGATCGCGAAACATGCCCGGTGCAATGTTCAATGCGGCCAATGCAGCTTCCAAAGGCAAGGTGCCGGAGCCACAGAGGGGATCAAAAAATACCTGGTCGGGTTGCCAGCCAGAGAGCTTGATGAGGGCAGCCGCGAGGGATTCTTTTAGGGGAGCATCACCCATGGCGGGGCGATACCCCCGGCGGTGCAGGCTGTCGCCAGAGCTATCAAGGCTGACGGTGCATTTGTCCCGGCGAATATGGACATTGATTCGCACGTCTGGTTCGTGGGTGTCCACGCTGGAGCGTTCGCCGAGGCGTTCTTCCTGCTGGTCCACGATCGCGTTTTTCACCTGGAGGGCGGTGAAGTGACTATGGTTGAGTTCACTGTTTTTACCGGTTGCGTTGACAGCAAGGGTGTAACCGGGATCGAGGAATTCCTGCCAGTCGATGGCTTTGATGCCTTTGTAGAGAGCATCAGCATTGGGACAGGTGAAGATTTTGAGCTGTTGGAGGATGCGGAAGGGCAGTTTGGCCTGGAGATTGACCCGGTAGAGCATGGTCTGGTCGCCTTCGAAGGAAACGCCGCAAAAGCCAGGAACGACATTATGGGCACCCAGTTCTTCTAGCTCTTGGGCGGCTAGTGTCTCGAGGTCGCGGGCTACAGTTGCGAAGTATTGGGGCATAGCGCCTTGAAGAACGGAATATCTTGATTATCCCATGAGGATTTCTTCCTGGCCTGAAATTGCTATGGGTCTTCACTATTTTCTCTGCTAGGGTTCATTCCGCTTGAGCGAATAAATACCTTGTCAAGATATTGTAGAAATCTGACGAAGTTATGGACGACTCTTTTGCAAGTGTATAGGCTGAATTCGTCGAGTCAAAAAGCTACATGAAATACCTATTGATTGCCGCACTGACACCAAATTAGCAAACTCACATGGCCACTAAGGTTTTTACTCGTTGGGTTGATGAGAAGAATGGTTCCTCTCTTTCTACGGAGTTGCGAAAGAAACGGTTTGAGCTATTTCGGGCATTATTTGAATCTTTGCTCAAAACAAAAAATCAACCTATTAAAATCTTAGACGTGGGTGGACGCGCAACCACTTGGGAGCGAGCAGGCTTCACTCAGTATGATTGCAGTCAAGTTCAAATCACGATTATTAATACTGAGCCTGTTTCTTCTGAATACGCGCATATTCAGACTGTTTCGGGTGATGCTCGAGCAATGCCAGAGTATCAAGATAGTGAATTTGATATCGTGTTCTCAAACTCTGTGATTGAGCATGTGGGGAATTTTGAAGATCAAGCTCGCATGGCCGCAGAGGTTTGTCGCGTCGGTCAGCGGTATTTCCTCCAAACTCCCAACCTCTTTTTCCCTGTAGAGCCTCACTTTCTGTTCCCACTATTCCAGTTTTTCCCTTTGTGGCTAAAGACGCTGTTAATTCAGAACTTTAATCTAGGCTGGAGACCTAGAACCACGGGTCGTGAAGCTGCGAAAGAATTGGCTTTAAGTGTTCAACTCCTCAGCAAACGTCAGCTTAAGCATCTGTTTCCTGGTGCCCAAGTTCATGCTGAAAAGTTCATGGGTTTGAATAAGTCTTACATGATGTGCGGAGGCTGGGAATAGGGAATAGAATCGTCAGATTGATTAAATCTTGAGATACCGTATTTTCTAAGCAGGCGGTGGATTGTAGGCCTATGCTCCACGACCATCGCCTCTGAGAATCTGTTTGGAACGCCAGCAAAGCAGCTCGATGACGACGTTACTCCCTTGATGTTGTCTTGAAGGGATATCAATTTTGCTTCTGATAGCCCTAGCTGCTATAAGCACAGGTACTTTCCAAACATCCCCTAGAACTGATGGGGCTTGTTCTAGATGAAAGAATTTCTTGGGCGATCGCATCAACGGCTCCCACCCTTCTCTCTCTAACGCTGCCCAAACAACACATTCTTTGCTTTCTCCGTCACCGTTGGCTCACTGGAAACAGCCTTTCCCTTTTCATAGGCCTGTATCACCGCAGATCGCGCTGTCATGGCTTCAAACCAACGCTTCAGTTCAGGGAAATCTGCCAGATCCTGCCCTTGCTTTTCATGGGGAACAATCCAGGGATAGCAGGCCATATCTGCAATGGAATAATCTCCAGCAATGAACTCTCGCCCAGCCAGTTGCTTGTTCAACACACCGTAGAGTCGATGAGTTTCATTCACATAACGCTGGATGGCATAATCAATTTTTTCAGGAGCATATTGGCTGAAATGGTGGTTCTGGCCCAGCATCGGTCCCAGGCCGCCCATCTGCCAAAAGAGCCATTCTGTCACGCGGGTGCGATCGCGCAAGTCCTCGGGTAAGAAGCGCCCTACCTTCTGAGCCAAATACATCAAGATGGCTCCGGATTCAAACAATGACACCGGCTCTCCACCATCGGCTGGGTCAGAATCCACTAAGGCTGGCATGCGATTATTGGGTGAAATCTTGAGGAATTCTGGCTTGAACTGCTCTCCTGCCCCAATATTGACTGGCACGATGCGGTAGTCCAGCCCAGCCTCTTCCAGAAATATCGTAATTTTGTGGCCATTGGGCGTGGGCCAATAGTAGAGATCCAGCATTGCTTCGCTCCGGTTGAACGTCGAAGGGATAGTTCCACTTTAACGAATATTTCGAGAATCTGGAATTTAAGGACAAACAAGGCATAATAGAAGCCTGGACTCGATAGTTCAGGCTTTTCAGTCAAGATGGGTGCGTTGGATAGGAGAGGGAGAGAGACAAGATCGCCGCCGCACTAGTACTTTTGGGCGCAAATGTCCAGACTATCTATTCTCGCACAGACCATGCCGAGTAAGAAGCCTTAGCAAGAATTAGTCGAAGGACTTACGCCACTGAGTACTAGTAGCCTGGAAAGTAGGGAGCAATCAGGTGAAAGCCCTATCCTGCGAAGGATTTAAGATTTTTGTAGATAGATTGCTAGAAGCCTTACCTTGTATGGAGTATGGCGATCCTTCTTCACAAAGCAGACTAGTGCCCATTTTTTAGGTCATGTTACCCATTCAGAAAGTGATTGTAGGAATTGAGGCGAGGAGTATTGAGAAACAATAAAGAGAGGGGCCTCAAACAACGAGCGACCCCTCTCTATTTTTGCAAACAATGGTGCTGGAGTGAGGCTACTGCTCAAGCAACTGCCTTACGCGCTGTTCAATTCGTTCATGCTCTTTTACGCCTTCGTAGGCATAACGGTTGTAGCCGTTTTGCTGGATGATGGCGCGGAGATAGCTCATGCGAGTATCTGGGGCGGGGTGGGTTGAAAGATATTCAGCACCACGGTTAGCGGATTGTTCATCTAAGGCAGCAAAGAAGTTGTGGAGGCCATCGGCAGCGTAGCCATAGCCTGCAAGGGCTCGGGCTCCGAGGATATCAGCACTGCGTTCCTGGTTACGACTTAGTTTCAGGCTAGCGAGTTGTAGGCCATATTGGCCTAGGTTTCCGCCAGGTGCTGAGGTGCTGAGTGAACTGAGAAACCGTTTGTTCGCAATGCCACGGTAACCATGGGAGAGGACGGCATGGGCAACTTCATGGCCGAGGAGTCCAGCTAGCTCTGCTTCGGAGTCGGCAGCAAAAATTGCTCCGGTGTGGACGAAGACTTTGCCACCCGGAAGGGCAAAGGCATTGATCGATGGATCCTCGATGACGTAGAACTCGTATTCAAATTCGTCTCGCCCCATTAGGGCTGCAAGGTCTTTGCCGATGCGGGTGACGTAGCCGACGATAACGGGGTCTTCGACCAGTGTGCCTTGTTGCTTGTTTTGTGTGGCAGTGGCTTGGGCAAAACGTGCACCCATTTTGCTTTCACCGTCAATGATCATGCGAGCCATCTCTACTGTTTCTGAGATGGTTTGAGGACCACATAAGCGACGAAGGAAGAATCTGCAAGCCGTAGTGGCGACGCTTTTACCAACGTACTCAGTTTTGATTCGGCCTTTGAAGTCGCCGAGGTGTTTGTCGGCGAGTTCTTCAAATTGTTTGGCTTCGGGGTGGTCAGGGTTAACGATGGAAAATAATCTTGCAGCGATGGAAGCATCAAGGCGATCGCCATTGGCACGCAGATTGCTTACGCGGGCTTTGGCGATGTCGGCATCGCCGGGGAAGCGGATGGCGGCTTGTTCCAGGACTTCGAGGGATTGCTCTTTTTTGCCAGCCTCTTTGAGGGCTTCGGCAAGGTTGATGTAGGCAGGGGTGAATTCGGGGTGTTGTTGGTTGAGCTGTTGGAGGGGGGCGACGGCGGCTCTGGAATTAGTTTGGGCACTTTGCCAGAGGGTTTGGGCACTAGGGCTAAGTTGGCTGGAATTGGTGATGGGGATGGGGAAGAAGGTGTTGGTATTCGCTTCTTCGGGGAAAGGGGTTTTGCATTGGCGATAGCGTTGCTCGGCAGCGGTGCGATCGTTTTGGACGTAGAG
>CALIGI010000158.1 GCA_938021205.1 uncultured Pseudanabaenaceae cyanobacterium
GGATGTGACCCCCACCATGGATCAATTTAAGGCTGATGCCGTTCGCATGAATAACAACCCAACAGGCGAAACTGCGGTCATGGATAAGGCAATTGAATCCAACGTTCTTTCCGTTGATCAGTACGCTGAGCAACTGATGGATGACTTATTCCAGGGAATCGAACATTCTCTAGAAACGGGCGAAATCCTCAAAGAAAAAGTCGCTACAGCCCCTACACCGGTTCAAACCTTTGTTAACGGCACAGCAGCACCGCTATCTGTTGTTGTCCCCACAGAATCAGCTCTGCCAGAAACGGTTGTTGAGCCCAAGACAGCAGAAGCAGCATCAAATGCTGATACAACTAGCGAAAAGCCTGATTGGTCCCTACGAATTCTCTGGGCCGCCGCCTTGCTATCCTGTGCGGGAGCCCTGGCACTTTGCATCAGCAACTGGGGAAATTACAAGGCTCTCTTCCAACAAGTGACTGGCCAAGCCCCCGCAGCAGAGACCATAGCAACCGTGCCTACCGCAGCCACAGTAGAGGCACCGAATCAGGCATTTGCGAACTACATTCAGCAATCCCTGGAAGCCCTGGCCTCACAACAACCCACTGCAACAACAAGCCTCGCAGGGCTTACTAGCCCAGTCGTCGCGACTGCACCAGCACCGGTCGTCCCAGCGGCTCCGGTCGTCACTCCCACCATTCCCGGTGGTCTAGGTACAGCCCCAGCTGCGGTGCCACCAGGCACCATCCTAGAGCGGGTCTATATTCCCGTTTACCAAACCCCCCAGGGCCTCGTTCCCGTGGTTCCTGGCGTCCCCGTGCCGAATCTCACCGCCAATGGTACCTTCCTCCCCAGCCAAACCGCGATCGCTCCTAGCGCAGTCGTTCAACCCGGAGCAGCAATTGCCACAGCAGCTCAGCCCCAAGCCAGCCAATCGGCCCCAGCCTCCCCTGGTGAAGCCATTGCTGCCCAACCCCTAACAACCACAGAACACACCCTCGTTGGTTTACTGGAGCTGGGTGACAGCTCGGCGGCTCTGTTCGAACTAAACGGTGTAACCCGTCGCTTTAGCCTGGGCGAGCGCATCGGCTCAAGCGGTTGGACCTTAGTGGAAGCCAAGAATAGCGAAGCAATTGTGCGCCGCAATGGCGAAATCCGTTCTGTCTTCGTGGGACAAACCTTCTAAATCTTAAGGTTCACCTCACGCATCAGCCCCCTGAATTGCTCCTCAGGGTTATCCTGCCAATTTTCAGTACAGCATAACCCTGAGGCTTCTCACATCCAAACCGTCGTTTAGACAAAGCCTAGGAAAAACCACATCTATAGCGTATAAAAGGGGCCTTACCCCCTAAAGGTTCGTTGGATGTGTTCCCATGGCAACTCACCGACAATAAACGTTTAGATAGGGCATAGTTCTGAGGCATTGTTATCGCGGGAACGGTGGCGCTCCCTAGCGACCATTACTCAGGATCTGCATCAACCATCTGGAGTCTAGGTATTTGGAGTCAGGACTATGGGTTTATTCGACGATCTAAACAACTTTTTAGAAACGCGCCTGGAGGAATTTCTGCGCAATAACCCCCATCTGGAACTCCAGGCCCTGGAGGAGCAACTAGAACAGCAGGAAGCCGATGCCATGGGTCTCCTAGCAGACCTACAGCGCCAGGAGAAACGCCTACGGGACGATATCCTGAGCACCGCCAAGGAAGTCCAGCTGTGGCATGAGCGCATTGAAAAGGCTAAGCAAGCTGAGCGCACTGACCTCGTCGGCCCGGCCCAGGAACGGGAAGCCGCCCTCCTACGTCAGGGCAATCTACTCTGGGGCCAAATGCAGGGCGTCAAGGAGCGCATGAAGCGCAGCCAAGAACTGGTTTTACAAATCCAGGCACGCCGCAAAGAAGTCCAGACCAAGATCATTGCTGCCCAAGCCGCCCGCGCTGCGGCTAGCACCTCGGCAAACACCTCCGAGACCAACGGCTGGACCCAAAGTGCCAGCCACCGCTCAGGCAGCAACGATCAACTAGATGAGAAGTTCCGCCGCTGGGAGCTAGAAAAGGAATTGGAAGAGCTGAAGAAAGAAATCATTCCCTAACCATGGCATCCGGCCTTGCATTACTAGATCTGAGTCCAGGTCTACATCACAGAATATTTCGAGGCCATTTAGGCCAAGCTAAATTTCTACGGCTTGGCCCTTTTGTGCGCAGGGTTAGAAAACAATGATGAACAGTGCAGTCCCCAAAACTCTGATCATGTTCGACATCGATGGAACCTTGCTAGATGCAGGGGCAATTGACGATCGCTGCTACATTGAAACCGCCAAGGCCCAGTTCTCCGTTGATGAAATCAATAGCGATTGGCGCAGCTATCCCCAGGTCACCAATTCAGGTATCACTGCTGCCCTTCATCAACAGGTCTTCAGCTGCCCAGCCTCAACACTTTTTATTGAGCAATTCCGCTCGGCCTTTACCCACCGCATCAGGGCAACCCTCGCCAGTCATCCTCACTCCTGCCAAGCCATACCAGGCGCGATCGCCTTTCTCAATCACCTACGCCAGAGACGTGACATCGCCCTTGCCATTGCAACCGGTGGCTGGGATAGCTGTGCCAAAGCCAAACTCCACCACGCCCAATTGCCCACCGACGGCCTCCCCTTCGCTTCCGCCAGCGATGCCCAAGGGCGAGAGGCCATCATGGCGATCGCTCACAACCGCGCGCTCAACCATTACCAAGTCCCTGGCTTCCAGCAACGCATCTATATCGGCGATGGCATCTGGGATGTAAAAGCCTCAACCATTGCGGGGTATCAGTTCATTGGCATCGCCACGGGAGGCCAGGCATCGGCCATCTCTCAGGCTGGAGCTCGACATATCTTTCCAGACTTCAATCAGAGTGATGCAATGCTCCAAACAATCACCCAACTGTCTCGCTAACGATAGAGACCAAAAGTTCCACAACATTCCAAAAGAAAAGCGATCGCAAGGTGTCTTGCGATCGCTTTTCTCAATTAAAAGCAGCCTTTCAGAGGCTTAAGACTTGCTACGTTTAATGGGTGCAGGAGCCTTCGCGCCCCCAGCACGACGACGAGGGCTACCGCCACCACCACGGTAGTTTCCACCACTACGGCCTCGACCGCCGCCACCGCCACCACCACGGCGGGCAGCACGATAATCATCAGGAGCATCCTCACCCCACTCAGGACTCAGCCAAGCAGGACGAGTCTTGTCATAGGCCATCTGCAAGGCAGCAGCAGCTACGGTGTGGGGATCGTACTCTTCAGAGAGTTCAGAGACGATGGGCAAGAAGGAAGCAACACGCTCACCCCCCAGAACCTCTTTGACCTGCTCCTTGAAGCGCTCCAAATGGCGATTTTCGATTTGAGCACGAGTGGGCACATTGCGAGGCTCTAGGGCCTGCTTTGTGTGATATTCAATGTCGCGAAGCTTGCGGCGGTCATAGCCTTGGGCTAGAACAACCGCCGTACCATCCTTACCGGCACGGCCCGTCCGGCCAATGCGGTGAACGTAGTTCTCAACGCTGTCAGGTAGGTCGAAGTTGACCACATGGGTCAAATCATCCACATGGATACCGCGAGCGGCAATATCAGTGGCCACAACCCAACGCACCTGCTTAGACTTAAAGCGCTCCAACATCCGCTCTCGCTGGGATTGACTGAGGTCACCGTGGTATTCATCCACGCTGTAGCCGGAGCCTTGGAGATAGCTTGTCAACTCAGCAGCGGTGCGGCGAGTGCGCACAAAGATAATTGCGGATTCAGGCTCTTCAAAGGCCATCACCGGCAACAGTGCTTTAGCTTTTGACCAACCCCGAGGCACGCTGTACACCACTTGATTAATGCGGCTAGTCGTGACCTGGGCTTTCACCTTGATCACAACCGGGTCCTTCAAGAACTGGCTGGACAGACGGCGAATAGAAGGAGGCATGGTTGCCGAGAAGAATGCCATTTGGCGCTCCTCGGGAGCCTCACTAAGGATAGTTTCCACATCGGGAAGGAAACCCATGCTGAGCATTTCGTCAGCTTCGTCCAGAACCAAGTATTCAACCTTGCTTAGGTTGAGGCACTTGCGGCGCAGCAGGTCCAAGATACGACCTGGCGTACCCACCACAATCTGCACGCCACGATCCAAGCGCTGGATTTGGCGTTCGATGGACTGACCACCGTAAACCGTCAAAATTTGGGGGCGAAAAACGCGATCGCCATCTTCGCTGCGAGGCGGAGCCACATTGAATTCGCGCATGGCCTCAGCCACCTGCTGGGCCAATTCCCGCGTCGGGGTCAGCACCAACGCCTGGACGTTACGGTTACGGGGATCAACACGCTCCAAAATAGGGAGCGCAAAAGCAGCCGTCTTACCCGTACCTGTTTGAGCCTGGCCTAGAACTTCACGGCCCGCTAACAACTCAGGAATGGCTTCAGCCTGAATCTGAGTCGGCTCCTCAAAGCCCATTTCCGTGAGTTTAGCGATGCGACTTTCAGAAAGGCCGAGGCTTGCAAAAGTAACTGTCATTTATTCTCTAAACATGGTGGCGCGGACGCGCCGTTGACAATGCGCAACTGGAAAAGTTTTAAAGCCGAAGCCGCGATCACGGCCCAGGCTGACCCAGCAAGGACTGGGTCTTCATTTCCAAACGCTAACGGGCGGCCACCGCGGGCACCGCCAAGACATCTGCCGCCGTAGCGACAGTTCCATGCAGATCGTAGATATCTGCATCGGTGATTTTGACTGGCACAAGACTGCCGAGCCGGGCATCGCCGGTGACGTAAACCACG
>CALIGI010000159.1 GCA_938021205.1 uncultured Pseudanabaenaceae cyanobacterium
TACTGATTTCTCATTTTCGTATGAAAACTCATCCTCAAGCCTTCTTCCTGCGCGATTTTCAAAGTCTGGCTCACCCTCTGGTGTTGGGATATACTTTTGGATTTCTTTAAGTATTTTCTCCTTGAGAGTTTCATTTATTAAAACTTCCTTCTCGGACTCTTTGTTCTGGAAAGATCTCGCTTGGGATGAAAACTCAAGTATTTCTAAGATAGACTTCGAAGTATTTTCGTATTCAAGCTTACAAACTTCTGCAACCAATACTGACAAATGGTGATTAATCGACAGCTCTTCCGACAAAATTCTAATTGCAGACTGCCCAAGAGCAGACTCTACTTCACATTGATTTCTAATTCTTTCAATCTCGGTTTTATGTCGATGTAAGACATCAATATTCTCTTGAAGCTCATTAGTAGATTTAATACAAATATTCCACGAAGTTTTTTTAACCACAAAAAGGTGTCGAGCAGCTTAACAAAAATATTTCTATATGAGATGAAGTACAGAAGAAGAAGGCAAAATACGAAGATAATTCCTAGAAGTATATTTCTTGGATCTGGCCAGGCGAAAAAATGAATCCAGATAAAAAGATATGCAAAAAAACAAGCGGCAGCGAGCCAAAAAGCATAAAAATTCTTTTGTGCTCTATCTATTGCTCGTTTACTGTAATAGACAGTGTCCAGGATAATACCACCTTCATATTCATCGAATTTAAAGAATATCTTCTCTTTGATCTCAGCTTCAATCCCCTGGGGAGCACTAAGCAAAAACAGAATAATATGTTTAGAGTCGAATTTCTTTACACATTCCTCCATTTGCAAGAGAAGATTAACCAGATTCAGTAATTCACCTCTTTGATGCAAACTACTAATTAGCTTGTCAGGTGGGATTTTATAGCTCATATGACCACAACAAAAGTCAAGATTTAGTACCTTAATTACAGCCTAATTATCTTTACTGCATGATTTTGTATCTAGACGAAATTCACCTATTATTTCTACTATCAACTCTCTATTGATTTATTGTTTGGGTGTTGTATCGTTCCTGGAATACCGCTGTAAGAATCTATTGACAAAATCCCTGCTTGTGTAAATAGTTAAAATGCTTGTATAGAGGTCATTCTGGGGATCGAGCAAAGGTTCTTTTTCTCATTAAAATTCTCTTCTTGCGAAACCCTGAACGAGACAATGGGTGCTCTGGCTTTCGGGGATCCCGGCTTGTCGCTCATTAGAGGGAAAACTTGGGATAATATGGCGATCTTCCTAGGTCTGAACCTCTCTTCTGACAAGTGTTTCAGGACTTGTGGGTAAGGCATAGCTTGATAGATATAGGAGTACCTTGAGTCGACTAACTCCTTCTCAATAGTTCGAATCATCTTGAATGCGATTTGAGCCTGCTCTGAAGGGAGTGGAGCCAATGGCTTTGCCGATCTCGAAGCAGGCACAGCCATGTCAGCCGACAGCCGCTCCGGCATTGGCAGCATCACTAAAACAATGACTGCGGTGACAACCCTTCAGCTCATGCAAGAGGGCAAGCTCAGCCTAGATGATACCCTCGCCCAGTAGTTGCCCCAGGTTGTGGGCAAAATCGAAAACAGCGAAACCATTACCCTGCGCCAATTACTCAATCACAGTAGCGGCATTCCTGAAATGTTAGATGACGACTTTGAGGCTGTGCTCCTGGACGATCCCAGTTTTGTTTGGCAACCAGAAGATTTTATCTCGCTTGTTTATGGGGAGACTTCCAACTTTGAACCCGGCGATCGCTTTAGCTACAGCAACACCAACTACGCGCTCCTGGGTCTGGTGATTGAAGCTTCCACGGACGCAACCCTAGCTGAACAATTTGCAACCCGCATCTTCGACCCCCTAGGCATGGACAACAGCTCCATCGTCACAACCGCATCAACCCCTGAAGACTTTCCCCAGGGCTACATCGATTTTGCTGCCCCAGAATATAACGGCTTGTCAGATGTCTCTCAACTCGTCCCCGTGCCCTTTCATCCCAGCGCCCGAGGCTTCGGTGAAGGCGGTGCAGTGTCCACCGTTCTCGACCTGACGCGCTTTTCAGAAGCGCTTAACAATGGTGAACTCCTAGCGCCAGCGACCTTTGAAAAAATGGTGCAAGATAGTTTGCCTGATGGCAATTCAGCGAGATATGGTTTGGGGCTGCAACTTCCCTTTGGTCCCATGATTGGAAATCTGATTGGCCACACGGGCGGATTTCCTGGTGTGAGTAGCAGTATGTTCTATTCGCCGGAACAACAGATTACCGTTGTCACGATTGAAAACCAATTGGAAGGTGATTCGCCCCTGTCTGAGAATGCGCCCGCAGCGTTACTCGAATTTTAATCTAAAGCATTTGAAATGCACTTCTGAGAAATTGTGATCAAGTTTCGGAAGTGATAGACCCAGCATTGATTGAACCGGAGGCTCAGGAGTTGCTTCTTCCATAGAAAATTGAGGCTACTATATCTCTCGATATAGCAATCCGCAGAAGGGTCAGTTCATCGCCGAAACACTTGAGTGACAGCCCTGCTGACGCCATCGCTTGCACTTTTCTTTTCGCAGATTGCTATATCACTTCATAAAGAAAAAGAGGGCTGTTGCAACAACAGCCCTCTTTTTCTCACTGGAAAATGCAGAGATAGATTAGTTTTGGAACTGACCAAACTGCAAACGATACAGCTCATCTTCCTGATGGGTCTCAATCTTTAGGTCAGAGCGAGGATAGGCAGCACAAAGCAGCACAAAGCCTTTCTCCTGTAGCTCCGCACTTGCTCCCATGGCATCTGGCTGATCAACTTCCCCAGACAAAACCCTGGCAGCGCAGGTCGTGCAAACCCCAGCCATACAAGAGCTAGGCAATTCAACATCGGCCTCACCCGCAGCCTCCAAAACCGTTTGGTCGTCTCTGACCTGAATGGTTTGGCTATTGCCGTCGCGCACCAATTCAACTGAGTAAGTATTTGCCATGGGTCGAATTAAAAACAGTAATAAACGTCGATGCTATGTCAGCTATTGTCCCTGATTCCTTAGCAGCTGCGCCACCTAAACACAACAAAACCCGCTCAAAGAACGGGTTTTGTTAATGTCATTTTGAAGTGACTACCACTCAAGCAAGTTGATTAACCAGCTAGTGCCTCAGCACCACCCACAACTTCCAGTAGCTCTTGGGTAATCGCAGCCTGACGGGCCTTGTTATACTCCAACGTCAGCTTGCCAACCAATTCGTTGGCGTTCTCGCTCGCGTTGTTCATGGCCGTCATCCGAGCAGCAAGCTCACTCGCTGCGGATTCCTGCATAGAACGCAGCATCTGATTGGTCAGATACAGCGGTAGAAGAGCGTTGAGAATCTGAGCGGGATCTTGTTCAAAGATCATTTCGCCCGGTAGTTCCTCAGGCGCGCTGTCAACTGACTCACGCTCAACCGCAAAGTTGCCACCGCGAGTGGTCAGACGGAAGATTTCGTCATCGCTGGCTTCCAAACCTTGACTGTCCAGGGGCAACAGTGTTTGAACCACAGGGCGAGACGCCACTAGGGAAACAAACTTGGTGTAGATCAGCTCAACGCGATCAACGCCTTCAGACAGGAAGAGAGACAGAATCTCATCCGAAATCATTGAAGCTTCTTCTGCTGTAGGCACCTGCTCGAGGCCAGTGTAGCTGGCTTCGATGGGTTGTTCGCGGCGCTTGAAGTATTGATTGGCTTTACGGCCAATGAGTACATAGGTAAAGTCGATACCTTGAGCTGTGAGCTCCTTGGCACGCTCTTCACCGCGACGAATCACGTTGGTGTTGTATGCACCGCAAAGACCGCGATCGCCGGAGATCACAACCAGTGCCACCTTCTTGACCTCACGCTGATTCATCAGCGGTAGGTCAACGTCTTCAAACTTGAGACGACCCTGCAAGCCGCTCAGTACCTGGGCCAAGCGATCCGCAAAGGGACGAGTGTTGAGCACTTGCTCCTGGGCACGACGCACTTTGGCCGCAGCCACGAGGCGCATTGCTTCAGTAATTTTTCGGGTGTTCTTGACCGACTTAATGCGATCGCGAACGGATTTTAAGTTAGCCATAACTGCTCGACCAATTCAGTGTTTATCAAAGAATCAAAATCCCAAGACTCCTCTGGATTCCAGAGAAGCCTTGGGGAAATGTTCTAGGCCGCAGCCATGACAGACTTCTTCGCTTCTTCGATTGCTGCCTTCAGCATTCCTTCAGCTTCACCTTCAAGCTTCTTAGACTCATTCACAAGGTCAGAGTACTTAGAACCTTTGATTTGCTCACGCAGTTCGGTGACAAAAGCAGTCACTTTCTCCGTAGGCAAGTCATCAATCATGCCTTTAACGCCGGAGTAAACCACAGCAACTTGCTCAGGCAAGCGCAGAGGAGAGAACTGGGGCTGCTTCATCAGCTCGCGCAAGCGCTCACCGCGACCCAACTGGTTCTGAGTGGCTTTATCCAAGTCAGATGCAAACTGGGCAAATGCTGCCAACTCATCAAACTGAGCCAGCTCCAGCTTCATCACACCCGCCACTTTCTTAATGGCCTTGGTCTGAGCTGCAGAACCCACACGGGATACCGAGATACCCACGTTAATGGCGGGGCGAATACCTGCGTTAAACAGATCAGGCGTCAGGAAGATTTGACCGTCCGTAATCGAAATTACGTTGGTAGGAATGTACGCCGAAACGTCACCTGCCTGGGTCTCAATGATAGGCAGAGCAGTCATGCTGCCGGAGCCAAGAGCGTCGCTGAGCTTAGCGGCACGCTCGAGAAGGCGGGAGTGCAAGTAGAACACATCGCCAGGATAAGCCTCACGACCGGGCGGACGACGGAGCAGCAAGGACATTTGACGGTAAGCAGCAGCCTGCTTAGACAAGTCATCATAGACAACCAAGGTTGCCTTGCCGTTGTACATAAAGTGTTCAGCCATGGCTGCACCCGTGTAAGGCGCCAAGTACTGAAGGGTTGCAGGGTCAGAAGCGTTTGCTGCAACAATGATGGTGTAATCGAGAGCACCGCGATCGCGCAATACGTCAACGATTTGAGCAACAGAAGCTGCCTTTTGACCAATGGCAACGTAGACGCAAACGACGTCTTGGTCAGCCTGGTTGAGGATGGTGTCAATGGCAATTGCGGTTTTGCCGGTCTGACGGTCACCAATGATAAGCTCACGCTGGCCACGACCGATGGGAATCATCGCATCAATGGAGGTAATGCCGGTTTGCATGGGCTCATGCACAGAGCGACGGGCAATAATGCCAGGTGCCATAGACTCAATCAAGCGAGTCTCGGTGGTGGCGATGTCACCTTTGCCGTCAAGGGGATTACCGAGGGCGTCAATGACGCGGCCCAGCATCGCTTCACCCACAGGAACCTGTGCAATCTTGCCGGTGCACTTCACCGAGCTACCTTCTTGGATGCTGAGGCCATCGCCCATCAACACCGCACCAACGTTATCTTCTTCAAGGTTGAGGGCGATGCCCACAGTTCCATCTTCAAAGTCGAGCAGCTCACCAGACATAGCCTTATCCAGGCCATAGATGCGGGCAATGCCGTCACCAACTTGAAGCACGGTTCCTACATTGGAAACCTTGACTTCATCGCTATAGGATTCGATTTGTTGTCGAATAATATTGCTAATTTCTTCGGGCTTAATGCTTACCATGGGAAATCGTTTGTAGGGTAAGGGTTTACGGATTGGGCCATGGCCCAGGGATATAAGACTTGATCTTTAGCGGCTATTTAAAGACCGAGAGATAGATGACGAGTTAAGCACGGCTGAGGTTGATACCAATGCGGCGTAGCTGGCCTTTGAGGCTGGCATCGACGACTTGGGAGCCTACCTTGATGATCACACCGCCAATCAGGTCTGAATCCACCTTGGATTCAATCTCAACGGATTGAGCGCCTGTCATGGCTTTCACTTTCTCAGTGATGGATTGGCGTTGGGCATCATCTAGCTCAATAGCAGAGGTGACTTCAGCCAAAACGATTTGCTTGATGTCACGCAGCAATTCGCTGTAGCGCTTGCAAATCCCAGTCAGAAAGGCTGTCCGCTTACGATCCACGATCAACATCAAGAAGTTGAGCATGTTGGGCTGAATCTTGCCCTCAAAAATTTGGCGCAGAACCGCCTTTTTTTCCGCAGCCTCAAAGACTGGGCTGAGCATTAAGCCTGAAAGTTCATCAGACCCTGCTATCACTGCAATGATGCTAGATGCATCTTCCCCAAACTGGTCTAAGCAATTGCTGTCCTTTGCCAAAGCCATTAAGGCCTCTGCATAGGGTTCAATTACTTCGGCCATCGCCGCACTTCCCTTCATCACTATCCTCCTAAAACCGCGATAGAGCGATCAATCAGCTGCTTCTGAGATGCATCATCCAAACGACTCGGAAGCTGAGAACCTACCTTCTCAAGGGCAAGACTCACAACTCGCTGCCGCAGTTCTGCAATCACTCGGTCCTGCTCTGCATTCAGGTCCTGAGCCGCAGAGGCTTCCATTCGCTCAACATCTTGCTTTGCTTGGGCCAAAATCGCTTCCTTAGAAGACTGGGCTCGAGCTTTCGAGTCTGCCAGAATCCGTTCGGCTTCGGTTTTTGCTTCGGCAATGTTCTGCTTCTGTTGCTTCAGTTCAGACTCTGCTTTGGCAAGGCGGGCTTCCACCTCTTTAATCTCTGTCGAAATGCCCTCGCGACGCTCGGAGAGCGTGCTCTTGAGAGCCTTAGAACCAACAACAAACAAAACGCCAATCACAACCGACAGGTTAATGATGTTGGTTTCGAAGATATTTAGGTTTAAGCCAATCCCTTCACTACTTTGGCTGGCTTCTGCGGCCAGCAAAATCAACGTTCCCATGTGTTACTGTCCCAAAAACCTGCGCGTAATCCACGATGGTCTCAACTTAGGCAGCAGTCAGCAATTTCTCTACGATTTGGTTGCTCAACTGATCCACCTGCTGATCCAGGGCTGCCATGGCAGTCTGTTTCTGCTGATCGATTTCCTGTTGAGCAGCTTCACGCTGACGCTGAGCTACTTGCTGAGCTTCGGCAATTTCTGCCGAAGCCACCTTTTGAGCTTCCGCTTGGGCAGTTGCAACAATAGATTGGCCTTCCTTGCGGGCATCCACAAGTTCAGCTTCATATTGCTCGGCCAGCTTTTTAGAGCTATCCAGGCGTTCCTGGGCCGTTAGACGACGGGAGCGAACATATTCGCTACGGTCATCCAGCGTTTTGCCAAAGGGGGTGTAAAAAAGCTTATCCAATAGGACAACCAGGATTAAAAACTGGATTGCCATTAAAGGAAGCGTTGCATCAAAATCAAACATTTTCTTTAAGCCTCCTCGGTCGTTGGTGATTGCCTTAGCAGAAGCGCCAAGTGCCAAATATGAGCATGAGGCAACATTGATGCTTAGCTAGGCAGACCAACTCAAACGGTACTTGGATCTAAACCATTCGCAGCAATGTGTAGAGTGCTCTGAATCCAGCATCTCTACACATTGCTAAAACCCTTTCATTCGGTGTTTATGCGAAGGGGTTAGCGAAGAGAAGAACCAGTGCAATCACCAGACCGTAGATGGTCAGAGACTCCATGAAAGCCAGGGTGAGCAGCAGGGTACCGCGAATCTTTCCTTCTGCTTCGGGCTGACGAGCAATACCTGCAACGGCTTGACCGGATGCATTACCTTGACCAATACCAGGGCCAATTGCAGCGAGACCAATAGCAAGAGCAGCAGCCAGAACTGAAGCAGCAGCAACGATAGGGTCCATGATTCCTTTCCTTGTCGATAGATATAGGACGAAAAAAACAAATGAATTCCCAACCTCAATTGAGGTTGGATTCATTCAAACAACAAGCAAGCTCAAAGTCACAACAGGGTTATTCATTTAGAGCTTGCGAGTGAAAAGCGAAACCAATCAACCCTTGAAAGCGTAGACAAGACTTAATGGTCGTCGTCACCATGGCCTTCCAATGCTTCATGGATGTAAGCACCCGCGAGGGTAGCGAACACTAAAGCTTGGATGGCACTCGTGAAGAGACCCAGCATCATGACTGGAATTGGGATGAAGAGGGGAACCAACAACACCAAAACGGCAACCACAAGCTCGTCTGCAAGAATATTTCCGAACAGACGGAAGCTTAGGGAAAGAGGCTTGGTGAAGTCCTCCAAAATTGCGATGGGCAATAGGATTGGAGTTGGCTCAACGTACTTGGAAAAATATCCCAAGCCGCGCTTCTTAAAGCCTGCGTAAAAGTAGGCTAAAGAAACTAATAGCGCCAAAGCAACAGTTGTGTTTATATCGCCCGTTGGTGCAGCTAATTCACCTTCGGGAAGCTCGATGAACTTCCATGGAATCAGTGCTCCAGACCAGTTTGAGACGAAAATAAACAAAAACAAAGTACCAATAAATGGTACCCAGGGGCGATATTCCTTTTCACCCAACTGATTCTTGGCCAGATCCCGAATGAACTCCAGAACATACTCCATGAAGTTCTGCAATCCGGTTGGAATCTGCTTGCGATCGCGACCTGCAAGTACCGTGGCAATTACAAGGAGACCAATCACAAACCAAGAGGTCAAAAAGACCTGACCATGAAGACTAAAGCCGCCAAGATCCCAGTAGAAGTGGCGACCCACTTCCAACTCGGCAAGGGAAAGAAAGTTAGAAAAAATCAGAAAATTCGGCATCATCATAGTCACATTTGCACTGCGGCAATGAAGACGTGAAACGCACAAAGACCGATCCGGAATTTGTGTGCAAACTAACGCTTAAGCGTAATTCGAAGGGCGTAGAAGATGATTGCCGTTTTGAAGGTCAAAAATCCGAGAAAAACAGGTAACACCTGAATTTGATCCAGGCGACAAGCCAGGATGATCAAGACTGCAAATAATGCCAAACGATTCTTACTAATCGTAGATTCGTAATTTAATCGCTCAACATTTCTGGCAAGCATCCCTAGGTAGACCATGCCTACCAAAGAACCTATTAGGTAACTTCCCGCAGCGTTGAAACTGTAAAACAGCCAAACACCACAGAACGCTATACCGGACACCACCAGAGTCACTATCAGGAGTTCATCACGCAGAGCGTAGAATTCCTCCATCGAATTAGTCGACATCGACGTCACTGCTTCAGCCGCAGGTTCCGCCTCGGATATATCCACATTTAGATTTTCGGGAGAAGTCAAATCCACTCCAAACTCCTAGCATTCACTAGGTAGATATGCAGATTCAAGCCAAGTGTCAGCATATCACGGGTGGTAACAATCCTTCATAGAAACTTCCCTGACTCAGAAAAGCGTCAAAGCCTCACTCCGTAAGGCTCCCTATGATCCCGGTTTTGCTTGTTTCTGGTACTTTGATCTGCTAAAGAGCGAGAAAAATCAAGCTTTGTTGCCAGAGTGACAGAACTTTTTCGAGAGGGAATTCGCTCCCGTCCAGGAGTTGGCTGACTGTGGCTTCCCCTCCTGCCTGATCGCAGCGTTCCATGAAGGCAAACTCTTCGTCTGAGAGGTTGATCGGGCGGTAGTCGGGGTTGAGAACCATTTTGCTGGGCCAACCGTGGAGGCAGGGGTTGCAGCTTGCTTTGGCTTGACTTAGGTCTGTCTCGTCTGACCAGTCACTGCGTTGAATGGGCGGTTTGCCTAGGAAGAACTCGTAGTGAGTGACATTGGGGTCGAGGAGCTCAATGAGGCGATAGCGTTGGCGATCGCTTAGGCCCGCTGCCCGTTCCATTAGTTCTGGGGTTTCTCCCACGAGCCGGTCCAGATTCCAAAAGTCTGGGTTGGAAAAGCCGAGAAAGTCTAGGCCTGAAGCATCAATTAACTCAAATAGGGACTCGCTGTTGTAGTCAATTTCCTGGGGATGGACATACATGTCTGCAAAACATTCATCCCGCTGGTTCTCTCCGGCCCAGCGTTGCTTCTCGTACTGCACGAGGCGATTGGTCTCCGGCAAGCTACTGAATAGAGAACGACCAATGGCAACGCCATCTTTGTAGTCGCCGCGCTTGTCGCCTTGGAGCAGGGCGATCGCCTTTTGCATTAACTGCACCTCCCAGCGGCCCAGTTCCCCGTAGACAAATATGTGAAGAAAGCCACCGGGCTTGAGTTTGTTGGCCAGGGCTAGAATGCCCCGTACTGGATCGGGCATGTGGTGTAACACGCCAACGCAGTTGATCAAATCGAACTCTCCGGAGACTTGGTCGAGGTCGTAAATGCTGAGATTTTGGAAACTGACCCGGTCTGCATCTGCTCCGGAGCGGCGGAGGCGCTCTTCTGCAACGGCGATCGCGCCAGGACTTAGGTCCACTGCCACCACTTCCGCTTCGGGGTTGAGATGCACCAAGTAGTCCGTTCCATTGCCGGTGCCGCAGCCTGCATCCAGAATACGAATTTTGCTTTGTTCTGGTGCTCTTCCTGTACAGAAGCTATGGGCCGCAGGCCAGTACCATCGCCAGTTATAGCCGGGAGGCGCTTCATCAGATAGCGGATCGGGCGGAAAGGGATAGGTATTGTAAAGCTGCTCGACTGCGGCGGTAACCGCCTGTTCATTGTCTGCAATGGGCTGATTGGCTAAGGGCTGAGCCATTGCCCCAGAGTCTTCAGGCATAGGAAAAATGGAATTAAAAATGAGACCGAGGACTTAAACACTTAGGCAGTGGGGATCATAAAAGACCTCTCCCCGACTTGGATCTAGCCTAGGGGCTGACGTGGCTTCAACACATTTTTTAACAAAGTGAGAGCTGCCCCCCGGAACCCTATAACCTAAGTAATTAAGAAAATAAGGCTTAACCCTAGGCCCGTATTTGGCCATTCGCCGAGGAAGTTTTCTTCAGGTGACTGGGTATTAGGTCTGTTACATCGCCCGCGCTTAGCCGCTTGCCTGGGTCCTCCATTCGGACTCCTCCTAGGCATTTGAACAGGGTGATAGACGCCTCTTTAAAAGTCGAATCATAAAAACCCATAGGGAGCTTTTAAGACGAATGAGTGTCACAGCAAGTGGTGGAAGCTCAATATCCCGTCCACAGCTATATCAGACGGTCCCCGTCTCAACCATCTCCCAAGCGGAACAGCAGGATCGTTTTCCTGGCCGTGGCGAGCTGGATACCTTGGCAACCTATTTCAGCAATGGCTCTAAGCGCCTGCTGATTGCTGAGATGATTACCCAGAACTCGGAGGCGATCGTTTCTCGCGCAGCTAATCGAATTTTTTCCGGTGGTTCTCCGCTTTCCTATCTGGAAAAGCCTAAGGAGGAAGAGCCTCAGGCTCCGACAACTGGAAATCTCCAAGATGAGCGCATTCTTGGTACAGCCACAACCGTTGAAGGTAATTCCGGCGGTGGCTTTCTAGGTGGCTTGCTACGGGGAGTTTTTACACCAAGCTCTGGCCCCATTCCTACGGGCTTCCGTCCCATTAGCGTGGCCAAGTATGGTCCACGCAATATGCAGAAGTCTCTACGGGACATGAGCTGGTTTTTGCGCTATGTGACCTACGCCATGGTTGCCGGAGATACCAATATTTTGGTGGTCAACGTGCGGGGCTTGCGGGGCATCATTGAGAATGCTTGCTCTACTCCGGCTACCATCGTTGCTCTTCAGGAGATGCGGGCAGGTTGCCTGGGGTTCTTCTTGAATGACGAAGAAGCTAAGGCCCTCATTTCTGAGTACTTTGAAGTGCTGCTCAATGAGTTCTACGCTGCTAACCCTTCGACAAAGGTCCGTCGTGGCGATACTAGCGCGGGGCAGCAAGGCTTACAGCTTCCCCAGAGCTATGCCAATGCTGCGGATCGTCGCCAGAAGTTTTCAATGAAATCCACGCTTTCTGGCGCAGAGAAAGAAACCGTTCTCAAGGCTGCCTACCGTCAGGTTTTTGAGCGTGATATTAAGCGCGCTTACGCCTTGGATGTCTCTGACCTAGAATCCAAGGTCAAGAATGGCGAGATCTCCATGAAGGAGTTCATTCGTCGCCTTGGTAAATCTCCTGTCTATCGCAAGCAGTTCTACGACGGCTTCGTGAACAGCCGTGTCGTTGAATTGGCGATGCGCCACTTCATGGGTCGCGGCCTGAGCTCCCAAGAGGAATTCAATAAGTACTTCGCGGTGGTGTCTGAAGGTGGCTTGGCTGCCTTGGTCGATGCGATTCTCGATAACCAAGAGTACGACAACTACTTTGGCGAGGAGTTTGTTCCTTTCCTGCGTGGTCTCGGCTTTGAAGCTCAAGAATGTCGTAACTGGGGCGTTCAGCAAGACCTGTTTAATTACAGCGCTCCCTTCCGTAAGGTGCCCCAGTTTGTGACTCTGTTTGCGGACTATAAGCAGCCCCTGCCGGATCAGCATCCCTACGGTTCTGGTAACGATCCACTGGAAATTCAATTTGGTGCGATTTTTCCCACCACCAAGAATCCTGTTACCCGGCCTGCACCATTCAATAAAGACACCCGCCGTTTGTTGAGCAAGCCTTCGGTTAATCCCGCTGCAAATGCAATCAAATTGACTCAAATTGCGACTGGTGGAAACGTTGGTGGTCCTTCCGTAGGTGGTAGTTCCAACGCCACTCGCAGCAGCAATATGAGCGAAAGCTCAACTCAGGCTGTGATTCGTGCGACCTACCTCCAAGTCTTTGGCCGCCCTGTTTACGAAGGTCAAGGCCTGAGTTCTGCAGAGTCTAAGTTGGCGAACGGCGAAATCACCCTGCGTGAATTTGTTCGTGAACTGGCGAAGTCTGACACGTTCCGGAACATGTATTGGTCGGGTCTCTACGTTGTTAAGGCTGTGGAGTACATCCACCGTCGCCTCTTGGGTCGCCCGACCTACGGTCGCCAAGAAATTAATAGCTACTTCGACATCTGCGCTAAGAAGGGCTTTTATGCCCTTGTTGATTCCATTATCGACAGCAAGGAATATGAAGAGGCTTTTGGTGAGGATACAGTGCCCTACGAACGCTTAGTCACGCCAACGGGTCTGTCCCTGCGTGGGCCCATACGTCAGCGAGTTGGCTCTGTTCGCTAGCTGTGACGATGCTGGGATGCATGGTTAGAAACTTTTTCTAGAGTCCAGGAATGTCTGACTTTGGCTTCGCTGAATGTCTAACGTTCCTGGCATGGTTCAAGTTTGTATTGCTTTTTGGGGCGATTTGAGCATCCTGTTCCAGGTACATCCTTTTGATGTAGCTTGTCCAAAATTTGTTCTGTAGAGCTCTCTTTTCTGAGAGAACTTTCGGGAATTGTGAATGAATCGTAACAGTACCAACCCCTTGCTGGCTCTTGGTTTGGCTGAGTGCTAACCAGTAATTTGACTCCTTTTGTTTGTGAAAACAAAGGTGATATTACAAACTATTACGCCCCGCAAGTCCCTGCAAACCCATGCAGGACAATAAAGCCTTGAGGGTGGCCAAAATTTGCGATTTTCGGCCTTCGGCCCCATGGCAATTTGAGCCTCTTTCTCACTCGTTCCATCGCTGTCACAGATCTTTTCGCTTTGCTGACCCAAGGCGTTGGTAGAGTAGGAAGAACTCGACTATTTAAGAAGTTTGACAGGGTTTTGTGGGCTCGCCAGCAGCAGTTGTTACGCCACGGTAGTGGTTGCATACCATTGCTGTGGTAATGCCAGAAGCGACTGTCACATTGAACCCATTCTCATAAATCTGCTTGGAGGAATCCATTAATGAGTATCGTCTCAAAGTCCATCGTGAGCGCCGACGCTGAAGCTCGTTACCTGAGCCCCGGTGAGCTAGACCGCATTAAGTCTTTTGTCGCCAACGGCGATCGCCGTCTGCGGATTGCTGAAACCATCACTGGTTCTCGTGAGCGCATCGTGAAGGAAGCGGGTAGCCAGCTTTTCCAGAAGCGCCCTGATGTGGTTTCTCCCGGCGGCAACGCTTACGGCGAAGAGATGACTGCGACTTGCCTGCGCGACATGGATTACTACTTGCGCCTCATCACCTACGGAATCGTGGCTGGTGATACCACTCCCATCGAAGAGATTGGTTTGGTGGGTGCTAGTGAAATGTACAAGTCCTTGGGTACCTCCATTGACGCTGTAATTGAAGCTGTTCGCGCGATGAAGAGCGTGAGCTTGGGTCTGCTCTCTGGTAGTGACTCTGACGAAGCTGCTTCTTACTTCGACTACGTCATTGGCGCAATGTCCTAATTGGGGCTGCCCATTTAGATATTGGTCTTTTGTCCAAGTTTTGAATTTGATACAGATTTAAGGAAGTCCAAAAATGCAAGACGCTATTACCTCAGTTATTAACTCGTCCGATGTCCAGGGTCAGTACCTCGACGGTGCTTCCATGGGCAAGCTGAAGTCTTATTTTCAGACTGGCGAGCTGCGTGTCCGTGCTGCAACCTCTATCAGTGCCAACGCTGCAACCATCGTTAAGGAAGCTGTGGCTAAGGCCTTGCTTTATTCCGATGTGACCCGTCCCGGTGGGAACATGTACACCACCCGTCGCTATGCCGCTTGCATCCGCGACTTGGACTACTACCTGCGCTACTCCACCTACGCTATGTTGGCGGGTGACACCTCCATCCTCGATGAGCGCGTGCTCAACGGTTTGAAGGAAACCTACAATTCCTTGGGCGTGCCCGTGGGTGCGACTGTTCAAGCTATCCAAGCTATGAAAGAAGTTACCGCTAGCCTAGTTGGCCCTGATGCTGGCAAGGAAATGGGTGTTTACTTCGACTACATTTGCTCTGGCCTGAACTAAGGACTTGAGTTGATGGCGATGACTCGTTAGAGTCAGCCGTTGGGGCCTGGGTGATAGATCGGCGCATGCTGAATGACCGTAAGCATTCTGCTTTGCCAGAAGTTTTAGGTGTATTTAGCTTCGTCGACTATCGCTTAGGTCCTTTGTATTGGGTGAGGTTGCGTATTGTTCCGGCTTGAGCTGGCAGCGCCCGCTGGAAAGTTTGCTGTTCCAGTCCTCGCCTTCAATTCTCAATCATGGAGATTGGCTTATGCGGATGTTTAAAGTGACGGCTTGTGTACCTAGTCCGGATAAGATCCGGACTCAGCGTGAGTTGCAGAATACGTTTTTTACCAAGTTGGTCCCCTATGACAACTGGTTTCGTGAGCAGCAGCGTATTCAAAAAATGGGCGGCAGAATCATCAAAGTTGAGCTAGCAACGGGTAAGCCAGGTGCTAATACCGGAATTATCTAGTTCTCGTTGGATGGTTTGTGATGGTTGAGTGGCTTTGTTTGAGGCTTGCTTGGCGATCGCTACATTCATTTCTGAGCCTATGAAAAAGCGACCTGCTGAAAGCAGGTCGCTTTTTCTGTGAAGGTTGCTCGTTTCCTTAAACATCTGGTTTAAGGAAATTAGCTTGCCTAGGGGGAGCTGCCCGCTGTTACAGTGACGGCTCCATGCCTTTTCGGGCTCTGTGACTGTCGGCTACACTGGGCACCACGCTCGCCTGATGGTTCGCCCTGCCTTCTACCCCCTGCTTTTGTCCGACCATGCAAACACCGCCTCTGCGTTATTTCATTCCTTGGTTTGATCCAACGGCTTTTAAGTGGTCCTCCGATGCTCGCGTGATGCGCTGGTTGACGCTGCTTTGGTTGGCGATTGGTCTAACTGTGATGTTTTCGGCGTCTTATGCGATCGCCGCTGCGGATCACGGTGATGGCTTTTACTATCTCAAGCGTCAATTTGTTTGGTCTTGGATTGGACTGTTTGCTTTTAACTTTGTGATTCATACGCCGCTTCGATATATCGTCGGCATGGCTCATTGGTTCTTGTTGCTTTGTCTAGGGTTGATTTTTCTGACCCTGGTGCCGGGGATGGGTGTGACGGTTAATGGTGCGACTCGTTGGCTGGTGATTGGGCCAGTTCCCATGCAGCCGTCGGAGCTTATTAAGCCCTTTTTGATTCTTCAAGGCGCACGTATCTTTGGTCAATGGCCGCGCTTGCCTTGGAAGACGCGGCTGACTTGGCTGGGTATTTTTTCGTCGGTTTTGGGTGCGATTTTGCTTCAACCCAACTTGAGTACGGCGGCACTATGCGGCATGTTGCTGTGGCTGATTGCCTTGGCTGCAGGACTTCCCTATAAGCAGCTGGGCGGAACGGTGCTGGCGGGGTTGACCTTGGCCATCATTAGTGTGAGCCGTAACGAGTATCAGTGGTTGCGCATGACCAACTTCTTGGATCCTTGGAAGGATGCCCAGGGAAATGGCTACCAGCTAGTCCAGAGCTTGCTGGCGATTGGTTCCGGTGGAGGGACAGGGAGTGGTTTTGGTCTGTCTCAGCAGAAGCTGTTTTATCTGCCGATTCAATATACGGACTTTATCTTTTCGGTGTTTGCTGAGGAGTTTGGCTTTATCGGTTGTTTGGTGATTTTGTCCATGTTGGCGATTTACGCGACCTTAGGTCTGCGCATTGCACTCAAGGCCGATCGCAATATTCACCAGCTCATTGCCATTGGGTCTGTGACGCTGTTAATTGGCCAGGCGATTCTTAATGTGGGCGTTGCAACGGGGGCTTTGCCAACGACTGGTTTGCCTTTCCCGATGTTTAGCTATGGCGGTAACTCGGTGCTGGCGAGTTTGACAGCAGCAGGCCTTTTGATTCGGGTGGCGCGGGAAAGTAGTGAGGCCGAGGTTACGGATATTGTGGAGCGTAAGCGTAAGCGGATGGCGTTGCGCTAGCAGTCTTTGGAGTGATGCTTCACGTTGGCATGACTCCGCTAAGGCTTTACAACACTTAAGATGGGGTAGAGGCTTTGGCTTCTGTCCCATTTTTTGTGGCTCCTGGTTGGGTCACCTCGTCTGTGGAAGCGCTGCAAACGCAACTCTATAACCTTGAGCATTGGGCCAATAGCTTGGTGACCCAGCAGCTTGATCACCTCTCAGTTACGAGTGTTTTGGTCATGCTGGGGGCGGGTTTGCTGACGAGTCTGACCCCCTGCATGTTGTCGATGTTGCCGATTACATTGGGCTACATGGGCGGCTATGGCGCGGCGGAAGGAGAATCGCCCGACCGTTGGCAGACGACGCGACAGTCGCTTTGGTTTGCGGCGGGGTTGGCGACGATGCTGACGCTATTGGGGATGGGGGCAGCATTGCTGGGCCGGGTTTATGGCCAGGTGGGCGTGGGCTTGCCTATTGTGGTGAGCGCGATCGCCATTATCATGGGCCTCAACCTGTTAGAAGTGATTCCCCTACGTTTGCCAGGGGTGAATCTTCAGGTGCCGGACAATTGGCCTAAGGGAATCCGGGCTTATGCCTTGGGAGTGACCTTTGGTTTAATTGCCTCGCCTTGCAGTACTCCGGTGCTGGCGACCTTGCTGGCTTGGATTTCGAAGTCCGGTAATCCTTGGTTGGGGGGTGTTTTACTGCTGTGTTATGCCCTGGGCTATGTCTCGCCGTTGATTTTGGCTGGAATTTTTGCGGGCAGTTTGAAGCGTTTACTCGCTTTGCGTCAGTGGTCTGGCTGGATCAATCCGGTGAGCGGGGTGCTGCTCATTGGTTTTGGTTTGTTCTCGTTACTGACTCGACTGTTCCCGACGGTTTAGGCAGTGGCGGACATGACATTGGGGGACATGTCATTGGGGGACATGGCACTGCCATGTCCCTACGGTGGCTGATTTGGGTTCTAATTTTGTTGCGTTGTCGGGGGTGGCCCGGCTGTCTGTTCTATGGCTCAAGATGCATCTGCAATCAATCCTTTGTTCCAGGCTGGCCGGTGGCTGCGGCGGAATGTTTTACCGGTACTGGCGAATTTGAAGTTGGCGATCATGCTATTGCTGCTGATTGCACTATTTAGTATTTCGGGCACGGTTATTGAGCAGGGGCAGGGCCTGGCGTTTTATCAGGAGAACTATCCTGAGGAGCCGGCGCTGTTTGGTTTCTTAAGTTGGAAGGTGCTGCTGAGCCTAGGATTGGATCATGTTTATCGCACCAGTTGGTTTTATGCGCTATTGATTTTGTTTGGGGCGAGTTTGACAGCTTGTACCTTTGCCCGTCAACTCCCTGCTCTCAAGGTGGCGCGGCGGTGGAAATTCTATGAAAAGCCTCGGCAGTTCCAGAAGTTGGCGTTGAGTACTCAGTTGAATCTCTCGGATGAAGTGGAGGGCGATGGGTTAGGACAGTTTGCGGAGTTGCTGGAGCAGCGACGTTATCAAGTGTTTCAAGAGGGCGATCGCCTCTATGCTCGCAAAGGCTTAGCTGGACGCATTGGTCCCATCATTGTTCACGCTAGCATGTTGATTATTCTAGGGGGAGCCATTTGGGGAGGACTCACGGGGTTCTTTGCCCAGGAAATGGTGACGGGGGGCGATACCTTCCGAGTTCAAAATATTTTTGATGCTGGCCCTTGGTCCGGTCCTCAGGTGCCTAAGGACTGGGGGGTGAAGGTGAATCGTTTTTGGATTGATTACACCCCCAATGGCACCATTGACCAGTTTTATTCCGATCTTTCGGTCGTGGATCCCGAGGGAAATGAACTAGATCGCCAGACGATTCATGTGAATAAGCCCCTACGCCACAAGGGGGTTACCTTTTACCAAGCTGACTGGGGCTTAGGGGCAGCTCAGGTGAAGCTGAATAACAGCCCCGTGCTGCAACTGCCCATGCAGCTTTTAGATACCGGAGGGCGAGGCAAGCTGTGGGGAACGTTCTTGCCGACGAAGCCGGATATGAGCGAAGGGGTGTCTCTGATTGCGAAGGATTTGCAGGGCACTGTGTTGCTCTATGACAATGATGGCAAGCTGATTAGTAGTCTGCGAACTGGAATGTCCACTGAGGTGAACGGTATTAATGTTTCCCTGGTAGACATCATTGGTAGTACAGGTCTTCAAATTAAAGCGGATCCAGGAATTCCTTGGGTCTATTTGGGGTTTGGTCTGCTAATGGTGAGTACGTTGATGAGCTATGTTTCCCATGCCCAGGTGTGGGCATTGGCTACAGCGGAAGCGGGGAAACCTAGCCTGTTTATTGGCGGGCGGACGAATCGAGCCCAAGTTACGTTTGAGCGAGAGCTCGTCTCACTGGTGGAGGAGCTACCGGGGGAAGCGACAGCTCCAGCGGATGATGTGGGGGAGCCTGCGACTATGAGTTAGTGCTTGTGATGGCTATATTTGAGGGCTCTACCCATTGTCTCGTTGGAGGATTATGGCTGTATGGATTCCTGTCTTTATAGCTGTGGGAGGTCACTCTTTTTAACAGCGCAATTTAAATGAAAAAAGCCCTCCGTTAGCTCGGCTAACGGAGGGCTTTTTTTTTACTGGACGGTTGCTAATCAGTCTTGAAGTTATGCGTCTACTTCTTTTTCATGACGAACTGTAATCACTGTGCTGACATTTCCTCGGGGGGAGAAGTCACCGCGAATCGTCATGCTAATGGGGTCACAGGCTTCCACTAGGTCGTCCAGAATCTGGTTGACGGACTCTTCGTGGGAAATGTAGCGATCGCGGAAACTATTGATGTAAAGCTTCAGCGCCTTCAGCTCAACCACTCGTTCATTGGGCACATAGGTTAGCTGAATGTTGGCGAAGTCAGGATAGCCAGAGAAGGGACATTTACAGGTGAATTCAGGTAGCTCAATTTCCACGTCATATCGGCGACCGGGACGGGGATTGGGGAATGTGATCAGCTTTCCTTCACTGATTTCCCGCTCGCCGTACTTTACCTCTGGAGCATTCACTGTTTCGACCTTCGATTCCAATACGTCCCGCGCAACCGTTGATGCTTCCATTGATAACCTCGTACAGCTCAGTCCAGATTGTGGCTGACCGAGAGCTACGAACCTTTCCAGTAGAAAGTTCAGCAATTTCTCGGCTGCCGTCAAATTAAATACAATTCTACTAGAAGAAATACGTGATTTCTAGGGCTGCTTGCCACCGAAGATTCGAAAAAATACGCACAGACGTGAGCCCCGCATATACGTCGCTCTCCTCCGAGCCTCCGGATGCTTCGCCCAAAAAGAAGTGCCAGATTGGGGAATTTGCATTACCCTTGGGCATGATTCGCAGAGACCTATTTTTTGCTAGGTCTCAGAATCACTTGTTTTCCTTAGGTAGCTCAGGCCGATGAATTTTGATTTGAACGCTCAGTCGTCACCTCAACGCCGCCCTAACCGTCAGCCTGCCCCTGCCCAACCATCATCTCCTCGGAAAGCTCCGGTCCGGAAACCCTCAACGGCATCGGTGCCCATTTCTGTGTACCGGGAGCTATCGGCTGAACTCCAGGCCACCCAGACCATGCTGGATTCTCTTCACGGCCAGAATCAGCATTTGCGTAAGCAAAACGTCCATCTACAGCAAGAAGTGGACAGTATTGTCCAGGCTACCCAGAAAAGGCAGCATGTGGTGGGCGGTCAAAATAAGTCGAGTGGAGGGGGCGGTCATAGGTCTGACCTGACTGTGAATCCTCAATCCTTTGTTGTCCCTGAAGCCACTGCTGCAATGCAGGAGAATATCGATTACCCCAGCGTAGAAGTTCCCCCTCAGTTACGCCGTGCTGTTCAGGGTTACCCCCAACAGTTTGCTCCGGTGATGCCGCCGCGCGTTTCTGAACCGCCTCGCCCCCAGGAAATGCCGATTATGCCTGATGGGATAGAGCCTCTGGTGGTGCGATCGCCTGAGGTCATGCAGAACTTGGTCCATCAGCAGCTTAGTCAAGCGCCAGGCCAGCCCCAGGGTCAGTCTACCGCCCCCTTTTCTCCCTCTCGGCGACAGATGGCTGTAGAAACCCTCAATAAGATTTTTACGGGCCGTGAGCAGCCTCTGCCTCGCCGAGCTTTAGACGAGGAATCCTCCGATGAAATTCATACGGGCTGGTTGGTGTTGATTGTTCTTTTGATTGTTGTAACTGCATTTGGCACTGGCTTCATGATTGTTCGTCCTTTTCTCTCGACCAATCGCTAAAAGACCGTCCCAGGGAGAGTTATAAGGTGATTGCAATAGATTGATTGCGAATCCGTGACAATGTGTTATCCCTACCCGACTCTGAGCTAGCATTGCTGCATAACAATTGTCTTCTTTTAAGAGATTAGGGAGTAAGGGCTGTGAAGCGCGTAGAAGCTATTATTCGTCCATTTAAGTTGGATGAAGTTAAGATTGCCCTCGTTAACGCAGGTATCGTCGGTATGACGGTCTCTGAAGTCCGTGGCTTTGGTCGTCAGAAAGGTCAGACCGAGCGCTATCGCGGTTCTGAATACACCGTTGAGTTTTTGCAGAAGCTCAAGATCGAGATTGTCGTTGAAGATGATCAGGTCGATATGGTCGTGGATCGCATTGTCAACGCAGCTCGCACGGGTGAGATTGGCGATGGCAAGATTTTCATTGCCCCTGTGGACCAGATTGTTCGCATTCGTACGGGTGAGAAGAACCAAGAGGCTATCTAAAGCCTTTTAGGTTTGATCAAAAAAGGGGCTGAGCATTATTGATGCTCAGCCCCTTTTGGGTTTGCGCTTCACCATGGGCAGAAATCTCTGTGAAACTTGTCCATTCGCTTAGGCAATCGCTGCGACCGGAGCTTCCACCTCAGACACCGATAGACGTTCGCCCGTGAGGCTGAAGGGGCGAACTTCGTTTATTTTCACCGTGACGATTTTACCTTTAAGATCTGAAATGTTGCCTTGGAAGAAGGTGAGGCGGTTGGTGCGGGTACGGCCCATGACTTGGCTGGGGTTTTTAGGGTTTTGGGCTTCTACAAGAATCGTCTCTGTACGGCCTGCGTAGCGTTGGGAGCGATCGCCTGCTTGGCTACTCACCAAGTGATTGATGCGTTGGAGGCGATCTATCTTCACCTCTTCGCTGAGCTGTCCCTCCCAGTTTGCGGCGGGTGTGCCGGGGCGGGGAGAGTAGGCAGCCGTGTTGGTGAGGTCAAAGTTGATCTCCTCCATCAAGCTCAAGGTATCCAAGAATTGCTCTTCTGTTTCGCCGGGGAAGCCCACGATGGCATCTGCACTAATGGAGGCGTCTGGGACATAGCGGCGCACGGTCTCGATGATGCGGCGATACTTCTCGCGGGTGTAGCCCCGACCCATGGCTTTGAGAATGTCGTTGTTGCCAGATTGGAAGGGAATGTGGAAATGTTCGCAAACCTTGGGCAGCTCGGCGCAGGCTTTGACGAGGCGCTCGGTGAAGTAGCGGGGATGGCTAGTGGCAAAGCGGATGCGCTCAATGCCGGGTACGTCATGGACGAAGTAGAGCAGGTCTGTGAGGGTGTGCTTATGGCGACCTTCGGCGGTTGAACCTGGTAGGTCTCGGCCATAGGCATCGATATTCTGTCCCAGCAGCGTAATTTCTTTGTAGCCTTGCTGGGCTAAGGCTTCCATCTCAGTGCGGATAGCCTCTGGCGTGCGGGATTGCTCCAGACCGCGTACACCGGGCACGACACAGTAAGTGCAGCGCTCGTTGCAACCGTAGATGACGTTGACCCAAGCTGTGACCTCGCTATCCCGGCGAGGCTTGGTGATGTCTTCCATGATGTGGACGGGCTCGGTGGCCACCACCTGGTTGCCCTGGAAGACGTCTTCTAATAAATCTTGGAGACGGTTGGCATGTTGCGGCCCCATGACCAAGTCCAGCTCTGGAACTCGGCGCAGTAGGGTTTCACCTTCTTGCTGGGCAACGCAGCCCGCAACGATGAGGGTGAGGTTGGGATTTGCCTGTTTGCGCTTGGCTTGACGTCCTAAGTAGGAATAGACCTTTTGCTCCGCGCTATCGCGGATGGTGCAGGTGTTGTATAAAACTAAGTCTGCCGATAAGGGATCCTCTTCCCAGACCATGCCCATGTCATCGAGAATGCCTGCCATGCGTTCGGAGTCTGCCTTGTTCATCTGGCAGCCGAAGGTGGTGACGTGGTAACGACGGGGGGAGGGGAGCATGGTCAAAGGTTGCAGTGATTCCTTGCCAGAGTTGGACCATATAAGGTCTTAGGGACAAGGCAGTTCAATACATCAGACTACCGCTGATTGGCCTGGGCATTCAACTCTTCGTCTTGCCAGAGGTCGGCGCGATCGCTGGCGTTTAAGAAGTCGCGAATTTCCTTGAAGTAGGCAGCCTTGTACTCATCAAGGGAGTAATCGTTTACCTTGAGCCCAAAACTGGGGGCTGATGGGGATGAGTTGCTTGCTTCTTGAATCCTCTGGCTCACTTGGTAAATGACGTGATCGTAATAATGATCGTGGTTATAGCCATTGGACGGTTCTTGGGTGGTGGGAGATGGAATGGTGAAGTCGTAAACGGCTGTGAACTCTTGGGAGAGCTGATGGTTGGCTTCTAAATAGCAGTCGAGGACGTCGCCATAAGCGTAAAGCTGATTGACGACGTACCAGCTTGAAACCGGCGCTGAGTAGCCGACAAACTCTGCGTCGGGGAAAATATTTCGCAATTCTTCGTAGCGGTTGACCTTGTCGCGATCGCAGGATTGATCTGACTTGCGGACATCAAAAGCTGGCTCATAACTTGGCCAGTTATCTACCGTTTCACTCTCAAAATTCTTTTGACTGTTGTAGAACCGAGCTCCAGGCATCGGATTGAGCAACGAGTCCATGGAAAATAGGAAGAGGTCGAAGGACAGGTAGCTGAGATAGATGTTGCGGGGCTTCTTCACTTCAAAAGCTTTGTCCTCAGGCTTTTGGTTGAAGTTTTCGGGATCAATGCCTAGGTAGACTTTTTTGATATGGGGGTTACGCTCAGCCACGAACTGGGCATAGGGGATGTACTCTTCAATGCTGCTGCCGCTGAAGGCGTAGTTAAAACAGTTCTCCTTGAAGGCAGAGTTGTTGAGCATGGTGGCTCGGGAGCTCCCAAAGATGATGCAATCGAAGTCCTCGGGGTTACTGCGCAGGAATAGATTGGTTTTGGAGGTGCGTTCGTCGAAGGGAAAATTCTTTTCTGAGAGGCGATTTCCTTGGCCATACCACAGGGGATCGGTCAGCCAGTTGAGGCCGAATACGCCCACGAGGCCCAGGATGATCAGAGATGAATAGGTGGCGAGGTAGCGGCGAGCCATGGCTAAACAGGGAAGTAAGGTATAGGTCTCAGTTCTCTAAGCCAAAGGGTTTTTAGTTCCCTTGGCTCTTTCTTCGTTGTATTGCTGGTCTGTCCTAAAACTGGAAGTAAAGGAACTCGCTGACTCGATTGATATGCCACAGGCCCAGGGTCGCGATCAGGGCTCCCATTACAGCCCACAGTTGGTTGGGTTGCCAGTGGAGTTTGCCCCAGAGTTTATTGATCAGCCCGGCTCCCAGCTGAGGTTCGCTGAGGGTGGGGTTGTATTTCATCAACCACTGCTGGGTGTTGGGGGTGAAGAGGGCGATCGCCATCAAGGTGCCAATGAGCTTGACCGAATCCACAATCGAAAAAGCCAACAAATCCTGAAGGCCATCAAACTTGATGCCCAGTGGAGCCAGAGCCGTGAGGAAACCAAATCGACTGAAGCCTCGGGGTAGGGAAAAGCCTTGATTGCCAAACATGGATCCCAAGACCTGTAGACCGGTCTCCAAGTTATTGGCGCGGAAGAGGACCCAGGAGACGATGACAGCTAGGAAGGTTACGGTCCAACCCAAAATGCTGAACCAAGCGGGCGTTTTCTCTTGCCATAGACCGATGCCCTTGCAGAAGCTTCGCCATTGGTGATTGATGATCAGATAGGTGCCATGGAGGCCACCCCAAATTACAAAGGTCCAGCCCGCTCCATGCCAGAAACCGCCGAGCAGCATCGTAATCAGTAGGTTTCCATGGCGGCGGAGTTTACCCTTGCGGCTGCCCCCTAGGGGAATGTAGAGATAGTCCCGCAGGAAATTTGAGAGCGTGATGTGCCAGCGTCGCCAGAAGTCGATGATGCTGGTGGCTTTGTAGGGGGAGTCAAAGTTCAGCGGCAGGCGAATGCCGAACATATAGGCTGCGCCAATGGCCATGTCTGTATAGCCGGAGAAATCGAAGTAGAGCTGGAGCGTATAGGCTAAAGCTCCAATCCAGGCCTCGAAGAAGGAGAGGCTAAGTCCCTGGGCTGCGGCATCAAAAACTGGCGTAGCATAGACGGCGACGCGATCGGCTAACACAACCTTCTTGAACAAACCGGCGAAGAAGATGAAACAGCCCACTGAGAAGCAAAGGCTACTGAATTTATAAATCGAAGGTTTTTCGAACTGCCCTAGGACATCCTTATGGTGAACGATGGGGCCAGCGATGAGCTGGGGGAAAAAGCAAACAAACAGGCAGTAGCTAATGAAACCGTAGTCTCTCGTTTCACCGCGATAGGAATCAACGAGGTAGGCAATCTGCTGGAAGGTGAAAAAGGAGATCGCCAAGGGGAGAATAATTTGGGCAAAATTAAATTCCGTACCGATCAATTGATTAAAATTATCGGCAAAGAAATTAGCGTATTTAAAATAGAAAATGAGGGCGAGATTGACCCCAATCCCCATACCCAGCAGGCCTTTTCTCTGGCCTAATGGCATTGTCTCTTTGCCCAGATAGTGGCCAGAAAAGTAGTTGAAAATAATTGAGAAACCTATAAGCCAAAGGTTATTGGGATTCCACCAGCCATAGAAAAATAGTGAGGCAAGGACGAGGTAGAATCTCAGCCAATGTTGCTTGTCTGGTGTTAATACTTGTGCACCGATAAAAAATCCTAGGAGGGTTAAGGGAAGAAAAGCAAATATAAATTCGAATGAATTAAATAACATTATCTAGGTCGTTAGAATCTCTAGAGGAGGAAGCTGCTAGGGGGAATAAACGTTAGGTGGTGCGGGATTTTGCTAGAACCTTCGAAAGATAGCTTGCCCATGGTTCTTGCGCATGTATACAAGAAGAGTGTATCTTTTTTGGCTAAATTGTGAGTAAAGAATCCGTGAAATCCTCTTGCCCTCAATATGAGGGAACTGCTTTTAATGAGGCTTATATAACTAAAATCCCCATGCTCTTAGGAGAGCATGGGGCTAGAAGAAGATTCGATTGGTGATTGATTCGCAGGTCTCTGACGGAAATCGCTCGATTATTCAACTGAGGAGGGCTTAACTGTCCTCTGCTTCTGAGTCATCCTCCACAGCTTCTGAAACGACATCGATATCGCTATCGCTAGTTTCAGAATAAATTTCGGTTGCTTCACTGTCGCTGCCTTCTGCTTTTGCTTCTGCTTCTTCGTCGCTGTCTTCGGGAATAGGAACAACAGCCACCGCAGCAAGGGAGTCGTCGCTATCCAGGCGTTGAACCATGACGCCAGTTGCAGCGCGGGACTGCTGGGTAATAGCATCAGCGGCTTGGCGAATAATGATGCCTCGGGTGGTGACCATCATCAGCTCTTCGTTTTCACCGACGACGAGGAGAGTGACCAACTTATCTTCATCAGGCTTCTTCCGTTTACCCTTGGCTGCTTTGCTAGGACGGAATTTAATGGCTCGCAGTCCCATTCCGGCTCTCTTCTGTAGGCGGAACTGGCTGACTGGGACGCGTTTGCCTAGGCCATTTGCGGTTACGACCAGGACCCACGGCCCTTGGCTTTGTACCGTTGCGTTTTCGTCGTCACCCTCGTCGTCACCGGCTTCAGCAGCGGCTTGGATTTCTTCAACGACTTGGCTGGAGAGAATATCCATAGAAATAATCTCGTCGCCGTCCCTCAGGGACATGGCTCGGACGCCCCTGGTGGAGCGGCCTAGGGGGCGAAGCTCGTTATGGTCGGCACGGAAGTGAATGGTCATGGCGTTGCGGGAGCCAATGAGAATGCTGTCTTCCTCACGGGCGGGGCGAACCCAGCGCAGTTGGTCGCCTTCCATTAGGGAGATGGCAATGAGGCCATTGGAACGGATGTTGCCAAAGGCAGAGAGGGCTGTCTTTTTGACGTAGCCGCCTTTGGTTAGCATGACGAGGTATTCGTCATCGGTAAATTCGGAGACCGAGAGAATGGAGGTGATTTCCTCTTCTCGGGGGATGGGCAGCATCTGCACGATGGGGATGCCCCTGGCGTTGCGCGACCCCATGGGGATTTGGAAGGCGCGGATGCTGTAGACGACGCCGCGATCGCTAAAGAACAGGATGTAGTCGTGGTCGCAGCAGGTCATAAACTGCTTGATCTGGTCATCTTCTTTGATCTTTGCCCCGGCTTTGCCTCGGGTGGCGCGGCTTTGGACATCAAAGGTGTCCACGGGCATGCGCTTGATGTAGCCCTGGTCTGTGATCAGGATGAGGGCGCGATCGTTGGCAATGAGGTCAATGGAATCGAGGGAGCCGCTGTGCTTGAGAATGATGGATTTGCGATCCGTAGCAAAGCGGGTCTTGAGCTCGATCAGCTCGTTAGTGATGATCTCTAGGACTCGCTCTTTTCGAGCCAGGATGTCTTTGAGATCGGTAATCCGTTCTTCGAGATCCTCATGCTCTTTCTGAATCTTATCTGCTTCTAGGGCTGTGAGGCGACGTAGTTGCATCTGTAAAATCGCGTCGGCCTGGACGGGGGAGAGACCGTAGTCCTCAACCAAGGAGATTTTGGCAGTGGGCGCATCGGCAGCGGCGCGAATTAGGCGAATGATTTCGTCTAGGTTGGCTTGGGCAATGAGTAAGCCCTGGAGGATATGGTCCCGCTCTTCTGCTTTGCGCAGTTCGTAGCGGGTGCGACGCTGGATAGTTTCGATGCGGAACTTGACGAAGACCTCCAAGAACTCTCTGAGGGTGAGAGTTTGGGGCTCGCCATCCACCAGGGCCAGCATGTTGGCGCTGAAGTTGGACTGGAGGGGGGTCTGTTTGTAGAGGTTGTTGAGGACGACCTGGGGATAGGAGTCGCGCTTGAGTTCGATGACGATGCGCATGCCATCGCGATCGCTCTCATCCCGAATATCGGAAATGCCTTCCAGCTTCTTATCGTTGACCATGTCAGCGATGCGCTCAATCAGCGCCGCTTTATTGGTCTGGTAAGGCAATTCCGTGATGATGATGGCATCACGATCCGGGCGACCCGTGTACTCCAGGGTATCGATGGCAGCTACACCGCGCATGGTGACGGAGCCCCGGCCAGTTGTATAAACCTCGCGAATGCCACCACTGCCGAGGATTTGAGCGCCAGTGGGAAAGTCCGGTCCCTTGACGTATTCCATCAAGTCTTCGTTGGTCAGCTCTGGATTGGCAATCAGAGCGACGGTGCCGTCGATCAGCTCACCCAAGTTGTGAGGTGGAATGTTGGTTGCCATACCAACCGCAATACCCGAGGAGCCGTTGAGCAACAGTTGGGGTAAGCGGGAGGGAAGAACAGTGGGTTCCTGCTGGGAACCGTCAAAGTTATCAGCAAAATCAACCGTTTCTGATTCAATATCCTGGAGCAGAGAGTCAGTGGTGAGAGCTTGGAGACGAGCCTCCGTATAACGCATGGCCGCTGGTGGATCGTTGTCCACGGAGCCAAAGTTGCCATGGCCATTGATCAGAGGCGCTCGCATGGAGAAGTCCTGGGCCATGCGCACCAAAGCATCGTAAATCGAGGTATCGCCGTGGGGGTGGTACTTACCTAGTACGTCACCCACCACACGAGCTGACTTACGGAAGGGGCGATCTGGAGTCAGACCCAGCTCATACATGGCGTAGAGAATGCGCCGATGCACAGGCTTAAGGCCATCGCGAGCATCAGGTAGGGCACGCCCTACGATGACGCTCATGGCGTACTCCAAATAGGAGCGGGACATCTCGTTGCGCAAATCCGTTAGGATAATCCGCTCCTCAGATGAACTCATATTTTGTCTGGCTCCAGAACTTCAAAA
>CALIGI010000160.1 GCA_938021205.1 uncultured Pseudanabaenaceae cyanobacterium
TTATATAAGCATCAACCCCAATTTTCTTAGCCTCACCTTCTCTGCGAGCGCACAGCTGAGCCCCCTTACTGATGGATTTCAATTGGGCTTAACTGAAGCAGATTTGGTATGAAGCCAAACTTGTCATAACTGAAGCAACCCAAACATTAGCGAGGGTGACCCGTCAGGGACGGCTTCCGTCCATACGGCTGGGGTGTGGGGAGAGTTCCCCACGGATTTGTGGCTCGAAGATTTGCCGCTTGCCCCAAAACCTGAAACCTCCCCCCATTACTTTTCAAATGGCCAGAGGCTCAATCAAACGCCGCCTGCTGCAACACCGTAATCTCCTGAATCCCCTTCTCTGCCACATCGAGAATCGCATTCAACTGAGCCCTCGTATAACTCCCAGCCTCAGCCGTACCCTGCACCTCAATCAGCTCCAAGTCACTGGTCATCACCACATTGCAATCCACATCCGCCGCTACATCCTCGGGGTAGTCCAGGTCTAGCATGGCCTCCCCTTCAATTAGCCCCACAGAAATCGCTCCAATGCCACATTTCAGCGGTGACTTCTCCAAATCCCCTCGGGCAATCAGCGTTTCGATCGCCTCCTGCAAAGCCACATAGCCCCCGGTAATCGAGGTCGTCCGCGTCCCGCCATCAGCCTGGAGCACATCGCAATCCACCGTCAACATCCGCTCCCCCAAAGCCTCCATATCCAGCGCTGCTCGCAAGCTACGACCAATCAACCGCTGAATCTCCTGGGTCCGCCCGGACAGCTTCATAAACTCCCGCCGCTGACGCTCCTGGGTGGCACCCGGCATCATGCGGTATTCCGCTGTGAGCCAGCCCTTGCCGCTGTCCTTCATCCAGCGGGGTACCTTATCTTGCACCGTCACCGTACAGATCACCTGGGTCTCGCCACAACTGGCCAGCACGGACCCCGCCGGATGTTTGGAAAAATGCCGTTGAAAGGTAATCGGTCGTAACTGGTCCGGTTGCCGACCGCTGGGACGCTGCCAAGCCATAGAAAATCCTGCTGCAATTGCTCTGTTTCGAGCCTAGCAGCAGGCAGATTCCCAGGCAGTTTTGGGTCGCGATTCTTTGCGTTCCCCCCACCCCAGCAGGAGATCGACGGTAGGGGAAAAGCATTGGGCCACCCATCCCGACACAAATCGCAGATCTCCCACCCCAATGCTTTGCCCAACGCAGCGGAATCCAACGCCCAATCAAAATAATTTGGCGGGTATGGCTCGGCTCTGCCTAACAGCCAGGGCAAAGCATTGGGCAGAAATGTTTTGGATGGGATTGTCGCTCCCCGGCCCAATGCTTTGCCCCTACGGATGCGATCGCGCCCGTTATTCCTACGACGCCACCACAGCCAACCGCTCCACAATCTGCTGCTCAACGACATTGGCTGACTGACTACCATCCACCATCAGCAGCCGCTTCTTATAGCCGTAATAGTCCTGCAACGGCTTCGTAAACTCTTCCAAATTATCAATCCGTCGCTGCACCACAGCCAAGTCATCATCAGAGCGAGAGCGAGCCAGGGAGCGCTCCACCAAGACCTCCCGAGACACCTCCAACCACACTGCTTGATCCACCCCTTGGCCTAGCTTCTCCAGTAAGAAATCCAACTCTTCTGCCTGGAACGCCGTGCGAGGGTAGCCCTCTAAAATCCAACCCTGGGCCATATCCGGCTGCTGCAACCGCTGACGAATAAAAGCAATCATCAGTGGATCCGGCACCAGCTCCCCTTTCTCCACATAGGGCTTAGCCTGGTTCGCCAATTCGGCCAAAGCTTCCGAGGCCTTAGAATCCGCCGTCATTGCCTCACGAATGAGATCCCCCGTAGACAGCGTCGGCAAAGATAACCGCTGGGACAACCGCGCGGCCTGGGTTCCTTTACCAGCACCAGATCCGCCTAGCAGAATGAGTCTCATTCCCATAACCTTTGCCCCTTCCAATCCTATTCAATAAGAATTCACTGGCTTGAATCATTCATTTGCCCAATCGCAAGGGAGATTCGCCACAATATAGATTCGGCTGCCCACCGGCCTCAATTGGCCTATCTCAGCTACTTGGACTGTATCACCAGCGCCTGCAAATTCGCAGTCTCAACCGTAGCTTGAGACACTAACTTCTCAGTGTTTTTGCGGCCATCAGGGCATTCTGTGGCGACCTGTTCCCAGTAATTTGTACGAAAGATCAGCCTTCAGCGTTACATGTAGCGGTTTCGTCATTGAAAGCGGAAAGAACTGCGCTATATTTAGTCTCGCCTAAGCGAGCTACCGCACCTCGCTTTTGCAAACCCTTTCGACATCGCTAGAATTATGATTGCGCAGCCCCAATCAGCCCTTCGTGTTTCCCCAGCGGTGTCTGACTTTCCTCGCGATAGCGTGCCTCGTCTCGCCGTTGCTGCCCCGCCCCAGCCGGAGCAACGAGCGAATCATCGCCCAGCCCTAGCCGGGCTGCTGCAAGTCTTTACCTGCGTCCATCGCAACTACTTCACCCGCGTCATGGCCCAGGCCTTGCGAAATGCGGGTCAAGGGACGCCCACCTTAATTGTTCAGTTCCTTAAAGGCGGCTGCAACCAAGGGCCAGACAAGCCCATGCGCTTTGGTCAGGCCCTGGATTGGGTGCGCTGTCGCTTGAACCATTGCATCAATTCTGCCCCCCAGGCCGAGGGAGACTTCGCAGCGGTGCGGGAGCTGTGGGCTTTTACCAAAGATGCGATCGCCAGCGGCCGATACGACTCAGTAGTCCTCGATGAGCTGAGCCTGGCGATCGCCTACGGCATTATCCCCGAGTCAGAAGTCCTGGACTGCCTCAACGAGCGTCCCTCCCACATCGAGGTGACCCTCACCGGCCAGAAAATGCCCCAGAGCCTGCTGAAAATGGCAGATCAGGTGACAGAGCTACGTAACATCTTCAACACTGTCCTGCCGGACCCTCCTGCCCCGGCCAAGCTCTGCCTTGTGCCAGACCCAGCAACAATGGGTGCAGCCCCCGCTCAAGTTGCTGAGACGGCAGCCACCAGCGCCATTCCAGTAGCGGAAGTCCTGCTCATAGAGCCTGCTCCGACGATTGCGACGCAAGCTTCCGAAGGAATCGCCCCAGTTGAAGCGGCGATCGAGCCTGAAACAACCACAGAACCAGAGCAAGTCATCGAGCCAGGGCAAGCCGTAGCGACCGAAGAAGCGACCCTGATGCAGTTGGGCCTAGGCATTGCGGGGGTTGAGACGACCACGCCCCACGATTTGAATTTGGAGCTGCTGCCCGTTGACGAGCTATTGGTCAAGTTCTCCGAAGCCCATGACAAGGAGATTGCCGAGGCCAATACCATCCAGGCCAAGGCCAATCGCAAGTCGAAATATGCGGGTAAGCGGTTTCGGCCTTGCTCCCAGAAGCAGAT
>CALIGI010000161.1 GCA_938021205.1 uncultured Pseudanabaenaceae cyanobacterium
GCATCCTCTCCCCTAGCCCCTCTCCTAAAGGAGCGGGGAACCAAGCGAAGCTGAAAGCCTCGATTTTGTGTTCGGTTCCCTTGCTCCTTTAGGAGTAAGGGCTAGGGAAAGAGGTCGGCTGTTTGGCTGTCGAACTCAGGTGTCAGTCAGTCGGACTTAGGCTGCAATTAGGCTGGCTTGCAGCTGTTGAACGATCTCTGCGGTCTTGAGAGATGGAGCGATGCCTTCTTCCGAAGCCTGCGCAGTCATTGCGCGCTCCTGGCCGAACTGTGCCATGGCAATGCCGCGAATTTTGGCTTTGTCCAGGCGAATATCTTCCAAATCACACAGCTCTAGGCTGGCGCGGCTGAGGTTGCTCCAGCGCAGGTCTCCATGGCGCAGGTTAGAGCCATCAAAAATCGCTTCAACCGCGTAGGTATGGGTCATCACAGCCCAGCGCAAGTTGGCTCCGGTGAAGTCGCAGCGATAGAGCATCGCCCCCAGAAAGTTGGTATTACTGCACTGGCTGTGGGCCAAGTTCGCTTCGCAGAGGCTGGCACCATTGAGGCAGGCTTCGCTCAAGTTGGCTTGGACGAGGCGAGCATGACTGAGATCTGCATTGCGCAGGTTAGCCCCTGTGAGATTGGCTCCCGTCAAGTCGGCCCCGCTTAAGTCCGCTCCGCTCAGATCTACCTTGCTCAGGTCCATGCCGCTCATCTGAGCATTGTGCAGGTTCATGCCTGCAAGACGGCGATTCTCAAGTAATTCTAAGATCACAGCTTCGGACAGGGGCTGCTGATGAGTCCAAGCTTGGTCAATTGGGGTTGCAGGGGACGCGGTGTAAGTAGAGGCCATGACGAGTTTCTCCAGAGCGATGGTGATGGCAATGATGGGCTGCAAACTGGCGATGTACTATGGATGCCCAGAGTGATCCCCTAAATTGCGATCCCAGGCCGTAAATTAAAGCTTTCTTTACCTATCGAAAGTTTCTGTTGAGAATTCATGACTTAGACCCCTAGGATGCATCTGTTTGCGATCGCCCTCGAAACCGCTCTCTATGCATCGTTGTGAACGATTCTGAATTGTCTTTAAGGGGACATTGGGCGGTCTAATCTATCTCAAGCGACTGATGGGAAGACCGCCGGTCCTGGGCGATGCTCATGTCTTAAATCAAAATCCCCACCGCTCTCGTTCAATAGAATGCGGTGGGGATCCATTTATGGGAAAGATTGATGCGGCGATCCAGCTTCTCTAGATCAAGCAGGAGAGGACCCGTCGACTGAAAGGGTTACTTCCGCAGCCAGGATAGCTTGCCTTGATTGAGCTGAATCACTGGGTGATGAGACTGTTTCACAAGCTGGAGATCATGGGTGGTCACCACCACTGTTGCTCCCATGGCATTGAGCTTGTTGAGAATGCGAATCACCTGCCGGGAGTTTTCTGGATCTAGGTTCCCCGTCGGTTCATCGGCCAGGATTAGTGGTGGCGTGCCCACAATGGCGCGGGCTAAGCTAACCCGCTGCTGCTCACCACCGGAGAGCTGACTGGGAAAGCATTCGGCCTTGTGCTGGAGACCAACGAGGCGCAGGGTGGGGGCTAGGCGACGAGCAATGTCCCCTTTTTTGCAGCCCTGGGCCCAGAGGGCAAAGGCAACATTTTCACTGACAGTACGGTTGGGGATCAGTTTGTAGTCTTGGAAGACCACCCCCAGTTGGCGGCGAAAACGGGAGAGGCGATCGCCTTTAAGGCCATGAATTTCTTGGTTGTTAACTGTGATTGAGCCTTCACTGGGACGCTCTGCTCCATAGAGCAGCTTCAGCAGGGTCGTTTTGCCGGAGCCGGAGGGCCCGGTCACGAAGAGAAAGCTCCCTGTGGGCAAGCTCAGATTGACTTCCTTAAGGCCGCAGCTGCCCTGGCGATAGATTTTGCTGACTTGTTCCAAGGCCACCATGGGAGCTGCGGGCTCTGCCTGGGTCTGAGACTTGCGCCGCTGCTGGGCCGATGTACGGGGGGGGGCTGGCTCCTGCTCTCCTGGGGCGATCGTGGCTGGAGTGGGAGTGTTGCATTGGGTCGCTGTGCCTTGAAAGGGGGCACGTTGGGAATGATGGACGGCCCGTTCTGGGGTCGAGGCAGTGACCGGCTTGGACAGGGTGGTGGTGGTGGTGGGCATGGTGCAACTGCAAGGGATTGCTCAGCAACTCTTCTGGGGAATCGGACCAGGAAGGGCCGGATGGCGGAGTGACGGACGTTAGGGCAAGGTCGTGAAACCTGAGTTTGACAAAGCCAAACTGCCCTCACCTCACTGGATCTGAAAAGCCTGTTTTCCCGTTCGCTCCCCCTTCTCCCTTAGGAAAAGAGGCTGGGGATGAGGTCGGTATCTAAGCTGTCGAACTTACGGGTTCGTTAAAGATCTGGGTAGATCGCAGGCCTTAAATCTGCCTGACTACTATACATAGGTCGTCGATTTATGGAAGGGCAGCACTTGAATTCCTCGTATTTATTTTCAATAATGCTGGTCTGTTACACCTGTGATTCATCGGTAAACCAAGGTTTTGAGAAAGATTACCCTAGGGGCAATTCCAGGCCGGTAGGATGCCACCTTGGCCTATCTATCAGAGCAGGTTGGTCCCATTGATTTGCATTACATCGTAAATAGTCAGCTTGGGTCTAAGGGGCGATCGCCCCTTAGACCCAAGCTGACTAGCCCCATCGACAATTGTTAAATAGTGCATACTGATGTTTAGGAAAGTATAAAATTTTCTCTAATCGGGGAATTCTCTACACAAGTCTCATTTTTGGATCTCCCTAGCAACAGGCAAATACTGTGGTGACCTCTAGTCTGTCAGCCTCTTCTAAAGCCCGTCTTCGCTCTGTGCCAGCACCGCCCGGCTTAGAGGTTCCTGCTGTTACCTCTCTCTATGACCTGGTCATGGAGTTAGAGCCTGAGCTTCAATCTGTTGCAGTGGGATCCACAACGTTACGGGCAGCCATGACCAGCTTTGTGGACCTGCTGGTAGATCACCAGGGGCCAACGACCTTGTGGTCCAAGTTGCCGCGAGGAGAGAATTGGCAGCTAGAGCTGGAGCGCTACTGTAAGCAGTCCGCAGAAGCCCAGGTAGCCTTCAACTTCTTTCTGCCTAAGGACCTCGAATCTCGTGCCCTGGAACAGCTAGGGTCCGATGCAACTGCTCTAGAAGACTCTTTGCTCCCCCTCGCCTTGGGCTGTCCTGAGCCAGGCCGCCTGTCCCTCCAAGATGAGGAAGGAGAGGACTGGCTAGAGCGCAGTGCGGTTGCTCCCATGGTCTCGATTCCGATTGAGCGAGGGGGCACGCTCAGTGGTGAATATTTCTTGCTGGTGACTTCTCCCCAGTTCCAAGGTTTAATCCTGGCGCGGCGCTTTAAGTTGACGACCCCTTCTGAAGTCTCCCTTCCCCCTGAGCTCAGTGATGCTGTTGTGATGAGTGAAGTGAGTGGCGCAGTGGATGCCAGTGGTCATGGCAATGGTCATGCGAGTGAGGCATCCAGCAGGGCCGAGCATGATGATTCTCGGGAGAATACTGAGGAGGGCCGTCATTCCGCTGCGGAGGCACGCTCTCAACTGCGCATGGTTTATACCTGCAACCCCGTCGTGATTTGTCGGGTGCTGGACCATATCCAATCCATCCTTACCCAGGTTCCTACAAATTATCTGCGGGTTAATTTGGGGGGACCTGTGGCCCATGCCCAACATAGTCAAACCACTCAGGATGGAAGCCAGGCAAGCATCGCGGTGGAGGCATTGCTACGCCATTGGGGACAACTTTTTGTCACCCCGGGTGCCCTCTCGCCGGAAATGGAGCTGATGAATCACTGGCTGATGAAGCAATTCCAGCGGCAGGAGGGGCTCTGGCGACGGTTGACGACCTATCGCAAGCAGGTAGAGCAGGCCGAGAGCCACCAGCTTCAGCATGAGGAACTGCTCAATGCCATTCGTCTCAAGGATGAGTTCTTGAGCATGGTGGTTCAGGAACTGCGTACGCCCCTGACCAATATGAAGACAGCGCTGTCTCTACTGGGGTCTGCAAGCCTCAAGCCCCCCCAGCGTCAGCGCTATATCCAGCTACTGAATACGGAATGCGATCGCCAAAGCTCCCTGATTCGAGGCCTGCTAGACCTGAGCCAAATCGAACAGGCCGGTGACCAAGCCATGCAGGCCTTGAACCTGAGCGAAATTGTGCCGGGGGTCGTGAGCACTTACCAATCTCTAGCCCAGGAAAAGGAAATTGACCTGACCTACAGCATTTCAGAAGACCTGCCGCCGGTGTCTTGCCTGGTGCCCTGGCTGCGCCAAGTGCTGGTGAACCTGCTGCACAACAGCATCAAATGCACCAGCAATGGCGGGCACATTTGGGTTCGAGCCAAGCGTCAGGGGGACTATCTGCAAATTGATGTACAAGACACTGGCGTAGGCATCGCTATCAGTGAGATTCCCAAGATTTTCAACCGCTTCTATCGTGTGCGTTCCCAGGGGGTTGATGACACCAGCGGGGCGGGGCTGGGGTTAACCATTGTGCAGCAGCTTCTACTGCGCTGCGGAGGCTCTATTACGGTGAATAGCCGCTTGGGCCAGGGCTCCACTTTTGCGGTGTTGCTGCCCATCTATCAGGGGGGAGTAGAGGAAGCTTCTTAATGCCGACGGCTCATTACCGCTAGTAATGGCGAAGTGGCGAAAGGCCAGGGCGGCTAGTCATAGCGACTGGCCGGGGCACTTTCCCTTAGGGACCTCCAAGAATTTAATCATCCTCTTTCAGCCGATGAACCTTGCACTGCTGAGCCATATCTGATGAGCTCGACAGAGCAAAGCTGCCCTCACCTCGGTTGGCCTGATTCAGGCCAACCCCTAGCCCCTCTCCCTGGGGAGAGGGGAACATGAAAGGCTCTGGACAGCTTGCTTGCGTTCGGTTCCCCTTCTCTCTTAGGAGAAGGGCTTAGGGGATGAGGTCGGTTTGTCGGCTGCCGAACTCAGGTTAGCAATGGCAAGATTTCAGGATGGTTTAAAAATAGGAAGTCCCTTAGGAGAAATGCCTCTGGAACTGAGAATCTAAAGTACAAATTCCCTAGGAACAATTGCTCTGGGGGTCTGGGCCTCCCCATAATGGGGGACATGCTGCAATGAAAGATCGCCATGCTACTCAAATCCACCACCCGCCATGTCCGTATCTTTAGTGCTGAGATTCAAAAAAATGAACTCAAACCCAGCAATAATGTCTTGACCCTGGACGTTGACCCAGATAACGAGCTCAACTGGAGCGAAGAGGCTCTACAGCAGGTCTACCGTAAGTTTGAGACCCTCGTGGAGTCTTACGCTGGAGCAGATTTGACTGAGTATAATCTGCGACGAATTGGTTCGGATTTAGAGCACTGTATTCGCGATCTGCTACAACAGGGCCAGGTTTCGTACAATCTCAATGCCCGGGTTCTGAATTACAGCATGGGTTTGCCCCAGGTCGAATCTGGGGAATCATAAGCGGGTCATCATGGACTCGCAGTTGTCTCTGGGGTACTTAGAGTCCGGTCTACGCGCTTCACCCATCCTTCTGCTATGGCCATCGCTCCTTTCACACTCCATTGCGCGAATGCCCGATGTCAGTCTGCTAACAGCAGTCACGATGCTATCTGTCATCGCTGTGGGACTCCCATCCCTCGCCGCTATCTCTGGGCTGTGGGGCCATCGGAGGCATTCCCGAAGCAACTTGGGGAGCTGATTCAGGAGCGGTATTACGTGATTGGCGATCGCGTGGTGCTCGACACCCGCCCTGGCCTCTTGCCCGATGTGCCTCCGCCGGAGGAAGATCTGCCCACCGAGTTTTTGCCCTATCTACGGCTGTTTGCCCATCGCTATGCCGTACCCCAAGTTTACGGTGTACTCAAGGGCTTGAGCCAGCCTTTCTATCTATTAGAAGGTGCGCCGATTTATCCCCAAAACGGTCTCGAGATCAAACCGGATGGGACGTTCCGCAAGGCCGAAGGGGAGATAATGCCCACCCTGGGTGAGGCCTGGCCCCTAGCAACGCCCCAGCGCCAACTGGGATGGCTGTGGCAAATCATTCGATTCTGGGAGCCCCTGGCCCAGGAAGGGGTAGCCCAAACCCTATTGAATTTAGACCTCATTCGGGTGGAAGGTTCGGCCATACGGCTGTTGGCCCTGGAGGCCAGCGATCGCCCTGAACATCCGCCTAGCTTGGATGGGCTCGGCCAGGTTTGGTTACCTTGGGCAGTGACAGCCCACAGTAGTATCTCTCCATTTTTGAAGGGCCTGATCGAGCGCCTGACCGGTGGCGTTTTGAAGCAAGCTGAACAGGTTTTACCGCTCTTGGATCAAGCCCTTGCGATTGCCTGTGAAGGCCAGTCGATGGATCTGCAAGTCGCAACTTGCACCGATTCGGGTCCCCAGCGTAAGCAGAATGAGGATGCCTGCTTGCCCCAGGGCGGAACCTTCCGCATGACCCGGCCCGGCATTCAGTCCATTACCCTGGTTTGCGATGGTCTGGGCGGCCATGACGGTGGCGAAGTGGCTTCCCAGCTTTCGGCAGACAGCATTCATCGCTATCTCCAAACCCCTGCAAATTTAGAACACACCACGCCAGGCATCGCCATGCAGCGGGCTGTTGTTCAGGCCAATGACCGGCTGCTCCAGCGCAACAATGATGAGCAGCGCTTCATGCGCCAACGCATGGGAACCACCGTCGTGATGTCCTGGGTCGTGGAGCATTTGTTCTACTTGGGACATGTGGGAGATAGTCGAATTTATCGTGTGACGCCAGCCGGTTATACCCAGCTCACCTTGGATGATGATGTTGCCTCCCTGTCTGTGAGTCAGGGCCAAAATGTCTATCGCCATGCCGTGCGTCCTTCAGCCGCAGGGGCCTTGACCCAGGCCTTGGGGATTACGGATTCAGAGCATCTACGCCCCACCATTCAACGCTTCTTTTTTGATGATGAGATGCTGCTGCTGCTTTGTTCTGATGGGTTGAGTGATCGTAATCGCGTGGCAGAAATTTGGGACCGTATCCTCCAACCCGTTTTCACCAACAACATCAACGTGGCCGTCTCTGCAATGCAGCTGCTAGAGGCCGCAAACCAGCTCAATGGCCATGACAACTCCACCATTGCCCTCGTCCATATCAAACTGAAGGAACAGCCTCTGCCCAACAGTCAGGCGTTTCAAGGCTTGCTAGCTCCTTGGCCTTTTGAGGAAGCAGAGAAAAACGAGATCGACCCGAAGGCATCAATGACTACACCTGCGCCATCTAGCCAATTAGGCACGGGTGCGGCCCAATCTCCCATCGCAACTGCAGCGAAATCAAAACCTGCGAAGAAAGGCTTTGCACCTCTGGCTTGGGGGCTTTTGGCCTTGGGAACCCTGGGCACTTTGGCTAGTGTGAGTTATCAGCAGCTCAATCGTAAATCTCCCCAAAGAACAGAGGCTGCGGAGGTGGAGTCGCGCTTGAATCGTGAAGGCTTGCCAACGCCCCCGCTCAAAATGCGGACTGGTGGCCTCCATTATTCTGAGCCCGAAGCGGGGGAATTTGAATTGCAGCCCGTGGAATCTTCCCAGACTGTGACTGCTACCGATCAGCCTGAGTCGTAATTATGGGTCAGTAATGACCTCGCTGAACAGCTACAACAAAACTAAGGTTCGGCTCTGAGGGCTTAGGACTGTCTTTGTGGGAAAGCTTGAATACTGCCCAGATTCCAATGGTGAAGACGTCGTTGAAGCTCCATAGCGAGGGCAAACTAGAACGAGTGGAATAAATTTATTTACTTCTTTAGAAAGAAATAAGCCCGGAATGGTTCTTCTGCCCTCTTCCTGATAGGCTTTCCGCCATTCCTCCTCCAAAAAACCGATACACTGAGGTGTCTAGCAATCTGCCCTAGCCGACAGCTCTGTCTCGCTTTTGCGGAGATGACTCGCTTCTAGTTCAGTGATTCTTCAGCTCAGTCTCTTCCCTTTGCCTCTCAGCATCCATGCCCGGGTTTGATAATCCCTGCTTAAATATTGCGCTGGCGCCCCTCAAGGCTTCGGAGCCCGGCCATTGGGCAACCTGGGTTTTGCAAGCTCCCTATCCTGGCGGCTATGTTCACCACGATCGCCATTGGCCCGATAGCCTCGATCAGGGCTGGCAAAACTGGAGCTCAATGTTCTCCAGCCAGGGGGCCAGTGCTGAAGTAGAGCCCATCGACTTTTCAACCACTCCCGTAGAAGGTAGCTATAGCAGCCGCCTTATGCAGTACCTGGGCTTAGAACTCTGGGAATGGCTGATCCATGGCCCAATCCACACGGCCTACAGTCAGAGTCGCGGCATTGCTATGGGCCAGGGCAAGCCGTTGCGCCTGCGCCTAGAACTGCGCAATCCTGAACTGGTGCAGCTGCCCTGGGAAATCATGCAGCCCCAGATTGGTAAGCAGGCCATTTCCCTCAGCCAGCAGATTCTCTTCAGCCGCACCACCAGCGACGTTGACCCGCTGATGCCGCCCCGCTTGACCCCAGCCCTTAAGGTTCTGCTGGTCCTGGGGCAATCTGGTGAGGATGTGCCGGAATTGGATTTGAAAAAAGAAGCCAATATTTTGGCAGAACATCTGCGCAGCCCAGCAGAGTTTCGCCCTGGCAGCACGGGCTTTTCGGCGGCCTGCCAAGTGGACCAGCTGATCCAACCCACCCCCGCAGAATTGGTAGACCAGTTGGAGGAAGGGGGCTACAGCCTGTTCTTCTATGCGGGCCATGGCGTTCCAGCTCCCGATGGCGGCAAGCTAATGATCAATGCCCAGGATGCACTCAGTGGTACGGAGCTGGCCCAGGTCTTGACTCGCTGCCAGGTGGCGGTGGCGGTGTTTAACGCCTGTTGGGGAGCCCAGCCCTTCCAGGGGGAGAATGAAAGCGGTGAGCTGGAGACGGTGCCCCGTAGCAGCCTGGCGGAAGTTCTGATTCACCATGGCGTTCCGGCGGTGTTGGCCATGCGGGACACCATTGCCGATGAGGAGGCCCTTTGTTTTGTGGAGGCTTTTGCGGATGCTTTGAGCGATCGCCTACCCGTCGATCAAGCCGTTGCCATGGCCCGCCAGCAGCTCCTCACTCTCTACAAATTCAACCAACCCGCCTGGACCCTACCAGTGCTCTACATGCACCCCGAGTTCAACGGCGAAGTCATGCAGCCCATGGAGGGCCAAACCGAACTCCCCACCACCAGCCCCACCACCCAGTGGCATGAAGCCCGCTGGCCCCTGGCCCAAATCCGCATGGTGGAAGATCCACTCAAACTCTGGAGCCTGCGAGGAGGGCTGATGCGTGTGGGTCGTCGTCCCGAAAATGACTTGGTTTTGCAAGAGCCTTGGGTTTCTCAGAAACATGCGGAACTGATCTGTCGCGTGGGCATGGGAGGGGAAGCGCCGAGCTACTTCCTGCGAGACTTCTCCCGCTACGGCACCCTGATTGCAACCGGGCCAGATTGGCAGCGAGTCCATCACCAAGAGATTTTGCTACAGCCCGGAGCTCGCATTCGCTTTGGCAGCACCCAGGGCAAGACGCTGGAATTCATCGTGCAGACTTTCACCGAAGGAGATACGCATTATTAGCTTGTGATGTTCGCTTGTGAGAACTAATACGAAGTCTTAGTTACTTCACCCCGAATCCTCTGCGGGCGAACGGCTGTTTACTCCTACGGTTCAACTGATTGGAATTGGGGGAAATTGAATCACCTGAATTCGACAAGAAGCAATGCATCCTCTCCCCTAGCCCCTCTCCTAAAGGAGCGGGGAACCAAGCGAAGCTGCAAGCCTCGATTTTGCGTTCGGTTCCCTTGCTCCTTTAGGAGTAAGGGCTAGGGAAAGAGGTCGGCTGTTTGGCTGTCGAACTCAGGTTGAATCGGATTTGGTATAAGAGGCTTCTGGGTCGTGGGTTGTAGGTCGAGAATTTCCCCTAGGATCTGTGACCCATGACCTTTTGGATAATGCTGCGATGCTTATGACTCTTTTGAGGGAATATTAGGCCTAGAGATTGGGATGGAACCATACATCGGGATGAGAATTGAGCCCTCGCAAGAGGATTGGTTCTGAAGCGATACTTTTGGAATCCTGCGAAATCCCCCAGTCCAGCTCTGTAGAGATTGCTATCGAGACGCAACATTCGATACGGTTTGAGCCCAAGGGTCTGAACCCGTTGCCATCCTCGATACCTTAACGACAATCTCTTGAATGGTCCTTCCTTCTACTTCACGGTCTGTCGCTCCCACACTCTAAGGGGTGCATTGGCTAGGTGAGGTTGTAAGCGATATATCATCAGAGACGTGTTCCCAGGAGTTGAGCCATGAACAAACCTGCTATGTCAAACCCGAACTCTAAAAACAACACTGAAGCGGAGCTACTCCAGACCGTTCTGGAAGCTGAACTCTCCCCTGAGACGCCCTATCCTTGGAATGCAGCTGCTGCCAGCCGCTACTTCGACAAGCTAGAGGCTGCAACGCCGGAGCTGGAAGTGAGCGAAGCAGAAGCCAATGGTTTCTTCAGTAAGCTCGATGTGCTGTGGGGAAAGTCCGTAGCCAAGAAGACAGCCGCTATCAACCTGTCTAGCTTGGCTCAGCAATTGTCTAGCCGCTGCGT
>CALIGI010000162.1 GCA_938021205.1 uncultured Pseudanabaenaceae cyanobacterium
TCAAGCCTCTCCCATCACCATGAGTCACAAAATGCGGCTCTTCGAGCTGCACACAGAACTGCTGTTTAGGAGCGATCGCCTTACAGCAGTTCGCAATATGAACCGAGGGAAGGAGGAGACTTTTTCAGCAAGCCTTACTTAGAGGAACAACTTGCAAACAATCACAGCGATAAAAAACTATTAACACAAAAAAACATAGCAGCCCACGATACAGCACCTACTTTAGTATTGAGCCTGGTTCATCTACCTATATCTCCTGGTGATTTGTATGAACAGCTTTTATGGTCTCTTGGGTGGTTTGCTAATAGGCTGCTCTAGCACTCTGTTAGTCAATACTGCATCCTTTGCAAAAGTGGATAGCCAGAATATCCTGCCTCAGAAAAACACTTCAAAAGTGGAGTTTTTAAATGGGACTTGGGAGGGTACTTATACCTGCTCTCAAGGATTAACTAACTTAAAGTTGGTTATCGATGCACAAAGCACAACTGAGATTGATGCGGTGTTCCTATTCTCAGCTCACCGCAGTAATCCAAACGTTCCATCTGGACGTTTCAGGATGGCAGGAACTCTTGAAGTATTTGATTCTCCAGAGATTCCTGACTTGTTGGAACTCAATGCCACTAATTGGATTAATCGCCCTAGTCGCTGGAAGACTATTGATTTGGTTGGTGATATTTCTTCTTCTAAACGCAAGATTACCGGTAATGTTCAAGGATCCAAGAGCTGTACAACTTTCAATGTTGTGAAACGTGAGAAATAAGCTGAAATTGGACTGGGTGCACGTTTAATTCCTAGCCTGGTTCATCGGAAAAGTGCAGCTTTAGTTGAGAATCCAAAGCTGCACTTTTACATGCGTTATTCAACGTTGCTGGTAGGCTTTCTTAAATCGCACAGGTCACATTCGTGCCACCCAACCCGCAATAGCCATTGGGATTCTTCGCCAAATACTGCTGATGGTAATCCTCAGCAAAGTAATACTCCGGCGCATCAATGATTTCCGTCGTAATCGCGTCGTAGCCCTTCGCCTTCAGCGCCGACTCATACATCGCTTTCGACTCCTCAGCCGCCGCCTTCTGTTCAGCGCTGTAGGTGTAGATGCCAGAGCGATACTGGGTGCCTCGGTCATTGCCCTGCTGCATGCCTTGGGTGGGGTTATGGGCTTCCCAGAAGGTCTTCAGCAACTGCTTATAGCTGATTTTGTTGGGGTCATAAACCACCTGCACCACTTCGTTATGACCCGTCATGCCCGAGCAAACTTCTCGATAGCTGGGGTTGGGGGTGCTGCCTGCGGCGTAGCCTACGGAAGTGGTGTAAACGCCATCCAACTGCCAGAACTTCCGCTCAGCGCCCCAGAAGCAGCCTAGGCCAAAGACAGCCATTTCCATGCCTGCTGGAAATGGGCCTTTGAGGGGATTGCCGTTAACGAAGTGTTTATCGGGCACGGGCATTTCTGTGGTGCGACCCGGCAAGGCTTCTTCTTTGCTGGGAATGGTGCTTTTTTTGTCGCCAAACAGTGCAGAAAAAATCATGGTGAATCGGGTGACGCAGGTCGAGTGAAGGTTCGTTTCTACAAGGTAGCGAAAACGGGCTGGGCAGGTGGGTGAGGATCGCCGTCGAAGGCGATCGCATTCACCCACCATCCAAAAACACGCAGGGACATGGCACTGCCATGTCCGCTATGCCAAGACCCAAGACCCAGGTGGACGTTTGATAGGGCGATGTGATGCCCGAGGCCAATGCTTGGGGGCGGCGGACATGGCGATGCCATGTCCCTACCGGGGTGATCGCTTTAGGGATAGGGCGATCGCCTATGCTTCGATTTTCAGGGTCTTGATCTTGTCACCCTGGCGAATGGCATTGACCACATCCATGTCTTCGGTTTTGCCAAAGGTGGTGTGAACGCCGTCCAGGTGAGGCTGGGGGCTATGGCAGATGAAGAACTGGCTACCGCCGGTGTTCTTGCCAGCATGGGCCATGGAGAGGGTTCCGGCTTCATGCTTGTTGCCGTTGATCTCGCAGTTGATTTTGTAGCCTGGACCGCCGGTTCCAGTTCCCAAGGGGCAGCCGCCCTGAACCATGAAGTTGGGGATGACACGGTGGAAGCCGAGGCCATCGTAGAAGCCTTTCTCGGCTAGCTCGACGAAGTTCTTGACGGTGTTGGGGGCGTCGCCGTCAAAGAGTTCCAGGGTGATGGTGCCCTTGTCGGTGTCCATGATTGCCTTAGTCATTCTCGATGCTCTCTTGCTAATTGGGGCTCCAGCATCCGATTATCCCATGGAAATTCAGGATGCTGGTTGGGCTGGATTCGCGTATCCCGTACCTGAAGTGATTGATTGTTCGGTTTTGGAGGCGCTAGGGCTTAGAGATCTGTCAAGAGACTATAACTTGGCATGAATGAGATCGGAGGCTAGTTCTTGGAAGCCAGGAAATTCGGCTTCTTCGGTGATGTAGGCAGGGCAGTGAGGGAGTTGGTCGGTGTAGTGGCGTAGATTTGCCACGCCGACGGAGCAGGGGAAGAGGGCTGGGTCAAAGAGGCTGGCATCGTTGGGGCTGTCGCCAATGGTGACAACTTGGTTGGGGCTCAGTTCTGGGTATTGCTCCGCGATGAGGCGCTGGAGGGCGATGCCTTTGTCTTGGCCCTGGGGTCGGATGTGGCATTGGACGGTGCTGTAGGTGAAGCCCCAGCCTTGGTTGTTGCAGCGCTGGGCGATCGCGTCAATCTCCCCTTGCCCCAACCCTTCCACATCAAAGGTCCAATCCGTCAGCCGAAAGCGATTGTCGCTGGACTCCACTAGCTGGGGCCATTCAGCCTTTAACTGCTCGAAGCAATCCGCCAGGTCTTTGCGGTGCGCGGAGATATCTGGGAGGTCCACCAGGAATCTAGCTTCGTAGTTGGGGGGGAAGAAGTAGAGGCCACCGTTTTCTGCGATCGCCCCCGCCACGGGCAAATATTGGGCTAGCCCCTGTACCCAGCCTGCCGATCTACCCGTCACAATCAGCAGCGGTAGCCCCACGCTCGCAATCTGTTCCAGGGTCGAGATAAACTCCGCTGAAAACTCGCCATTCAGGGTCAAGGTGCCATCCATATCACTGGCAATGAGTTCAATCTGTTGGCGCTCGCTAAGAAAAAAGTCGGTCAGGGGGCTAAGGGGCATGGCGTTAGAGCGGGGATTCCAGATCTGATCAAACCATGGGAATGCAAGGAAGCGCTCAGGGCGAAAGCTGTTCTTGAACTGACGGCTATTGATTAAGTCAGTGGTTAGAGGGCCTGTTGCAATGGCAGGGTTGACCCTCAGCGATATGAGGTTTTCTCCCCTGGTAGGCAATTTGACAATCTCTGTGTCAAATTGTGAGCGAGCAAAATGCTGTTCCCTGTCTTTTGCTCTTATGCTTGCCCTTACTCTTAGTGCCGCTAATCCCCACCCTTCATGGCCATCCTCAACGCCGATCAGCGTAACTACATCTATATTCTCGAATCCGCTCGGGTGGGCATTCACAAGCCACTTTTGGCTGCGCTGTATGTGGCCCATAGTGGCAATCGCGACTTCCAGGGCAGGGCCAATGCCACGTTGGGGATGATTCCTGCGGGGCAGGTGACCCAGACCAAGCTGGATAGCTTTGAGGAGCAGGTGCAGTATGCGGCTAATGCCATGCGAAGTTTCACCGATCGCCTCATCAGCCAGGGCTTTTCTCCCCTCGCTTTATGGGATGGCGATCGCGGCGGTTACGGCGACAAGTTCCTCCAAGAAATCGCCCGAGGACACAAGCCCCCTGCCAGCGACTCCGGTGCAGCCCGGCTCAAGTCTTGTGATTTTCAAACGCTTCAACAGGCCTACTGGGAAGATGTCCTAATTGATTTCCCCGGTGATGAACTGCCTCAAAACCTAGCCTTTTTAGATCAAGCCTTGCTCTCGCTGATTGAGCGTCTGCCGGGCTATTACCGAGGCCTGCCGAACCAGCGCGATGCCATTCTGGAAGCGGGGCGAATTTGGCGTGCCCTATCTGATCATGCCGAGGTAATCCAATCCTTGGGACTCTCTGCCACCACCCCAGCCGCCTCCTTGGATCGAGAGTTGGTTAGCTTCATCCAGCGTATTGCCGTCAACTACAGCGGCTATCCCCACCAGCGCGAAGCCCTATTGCGCATGGCCCAGCTTTGGCGACAGCTCAACTCCCGTGATGATATCATTGCCTCCCTTAGCCAGGACATTTCACCCCGTCCAGAACTCAACGCCATTGACCCCGCCCTGATTGCCTTTATCCAGCGGGTGCCCCAGTATTACCAAGGCTCGGGAAGCCAGCGCCACTCCGTGACTGAAGGCTTTCGGCTATGGAACCAACTAGATTCCCGCACCACGGCCTTAGAAGAGCTAGGGGTGAAGACCGATATCTTTGCGCCCAATCAGCAACTTGATTCCGCGACGGTACAGCAAGCTGGAGATCAGCTAGACCGGGAGCTAGTCAACTTTGTCCGTTCTATCCCCAGTACCTATCAAGAATCGGACCACCAGCGTCAAGCCCTTGTTCGGCTGATTCAGCTATGGCGTAAGACTCCCACCCAATCCCAGGTGATCAATGCCTTGGTGGAGGATGTCAAAGCCATGGAAGAGGCTTTGCCCGATACCCCAGCGGCTCCACCCCCACCTGAGCCTCCTCCGCTGCCGCCCCGCCCCGCTCGCTGGACGATCAGTAATCTGCAAATGCCCGCTGCCGTTGTGGCGGGAGGCAGTCTCACCTGGGCCACCGCAACACGCGGTGGGACTCGTATTCCCCCAGACCAAGCCACTGTGGATGCCATTGTGCGTATTGCCCAGCAGGTCGAGAAGGCCAGCGATCGCATCGGTCAGCCCTTCATCATCACTAGCTGGTTCCGCCCGCCTGATGTTAACCGGGCTGTGGGAGGGGCACCTTTTAGTCGTCATATTGTTGGAGATGCGATCGACTTCTATGTGGAAGGTCTCACAGGCAATCAACTCTATTGGGCTTTAGACCCTTGGTGGCCCGGAGGACTGGGTCGCTACAGCCAGTTTCCCTACCTCTGCCACTTGGATGCGCGAGGCTATCGAGCCCGCTGGACCCATTAGTCATAGTGTAAGCGTGATGCCTTAATTCAGGTCGTTGCGATCGGGTGCAATTAAACATTCATCACAGAGCCAATTCCGGAGAAATCACCCTCACCGCCTGAAGTTCAGCAATTCTAGGGCCTGGCACATGCCAGGCCCTTTTGCGTTTCCGTACCTTGCCCGATACCACTGCTATCCCATGGCCGTTACAACACAGTCATTGGTGTCTATCCGATTGCCAATAACAGCCCCTGGGTTGCGAGTCCAACCCAATTCCTCATCCTGCAAAGACCGATGGACTGGAGCCATTCTCCGGTGCATCCCCTGGCGGCATCTGCTTTTCTTGGAGACATTATTATGTCGGGTTCTTCTCCCATCCCTTCGGTTTCGGCCAATCCCCTCAGCACTAGCCTGCCGATTCAATCGTGGGTGGTGGCTCAAGCTAATAATGCCCCGACCGTGAATCCGGCTCCCGGCATCTGGATGTACGCTTCGGGGGCACTATTTCTGGCCTTGGTTGGCACGAATCTGCTGCACTACAAGCGTCGGCGCACGATGCGCAAGCAGCTCAAATTTGAGCATTTCAAAGGGCGTGAGCTCAAGAAAAAGCTCAAGATGGCTCTCAGAACCATCAGTCAAATGGAGAAGAATCCTGACCTGATTCACTCCCGCGACTTCAACCTCGACTACCTGCGCATGCGCATGGAAGAGGAGACCTTTAACTTTGCGGTGCTCAATAACGTCCGTATCCGAATTAAAGAAAGCATTGCTATGGCCCTGCGGCCCCGTGCTTCTGACAACGGCATTGTCGGCATTCCCAGCACAGGCCGCCAAATCGACGAGACCTTCGATATTAGCTACACCCTGGGCGAAGGAGCTAGTAAAGACAAGCGCGTTCTCTTTCGAGTTCAGGTGCGCCTTGTGAAATTGCCCACCCAAGCTAGCTCCCAAACAATCAAACAGTTGATTGACTGTATTGAAGCCTTCTTAAGCCCCAACGCTGAAGAAGATCATTGGCAGCCCACGATCCAGGGGCGTCTTGCCCATATGCAGTGGGACCAATTGGCTAAGCCCACCCCCCTACTCGTGCTTGAGCAAAGTCAGGATGGTTCAAACGTTACCTTCCGTACCCGTAAACAAGTCATGCTCGACGATGAGGGAGCTGTCCTTAATGGCAGCCGTGAAACCGATAAGCGCATCCAGTCAAAGTCCAAATCCCGTAAGAAAGTGAAGAAACCGGCTGGTGTCTAAAGGTGCTGCTCAGCACTACCAGAATCGTTAATGAGGTTGTTTGAGAGAGGCATCTAGCTGTAGCAGGATGAACTGTAATGCTGCCCAAATTAACGGGATTCCGACGTTTCATTACTGGTCGAGGTTTCAACTTTGACGCTGGGCCGAATTCTCAAACAATCCCTAAGCCAGGTTCGAGGGTGGCTGTTGTAGCTGCTGACGCATGATCAGCTGCATTTGGGCCTGTAGATCACCGCGCTTAACCTCGGCTGCTTGCTGACGATCGCCAGCAACTTCAAAAAAGAGGATGCTCTCCACCTGCTCCAAAGCGATTAACTGAAACAGAATTTCCACAACCGGTAGAGCCACCGGTTGAACTTCCGCATCTTTGTGAGTTTCTGCAAAGGCTTGGGCATCCTGAATATTAGGAAAGGCGTAAACAACTGCTTTTTCCTGGTCAGGTTGTGTCCGATGCCCGAGAGTAGTCACCACCCAGCCGCCATCGCGGGTCTGTAGGACGTAATAGTCAAAGTGCGTTAACTGGCTGGCCACTTGCTTTAGCAAGGGCCCGACTAGTGAAACCAACGTAGTAGTGACATCGTCCCCTGGCGCTTGCTGAATCAGCACCTCAATTTGTTGATCCAGACTGGCCATTGCCGTTGTCCTGTAAAGCGTTTATCAAGTTCGCTACATTAGCATGTTTCTTTTGATAACTCCGTTAGGAGTGATCTAGATCAGCACTGTGACGATTGTTCTAAGCACTTATTTCCTACGAAGGAAGCATACAGTCCTGATTGCGATGAACACAGTTCGAATCCCATAGGAGGAATTTGTTAGGCTCCGCCTATGCTTTAGAGATCTTTGTCTAAGGATAGAGTCTTTCTCGCATATATATAGGCTCTGCTTACTACATATTTCCTTTAGGTCTCGGAGTGTCGAGGGCTACAGAAGTGACTGTTTCTACCACTTGAATTTTGCGATGTTAGGCAACTATCGGTTGGCGCGAAATATCCAAGATCCCCTAAATCACTGTGTTAGGGTCGGGTTTGAACGGAGTATTTATCAGGGACTCTGAGACGTGGAAGCAACTTACAAGCTGTTGTACGACGAGCTCAGACAGGCGACCCGCGCATCCGATGCTGATTGCCGCGTGGTCGCAAGTCGTCTTGCCGAAGAGGTCGGGCGTATCTGTACTGAGAGTCAGCGCATTCAAGCGTCTGGCGAAGTCAATATGTGGGCTGAAAATCTAGCCCGCCACCGCCTGGATCAATGCCTCAAGTATTACAAGAGCGGTCATCGCCAGGGTCGCATTGAACTGCATAGCACCCTGAGCGCGATTATCTATCGCTATATCAATCCATCTAAGGGTCACACCAGCTACCAGGCGAGGTTGACCTTGATTGAGGATTTCCTCCAGGGCTTTTACATGGAGTCACTCAATGTCTTCCGTCGGGAGACGCTGTGCGAGCCTGATTATCAGCCCCGTACTATGCTTCAACTGGCAGAGTATATGGCTTTCTCGGAGCGCTATGGTAAGCGGCGGATTCCCCTGCCCTATGGTCGTAGCCAGCAGCTAATTATTCTGCGGGTACAAACTTTCTCTCAGCAACAGCCCCAAGAGGCCTTGGTGGACTTGGAGCAGGCAGCGGAAGGCAGTTCTGATTCAGATGACGTTCGCGGCAATATCTCCATGCAACAGGTGCGGGAGAAAATGGTTGCCGAGGATGCTGAGCCTGCTGAGGATTCTCTGCGGGAAAAAGTGGCCCAGGAGCTCATGGAGTACTTGGAGAGTCGCCAGCAGTACGACTGTGCAAATTACTTTGTGCTGCGACTGCAAGATATGTCCGCTAGCGATATTGAAGAGGTTCTAGGCCTATCTTCCCGTGAGCGGGATTACCTTCAGCAGCGGTTTAAGTATCATTTGATTCGTTTCTCCATGTCTCACAACTGGGAACTGGTTCACCAGTGGCTCCAGGCAGATCTAGACAACAACTTGGGTCTACTGCCCCATGAGTGGGAATTGTTCCAGGAAAAGCTGACCGATAAGCAGCTTGAGCTGTTAGAAATGAAACAGGAGAAAATTCAGGACAGTTCCATTGCCAAGGAACTGGGCTGCACTCTTTCCCAGATGAATCGCCAGTGGTCCAAGTTGTTGGAGCAGGCTTGGGATATGCGGAATCGCCCTTCAGCCAGGATTGAAGCGGCTGAAGAGACTGCTTCTCGCAAGCTTCGTAAGGATAAATATCCTTTGGGTGCGAAGGCACAAATTGCTGTCGAGGAGTAAAATTTTCCGGAGAAAGTGGGTTGGCCATGAATAGGGACACATACACCTTAGAGCAAAGGTTCTTGGCCTGGTTAATCCAGGAACCGGAGACTGAGGCTGCGCTTCTGAAGCCGCAGGGCGGTGAGGCTATAGAGGCTTCTCGCTCGATTGAGAGTCAGGATGAAAATCTGTTTGGGGGGGCTGCGTATGACCCTTTGGACTTAGAAGATTTTGCCGATGAGTCCTGGACTTTAGGTTTTCGAAATGTGCATCAGGCCTGGGATACCATCCCTCGGTCTTCAGGGCATGAACCACTTAAACTGGGAGCAAAATTTGTGGTACAAGAACGGTTCCATACCTTGTTGAAACAGCGATTTCAGCAAGAGTTACAGGCCAATCCCCCTCTTTTTCCTTGGGAAGATGAGCTCATGGAATATGAGGATGGTCCTGTCTTTAGCCTGGCAGGCTTTGAGGCTTGGAAGCCCCAGCTACAGAGCTTATGTTTGCCTGTAGCTTTGCCTGCTGAGGTAATGGCCCAAGTCTTTGAGAAGTGCCAGTCCTTGGCGAAGACTACGGTTCAAGATGGCCGTCGTTTGGTGGCTGCTGTGGAAGGTCTTTTCCCCAATCAGGGTGAGCCTTTGAATGCGTTGGCCGGTTCCATGCTGTTGGGCTATAGCCGTGATGGCGAAGGCATGGCATCCCGCTTATTGGGTAGCCAAGTGCCCGAGGCTTATGAGACTGCAACTTCTGAGCAGCAGATGACGTTGGCGATGATTGCAGCCTATGAGGTGCTATCTCGTTTGACGCTGAAGCTGTCTGAGATTGAGCCTGCGGTTTCTCAGTCTTGGGAAACTTCGATGGGTCGTGTGAATTTGCATGCAGTGCGTGAGGGTCACTCTTTGAGGCTTGAGGCTCAGTTGCCTGTGGCTGGTGCTGTTGAGCTGGATGGGGCTGCTGCCCATACTCGTAGTGAGCTTGAAGCGGCTGGTGTTGCGACGTTGGTGGTGTCTGATGCCCATGTGGGGCAGACCTATCAGGTTCAGGTGATGTTGAAGGAGGCTGAGGCTCCTTTGGGCTTTACGATTCAGCTCCTGTAGATTGCTGGTTTATTTGATTTCTAGCTGTTTGATGGATGGCTAGAAGTTTTAAAAGGGAGAATGCTGGAGCAGTATTCTCCCTTTTGCTTTGTTTGCTGATTGCTGGGACCAGGTTTGGCTATCTGAGCGCTGGGTTATTGATGAGGTTGGGGGCATCTAGAAGTTCTAGGGGGGGCGGGATAAGGGTTTGGAAGGTCCAGTAGGCGAGCCAGCCACTGGTGAGGAGGAGGGTTGGAACTGCAAAGGTTGCGAGGGCTTCGGGGAGGTTGCAGATTTGGATGAGGCCGCTGTGGAGGATGAGAATGGCTATGGAGAGACCGATCGCAATCAGGCTCCATTGCCAGGGCCAGAGGATGGGCGATCGCGGTGCCATGACGATGCACAGTAGTCCTAGAGGTAGTAATGCTGCTCCGGCAACGAAGAGGACTTGGGGGAGACCGTCCCAGTAGCCTTTAACCATGCGAAAGATGCCAATGCCTGCGACGAAGCTGGCGATCGCAATGGTCACCACAATGGTGATGGGCCAGACGACTTGCTGGCGATCGGCGGACCAACGCAGGATGGCGGCGAGGATTCCGAGACCATAGGATAGGCTCAGCCAAATAAGGCCAACGAAGCCAGCTCGGCCAGGCCCCAGTTTCCCGTAGAGGGGCAGGAGGTTGGCGCTGGGGTTGAAGAGGATGCTGGGCAGTTGGCCGAGGGTGGCGGGGATGAGCCAGCTGGTTAGCCAGTTGGTTCGGTTACGGCGCGGTGTTTGGGCGGGGGAGTTGGTGGTCGGGGCTTCTGAATTTTGCGAGCTGGGGACTGGGGTGAAGCGGACGCCGAGGTCGTGGAGCTTGTTGGCGGTGCGGCGGTAGTATTGGCCGTCGCCTTGGGCTTGGAAGCATTCCATGGCTTGTTGGAGGTCGGGGATGGCTGCGTCTTGTTCACCGATGTCTAGGTGGGCGATCGCGCGCTGGTAATAGGCCCGGCCATGGTCTGGCTCTTGGGCGATGGCTTGGCTGAAGGCTTGGATGGCGGATTGGCTGTAGCCGAGGCGATCGCGGGCTAGGCCTTGGTAAAAGTGGGCTGAGGCGAGGTGGGCTTTGAGTTCGATCAGGCTGGTGCAGTCTTCGAGGACGGCTCGGTCCTGGGCGAGGGCGTAGCAGACTTTGGCGCGGTGGAGGATGGCTTCGGTGAAGTCGGGTTGGCGTGCGATGGCTTGGTTGTAGGCTTCGAGGGCGGCGCTGTAGTTGCGGGCGGCTTCTTGGTCGATGCCTTGGAGGTAGAAGTAGTGGGGGCTATCGAGGGGGGATGATGGCTCGGTGCTGGTGGCGGATGCTCTGTGGTTTGTTTTGGGGATGAAGCCTTGGTCTTCGTCGTAGTAGCGGCGCTGGATGGGGTCGCTGAGGATGTCGTAGGCGGCGCGGAGGCTTCTGAATATTTCGGCGGCTTCGGGATCTTGGGGGTTGAGGTCGGGGTGGTATTGCCGGGCTAGGCGACGGAAGGCTTGTTTGATCTCGCTAGGGCTAGCCTGGCGGGAGATTTGGAGGGTTTGGTAGTGGTTGGGCGGTGTAGCCATGGCACGGGCGCTTGCGAGGTCGAGAAGGCGGTCGTTGCGGCTGGTGGGTTTGCTTCTAGTTTATTCGGTTTGTTTCGTTAGGGTTCCCACTCTGGAGCAGGGCAGATTCCAAGACCGCAAAGCCTCAAAGCCACAAATCCTTGGGGACCAGTCTCCAAACCCCAGCCTTAGGTCCTCCAGCCGTCCCTGAAGGGTCAGCCTCGCTAAGCGTTGGGTTGCTTCACCTAAGAATAATTTGGCATTAGATCCACTGTACTTGGGTCTTTGTTTTAGCCCTTTGGTTAGGTTTTCCTTTGTTGGGTAGCTTGTTCGGAATGAAAATGAAAATTTAGCCAGGCCTTGTGTACCACCGTAGTGACATGGCATCGCCATGTCAGCAGCAGAGTGTGAGACCTAACGGTTTCATCTTTATCCCTTGGATGCGAATGGTTTCAGTTCTGGTAACTCGTGGCTGGGCCGATCTCCCAGAGCTTAGATTTTAGGAGGGATTTGGGAAACCTCAATTTATGGGTGAGCTGCAAGTGATTGCAGTGCTCCCATGGCTAGCGCAAATCTAGACCTCTAGAAGGTTGATTTGGCCCGCCTCTATAGGGTTTGCTTACCCTCGCTTCCGTGGTATATGGTTCAGGTGTCAAATATTAGCCTGGGTCTTGCCGTTGCAGTGCCTAGGACATGTTTGGTGTGGTGAATTGCATCATCGATGCAAACCGCCCGAATAAACCTAGGACAGGATAAGCAACTTGAGCGTGGATCAAGTCGATGAACTTCAGGGGCTCGTAGAACGCATCGGTGAAGTGGTCCTTTCGGCTACGGAAGCGATGGATATCCTCTCTAAACGGATGGATGAGCTGATTCAGCAAGTCCAGTCTCAAGAGCAGCAGATCGAACAGCAAGGTAAGCAAATTCAGCAGCAGAGTTACCAAGTTGTGGCCCTCAGCAGTGCAGTGCAGACCTTGGCAGAAAACCAGGATGGTTCTTTGCAACGCCTCGATCAGCTAACGGATGTCCTTCAACGCTTTACTTCATTGGTGGAACAGTCAAAGTAAGAGGCGTTTTGGAAAGTTAGCAAAGCAGGTTCTTTAGACCCCAACCCCATAGGATTGGCGCTTTAAGCGTATTCCTTCGGTGAGACAGGTATTTCTGCTAGCGCTCAAGCACTTTTTAAAACTGCTCTCAGCCAAAAAACTCAGGACAGTATTCGATGGCACTGGCAGACAGCCTGGCGGCAAAGTGGACACAACGGCTCGATGAGGACTTCCCTAAGCAGTCTTCGGCGACGAAGTCGGCTGTGGTGCAGTGGCTCATCGGTGAGAATCCAGAGCGCTTTGATGAGTATGATAAGCGTGAGCTAGCTTTGGCTCGCCAGGCGATGGACTATCGCTATCGCATTTTGGAGCAGCGTTATTTGGGCGTTGGCCCCCAGAAGACTTATCAGCGCTTGATGCGCCGTTTAAGCAGTCTATTTTTGATTCGCAGCAAGATTCGCACCTGGGTGTCCCAGAGCCGCGATCGCTATCGCAGTGTTGTAGATGTGCTGGGTGAAGTGATCCAGGAGATGCTTCAGAGCGATCGCCATCTCCAACGGCAGATGGCCTGGATTCGCAACTGCACCGAGAATTCCAACCTGCGCAATACCCTACTGCTAGCCAGTTTGGAAGAGTATTGCCTGCGCCCCATTCGCAATCAGCCCCTGTTGGTTTATCGCTTCGTCAACTACCTCAACCGCTCCCAGCGCGGCGGCTTGACTCAGGTGCCCGCAAAAGAAATGATCCGCATGATCTCCGAGGAGATCGCGCCGGATGCGTCGGAGAATCCCCTGAGCCTGTTTGATAACCAGGCCCTGGGGCGCTTTGAAGAAGAGCAGGACTGGGAAGAGCGCCAGGCTCAACGCCAGACGGTTCAGGATGAGTTTGAGGAATATTTGGGCGAGCGGGTTGAGCCCCTGGCAGTGGATTGGCTGCGACTCTATCTCCAGGGCTATACCCAGGACAGCATTTCTGAGGAGCTGGGCCTGCCGATTAAGAAGGTCTATCGTCTTCGCGAGAAGGTGAGCTACCACGCGGTGCAGGTGTTTTCCCTCAAGATGAAGCCTGAGATGGTGACGGAGTGGCTGGGGACTTCGATTAAGGAGCACAATTTGGGCCTCAATCCCAACCAGTGGCAGGACATGTTTAGCCGCTTGGAGGGTGAGGAGAAGACCTTGCTCACGCGGATGAAGGAGGGGGCCTCTATGGAGGCGATCGCGAAGGAGCTGGGCTGGCGCACGACCCAGACGATGCGGACCTGGAGCAAGCTCTATTTGGCAGCTCAGGAAATGCGTAATGCTGCCTTGGTCTAGGGCGACGTAGGGCGATGTCTCAGCTTGAGTTCGACAAGCCTAAAACGAACCTCATCCCCTAACCCCGTCTCCTAAGGTGATTTCTAGGAATGTTCATCCTCTAAACAGTTACCTCAGCTGAGAAATCACCCCATTTCTCAAATTTAAAGGGACCAGCAATAGAGCCCCAGACCAACTCGTCGGTCTCTAGATCCCGACCTCGATCTAGGCTAACGAGGCGATCTTCGAACACCTCGAATTCACTGTCTAAGTAGGTGTCCTTGCCTTTTCGATTTACCTTACAGCACTTTCCTGGCTCCACCACAGCCTTAAAGCTATTGCCAGTCCAAGTCACCACAAAAGAACAGCCCGGTAGTTTACGAATCTGCTCAGGCTTGAGTTGAGCCAACCGCTCTGGTTCCCGTGAGGCACCATAGAAAGCCTCGCCATCCACAATTTCGTAGTTGCCCAGCTCAATGTGGTCCCCATGGGCCTCAAACTTCAGTACCCTCGCTCGATAGGGAGTCTTGAGGCTGATGTCATAGGCCTGTTCCAAATACAAGCTTGGCACACCCATTAGTGCCACTGGCAAGGGCCTCATGCAAACCCGGATATGGGCAAAAAATGGCGGGTTGTCAAAGGCTTGGGGCTGATTGCTAAAATCCGCCGCCATCCAGCGGGCCATGGTTTGAATATCGGTGGAATGGGTCATGGTGTTTGGTGAGGTGCCTTTAGAATCCTATTAGAGGGTGTTTGGAAAGTCAGCCAAACGGAAGAACTAGTGCCCAATAACTTAAGATCTTGCTGTTTGGAGCAGGAATGTTAACACTCGCAATCATGGCTGCGACTGCCAACGGCACTTTTCGAACAGACTCTTAGGGAAGGGGCATTGAGCACGCGGGGGATGGGCGATCGCCCCCCATCCTTAACATTATCTGATGACCAATGCCCCATGAATTAACTTCAAGCTCAGCTCCTTTGCCTTAAGCCGTCCTAAAGCTCTTCGCCCTTGCCATATGCTCCCCAGCGATCTCCTCATTAGCCGTCTCTCGGGAGAAAGTATCGCTCCCAAGCGTCTAGCGATTGATAAAAGCAATCTAGCTTTGGCCCAGAGCCTGATCGACTGCTTTAGTCAGGCCCAGGGCAAACGCCAGGGCGAACTGGACAAGCAGTTGTCAGAACTGGAAGGTCATAATCCAGATTTTAAAATTCAGCGGGGACTGGCCCACTTACTTCGCCAAGCCTTTTGTGAGTTTGAAGTGGTCAGCCCGTTAGAACCGGCGGAGTTGCGGCCTCGTGTGTTTGAGAAGGCGGCCCAGGCGGTGCAGTCGCAAGCGCAGACTGAGCGGACCTTGGAAGCGATCGCCACCACCCTCAGCCAAGAGCTAGACCGGGAAGTCCTGGCCCAAGAAGTTCGCCAGGGCCTCTACGCCGACTTGCCCCAAAACCGCATCCTCACCCAATACGACCCGCCCACCGCCGAAGCTCTACTCCACCGCTACAACCTCTCCCAGGTCCAGGGTATCTTCTACCAAGCCACCCAGCTAGTGCTCAACGCCCACCGCAATGACCCCGGCGAATACAAGCTGCTCTTCCGCTACCTCAAGCTATTCCAGCTCATGGCCTACATCGAGGGTGACCCGGACCAAGGCTTTACCATCACCGTTGATGGCCCCACCAGTCTGTTCAAAGCCAGTACCCGTTATGGCCTTTCCATCGCCAAGCTCCTGCCTGCCCTGCTCCATGTCAGCCGCTGGTCCCTCACGGCCCAACTGATACGCAAGGACTTCTATACCAAGGAGAAACGCCCGGCCCGCTTCAGCCTCGACGCAGACTGTGGCCTAGTGAGTCATTACCCACCGGGCAAAACCTACGACAGCATGTTGGAGGAATCCTTCGTCAAGCGATGGGATAAGCTCAAAACTGATTGGCGGCTGGAGCGGGAAGTGGATCTGATTCCCATTCCTGGCAGCGTCATGATTCCTGACTTCCGCCTCGTCCATCCCGATGGACAGACGCGCCTCCTGGAAATTGTTGGCTACTGGCGGCCTGAATACTTGCGTAAGAAATTTGCCCAGGTGAAAAAATCTGGCCGTACCGATATTGTTCTGGCGATTTCTGAACGGCTCAATCTCGAAAAAGCGGGTGTCAACTTTGACCAACTTCCTGTCCCCATTGTGTGGTTTAAGGACAAGCTGGCACCCAAGGCCGTCCTCGCTGTCTTGGACTAGCGATCGCCTTATGATCGCCATAGCGGTCGAACCACAACAGCCTCGCAATCCCACCTACAATGGAAGAGTTCGCTTACCCCTCAAAATCTCCATGGTCAGCCCCGACGCAGTCGAAACCATGATCAAGGCAAAACTGCCCGACGCCGAGGTTCAGGTCCAAGACATGAACGGCGGCGGTGATCATTACCAAGTAGTAGTAGTCTCTTCAGAATTCGAAGGCAAGTCCCTAGTCAAACAACACCAGCTCGTCTACGGAGCAGTGAACCAGTCGATGGCTGATAACTCCATTCATGCTCTGGCTCTCAAGACCTACACCCCAGAAAGCTGGGCTGCTGCCAACGTGTAGTTTGGCAACGCCTAAGCGACAACTTTTGATTCACTGTCCTTTATTTCTCCGACTCCTATGACCCCTGAACTCAAAGCCAAGCTCGACAGCCTCGTTCAAGACAACAAGATCTTTGTCTTCATGAAGGGCAACAAGCTTATGCCCCAGTGTGGCTTCTCCAACAACGTAGTTCAAATCCTCAATGCTCTGGGCATTCCCTTTGAGACCCTGGATGTGCTGGAGAACCCAGATGTGCGCCAGGGAATCAAAGAATATTCCAACTGGCCCACCATTCCCCAGGTCTATATTGACGGTGAGTTCGTCGGTGGCTCTGATGTGTTGATCGAGCTCTACCAGAATGGTGAGCTACAGCAAATGGCTGAGGTTGCCCTCGCTTCCTAAAGCATTTTGAGCTTTCTGATTGACGAGAGCCCCCTAGGGATTGATTCCTAGGGGGCTCTCGTGGTTTCTTGATGATATTGATGCAGAGTTCTGTTTCGAACTCGGTTCTCTCGGCGCTATCGAGAGATGGCTAGTTAACGACGATAATCGTAGTCGTACTCAACCTGAGGTTGAGCGAGTTCAAAGTTAGAAGGGTCACGGAGGAAACGAATGACTTCCTCCTCGAGACGATGAATCTGGAAGGACTCCATGACATTGACATTGCGCAAAGCGGCTAGATAACCGTCTACATACATTCGGAGATCGTCAAAGCGGTAGCCACGCTGCCAAGAATCGACTAAGGCATCGGTTAGCTTCTGATAGTGACGAATCGCGTCGGTATTCTGAAGCATAGAAAATCTTTAAGCTTGAGACTCAATAAGTAACAAAAGATGACGTATTTCCTGCGGAGGCCCCGTTAGGCTATAGGAAATAGTCAAAGCTGGAACAGTTCACGATGGCTTAATGCCATTGTACCGCTATTTCATCTGGGGATCATTTCCTGGTGTGGTTTTCGGGTCCATTCCTCATTAATTCTGTCCCTAACGAACCCTGCTGTAAAGACGAGAATAAGATTCAGCATTCATCTATATGCAGGTAACAGAGGTTACAAAGGCGTATGTATGGAATTTGTTATAGTTTCGAATATGTAAACTCGCTTTTGTTGCCAGTGATTTGTCACTGCAATGTCAGGCAGTTATGGGCGGTTATGGCGACATCGATAATGGTGCTTCGCGGGCCGCAGCAAGTCCGGAATATTTCCAGAGAGCTTCTTCTGTGGCTACCTCCCTACAAATTCATCTAATTTCTGGTAACCCTCATCTGCGATCGCTGCTGACTTGGCATCTGCAGCAAACGGGGTACCGCATTTCACAGTCGACGGGAGCTGAGCAAGCCAGGAGTAAGCTAGCTCAAAACTCTCCTCACCTGGTCATTCTTGATACTGAGCTGAGCGATGGAGATGCTTTGGAGCTATGCCGTTGGATTCAGCAACAAGCTTCATCATTGCTTTTGATGCTGTCCACTCTTGGAGATGAGACTGATATTGTCAGTGGGCTCCAGGCGGGCGCTGATGACTATTTGAGTAAGCCCTTTGGTATGCAGGAATTCTTAGCTCGGGTTGAGGCCCTGACAAGGCGCCAGCGCTCCAGTGCTCCCCCGGCTTCACTCCAGTATGGAGATTTGGAAGTGGACTTGATCCAGCGACGGGTCAAGTTGAAGACGATTCCCATTGAGCTCACGCCTCAGGAGTTTAGCTTGCTCTATGTGCTGGTGCAGGCCTTGGGGTTGCCCCTGAGCCGCGCTGATATCCTTGAGCGGGCTTGGCCCAATGGTATTGATAACCCCCGGACTGTGGATACCCATATTCTCTCGTTGCGTAAGAAATTGGAGGTTGATCCTCGCCAACCTAGCCTCATTCAAACTGTGCGTAATGTGGGTTATCGCTTCAATATGGAATTGCTTGAGCCTGGTGAGGGCTCTGAAACCGTTACAGATTCAGAAAAGGGGGTAAGCCAGCGTTCTGCACTGATAGCCTAAGCGTTTTTCTTTTAAAAAATTATTCGTTGAGGAGAGGATGAATTGGGGATGATTAGTCCCACGCTTCTGAATCGGAAGCGCCGTTGTCGGTCGGTGAGGTTTGAGCGAGTGCTTTGATGGCCTGTTCCCATCGTTGGGGCGTTGCAGCCTGGTTGACCGTCAGTCTGCCTTCAGCGATGCATAGTAATTGCCGAGCAAGGTTGGTAGTTTCTGGTGTTGGGATTTGATCGGTTGTCATGGCCCAGAGTACGGCCCCTCCGGTCTGGGTGAACTTGGATAGAGCTAATTTGATTTGCTCTGGCGGGTTTTCCCAGGTTGCTAGAGCGTTGGATTCGCTCAACGGTGAGGTCTCTACTGGGTGGTGAATGGCTGCATTGATCGGTTGCGGCCAAGGATTGTCCAAGAGGAGGAGCTGGGGCTCTATCGCTAGGGCGCGGGCTAGGGATATTGCCTGGGCGGCTGGCTGGGATAGCGTTTCTGCCTTTTGCTCTAGCCAAGGGAGAGGAAGCTTGAGAAGGTCTAGCCAGACCTCAAGGCGCTGTTGAATCTCGCTGTTGTTGAGGCCTTGGAGCTTGAGGGGGTAGGCGATCGCTTCCTTTCCTGTCATTCCCAGGAGTCGAGGCTGTTGGGGAAGCCAGGAGATTTGACGGCGGCGTGTGACCGGTTCTAGTTCAGACAGGACTTTACCCTGCCATTGGATTTGTCCCTGGCTGGGCGATTTCAATCCATTGATGAGTTGCAGCAGTAAGGTTTTGCCGCTGCTCGGCTTGCCTAGTAGGGCAGTTACTTCGCCTGGCTGTAGCTTAAAGCTGATGTCCTGGAGCAGGAACCGGGGCGATCGCCCCAGTCGCAAGCTCACATTTTGCAGCGCTAGGAGGTCAGCGGTCATGGCAGAGAAAGCAGAAGGATTGTCGATATCGTTGGGGGCACGGCTTACGTCACCGGTAGCTGCCCTGAAAACACCATCGCCAACACCCAGCTATCGATGAGTAAAAGAAGCAGCGTAAAGCCCAGCAGAATCATATACATCCAGGGCTGAGCCAGTGGCTTGACATCTGTGGTGTCAATATCCGTTTTAGTCTGAACCTCCCGCACTAAGGCCCCAAAACCAGCGACCCGCATGGGCAATAAATAGGCTTGGTCACCTGCTTCCGTTAGGAAGTAATAGACCAGCCCACCTTGGCCCGTGGAGCGAGGCTTGAGGCTCTTGACCTCAGCCCAAGGCAAAGACCAGCCCCTACGCCAAATCAGCTTTGCCCAGGCTGGATAGGTGACTTTAATGCCCGTTTCATCCAAAATCACCCGCTCACTCAAAGCGCCCCACAGAATTACAGCCCCAATGACCAAACCTGCGCTGAGCCAGGCTGGCGAAACAGAGGCTTGGGTAACCTCCGCTAAGAACGGCAGGGGAAGGGTCAAAGCGCCATACAAAGCCATCAAGGTGATGCGAATGAGGGAAGAAATATGGAATATCTTTGGCTCTGCCGTGGAGTCAACTGCCATATTTTGAGGCGATGGGCTTTCCATTAGCTGCCTTCTACTCAATTCAGCCGTTCGTTGAGCCCCGGTGGCGTTGTTCTCTAAATTAGCAGTCATGATCCAAACACTTCCTTTTCCTGTCCCTTCCACCATTCACCCAGTTTCATCATGTCCTGGTGGATATCTGCAAGCTGACGCAAGTATTCTCCAGAACCTAGCTCATCTCGCCGTTCTTCAAGCTTTTTTAGCCGAAGCTGCACCAACAACCAGGGCTTACTCATTCCATTCGTTGCGGTGATGTATTGCCCAAGCTCTTGACTATCCATAAAATTTCTTGAAGGGGTATTTCTGGGAATTCCGTAGCAGGACGACCAATCATCTTCCTAGGGTAGCGGCTTCGCTAGCGCTCGCAAGGGCAATGGGACATCGAGAAATGGCTAATCTCCTTTGATCTCCGCCTGAAGTGAAGCGGCTTATGTATGATGGACAGGAATTTTTACGGTCCAGCCCCCGGCTTAAGCTATGGCATTACAGCTGCGCGTTTACGTTCCGCCCCATCCCTTAATTCGCCATTGGCTGGCTGTATCTCGCGACGCCACCACGCCTTGTGCGCTGTTCAAGACAGCCATGACAGAGCTAGGTCGCTGGCTCACCTACGAAGCCACCCGCGAATGGTTGCCCACTCTGGAAACCCAGGTACAGACCCCATTGGCGGAATGTCCTGCGACTTTAATTGACCCGGAGGTGCCAGTGGTGGTAGTTCCTATTCTTCGAGCTGGGCTGGCTCTACTGGATGGTGCCCAAACCTTGCTCCCCCTGGCTTCGGTTTATCATCTCGGTATTGTTCGCAATGAGGAGACGCTGCAACCCTCCTTTTATCTGAATAAGTTGCCCGATCGCCTCGACCCCCGAGCCCGCATTTTGATCTTGGATCCCATGTTAGCGACCGGGGGCACCATGTCCGCTGCGGTGGATGAGTTGGTGAAGCGCGGTGCGGATCCCAATATGATGCGCATTGTTGCGGTGGTGGCAGCTCCCCCGGCGCTCCAGGTGTTGAGTACAAACTATCCTGAACTGACGGTTTATTCCGCCACGATTGATGAAGGATTGAATCAGAATGGCTATATCGTTCCAGGGTTGGGAGATGCGGGCGATCGCAGCTTTGGCACTTAAGTTCTCTGCCAATTGCACGACTTAAAACGCTGTCACAAATGTTGTAAACCAACCAAACGCAAACAAACGTAGCGAGCCCACTGGTCAATTCCCTTCGGGCGATAAACTAAAATATGGGGAGCGTTTGAACATCCCCGCAACATCGCATTGTCCAACGTTACACAGCATCTAGCGGAATCAAACCATGAGCGACCGCGACAATTTTGCAGGGGGATTTATTGCCGGAGCTGTCCTGGGCGGACTCTTGGGTGGAATTGTCGGAGCATCCCTGAGCCGCCGCCAAGCCAGTGCTGCCCGTCGTGCCCTACGCAATGGCATTAGCAAGGTCCGGGCCACGAGCCGTGAGCTAGAAAGCCGCGCCAACGGCAATGGTAATGCTGTCCGTCGATGGGTCCGTACTCCAACTGAGACCCATCCGGTTGCCCCTGAAGCCCGCATTGAAGAATCACGACGCAATCTTGAAAATAAGATTGCTCAGCTCAACATTGCCATTGACGATGCCAGGCATCAGTTGAGTGATACTGCGATTGAGGCCCCTGTTAGTAACAATGGAGCCGCTGATGGTAATGCGGATGCCCGTGCAGCCTCGCTGAACTAGGGATGCTCTGAGTTTTCATTTGAGCCTTTCGCGGAGACCCCGAAGCAATCAAAATTGCTTCGGGGTCTCTCGTTATTTGGGCAGGTCGTAAAACTTTCAAGGCTTACCCTTTGGATGAATCCCCATTTCTGGGAAAATCAAGAAGTAATTCACTAAAAGGCCTGTCCCAAAGGGCAATGAATCAGTTGCTTCTGATTCGATGAACCTGCTCTCTTGGATGTTTACAGGCTGAGCACAGGAAACGAAATGTCAGATAACCGCAGAAGTCAAGCCATCACCGCTGGGGTCCAGCGATCGCCTAACCGCGCCATGCTAAGGGCTGTAGGCTTTGGCGATGGCGACTTCAGCAAGCCCATCGTCGGCCTGGCCAATGGCTTTAGCACGATTACGCCCTGCAATATGGGCATTGGCACCCTGGCCGATAGAGCCGAAACCGGGCTGCGTGATGCCGGTGCCATGCCTCAAATGTTCGGCACCATCACCATCAGCGATGGCATTTCCATGGGGACGGAGGGGATGAAGTACTCCCTCGTTTCCCGTGATGTGATTGCTGATTCCATTGAGACGGTTTGTCAGGGACAAAGCCTGGATGCAGTTCTAGCCATTGGTGGTTGCGATAAGAACATGCCCGGTGCCTTGTTGGCGATCGCCCGCATGAACATCCCTTCAATCTTTGTCTACGGCGGCACGATCAAGCCCGGCCACCACAATGGCGAAGATCTCACCGTGGTTAGCTCCTTCGAGGCGGTGGGCCAATTCAGCTCTGGCAAAATTGATGAAGCTGAACTGACAGCAATTGAGAAAAAGGCCTGCCCTGGTGCAGGCTCCTGTGGCGGTATGTTCACCGCCAACACCATGTCCTCCGCCTTCGAAGCCATGGGCATGAGCCTGCCCTATTCTTCGACCATGGCGGCTGAGGATGAGGAGAAGGCCGATAGCGCTGCTGAATCCGCGAAGGTTTTGGTAGAAGCCATTCGTAACCAGTTGTTGCCTAAACAAATCATGACGCGGGAGGCCTTTGAAAATGCCATTACCGTGATCATGGCGGTGGGTGGGTCGACGAACTCGGTGTTGCACTTGCTGGCGATTTCCAACGCGATCGGTGTTCCTCTGACCATTGATGACTTTGAGACCATTCGCGGTCGCGTTCCTGTCATCTGTGACCTCAAGCCCAGTGGCCAATACGTTGCCACGGACCTGCATAAAGCAGGCGGCATTCCCCAGGTGATGAAGGTGCTCTTGAACCAGGGCCTGCTCCATGGCGATGCCATGACCATCACCGGCAAAACCGTCGCAGAATCCTTGGCTGAAATCCCCGATGAGCCCCGTGCGGACCAAAAGGTAATTCGCCAATGGGATAACCCTCTCTACAAGCAGGGGCACCTGGCAATCCTTAAAGGTAACCTAGCGAGCGAAGGCTCAGTTGCCAAAATCTCTGGCGTCAAAAATCCTGTCATCACTGGGCCTGCCCGCGTGTTTGAATCTGAAGAAGAATGTCTGCGAGCCATCCTCGACAACAAAATTGTTGCAGGCGATATCCTTGTCATCCGCTATGAAGGTCCCAAAGGCGGGCCTGGCATGCGGGAAATGCTCGCTCCAACCTCTGCCATTATTGGTGCTGGACTGGGTGACTCCGTTGGCTTGATCACGGACGGCCGTTTTTCAGGCGGCACCTACGGGATGGTTGTGGGCCACGTAGCTCCCGAGGCTTTTGTGGGCGGCACTATTGGTCTGGTGAAGGAAGGCGATAGCATCACCATCGATGCGCTAAATCGTTTGCTTCAGCTCAATGTTGATGATGCAGAACTCGCCCAGCGCAAGGCAGCTTGGACTGCACCTGAACCTCGCTATAAGCGTGGCGTTTTGGCTAAATATGCCAAGTTGGTTTCTTCCAGTAGTCTGGGGGCTGTGACTGATTTGAATTTGGGATAGCAACCCAGGAATGCCATCGAGTTAGGCGATTGCTGTGAAAGAGAATCCCAATGATGGTTTGCCCCTTCCTGGCTCGGAATCGAAAGCCACCCCTCCCAACCTCCCCTTGAAAAAGGGGAGGTTGGGAGGGGTGGCTGATTTTGAGAGACTTGACGCACATCTAAAATCTGTTCCTCCCCTGTTTTGAGGGGGAGGCTAGGTTGGGTAGGTTTGCCGCTTGATGAAATGGGGGATTCTTTTATAGAGACAGCCTTACAAGTGGGTTGCCGATTTCAGCGGCTCGCAGGCTAGTTTTGTGACTCGATGTCGGTAGGCAAACATATCCCCCAGCCGGGAAGCAATCCAGCCTTCCAGCAATGGCTCCGTGGTTTCTCCACCAGGCAGCTTATAGTCAATCGAGTCGGTTAGCTGCATCTGGCGATCGCCATTCCCATTCCCTACCGCTTCAAACCGATGACGATGCAACCAAAATTCCATTGGCCCCTGCACCTGCTCATCTGCAAACAGAAACGGCGGCTCACATTCCATATGGCGCGACAGCCAAGTCACTGGCAGTGGCCCTAGCCACAAGCGAAACTCCGACTCAGCCCCAATTCCCAGACCTCCCTCCCGGCGAACAACCTCCACCGGCTGCCAAGGCGGCGTCAAAATCTGCAATACATCGGGGCGAGCATGGAAGTCCCAAACCGTTTCCACAGTGGCATTGATAATTGTGGAATATTCAAATCGCAGCATGAATTCTAGGTCGCTTCTGAGCTAGGCACACTGGACTGACTTAAAGGCACAAACTGCCCTGAAAGCGTCAGCCCGAGCAACATGGAGTCATTGGGCTTAATTTCTCGGCCCGTAATGGCACAGCATTCGGTTTGATGGGCGATCGCCTGCATCGTTGAACGAATATCCGCCAAAGATAAATGGTTCGATTGCCCACGCTCCTCTCGTTCCACATAATCCCAGAGCACCTCACGAATGAGGCTTTGATACCCTTGATTCCCCGACAAGTTTTTTAAGCGCTCCTTCAAGTCGGTTTCCAGCCGAATACTCGTCACCTGCATTTCCGTCGTAGCGATGCGTTTTACTGTGGTGACCATGGCCTCTCCCCTCGAACAAACAATGAAAATCTGGGCTCCGACGAAGAGCTTCTTTGAATATACTACATTCGTAATACTTTACTCGACTCAGCTCGATACTTTGATATAACGGTTTGGCCGAGGACTAAATTCATGCTGATACAGCAATTTTAAGTCCCATTAGTCTAAGTTTTGTCAAGAGGCCCAAGGGAGTAGCTACCATGGAGAGAATGGATTTGCTCGTCCATGCCCTCCATAAAGTTGACCCCCAGTTGTGAAATTCAACCTTATCAATGCATAAAGCAACTGCATAATGCTGAATTCATTCGTTAGCATGGGCGAAAGCAAGTCTAGTTCTTCGATTATCCCTGGAGGCATGGCCATGACAATGCAACTCATTTTCCTTACAGGGGCTGGTTATCAGGAGTACTTCGTGGGGCAAAAGCGAATAGTAGTCCCTTTATGGAGCTGAAGTGAGTGGTGGTCGTTTCTGTCCAGTCTTCGGATAATTTCCCAAGTGCTGGAGTCATTCTTTTTTCCGTCTCTACCTTTGCCACCACTCTATAGATGTCGTCCCTAAGTGCTCACCATCTCTATTGAGCATTCTGAGCAATTGAGCCAACCTAGCTAGACGCCCTTCAATCGCCATGTCATCAAAGTCTGCTCGCATTTCTGACATGCTTCTGCAACGCCTTCAAGAAGCACATCAACAAGGCTCCGAAGTCCGTATTCGCTTAGCCAACAGCAGCTTTCACGGTGTTCCCGTCCATCTCGATGCTGAATTTGTCGAGCTCCTCTGCCTTTACGTAGATGAAAGTGATGAAAGTTCCATGTGTGAACGAGCCATGTGGCTCATCAAACTTTCTGAAATAGTAGCCTTCTCTTACCCCATCGACTCCTGGTCTAAGGACCGTCTAGAAGCGCTACTGAATGAGCCTGAGGCCAAATCTGAAGAGATTAAATCTGATTCTCAATCCGATAAAAATGATTTGACGCACTAGCTCAACTAGCTTGGCTACTGTCACTAATCATTAATTTGCTCAATTGACCTAGAGAGAAAGCCCAGATGCATCAGAGCATCTGGGCTTTCTCTGTGGATTGCAGCCTTGAGGACTGCTTATTAGTAATGGCGATGCCAAGTGTCCCGCACTATTTTTATACTTGCAACATAAATATACGGTCTTGGATAAAGTCCTGTGGAACTCTGCGGGTGTCGCTTTTTACTCTCGTAGCTAATGATGTGCTTTATTCTCTGGGTAATGCTGAGTTGGCTTGACTCAGAGGGAATGGCGCGATCGCTCACACCTAAGCTAATCCCCTATGTTTTCTTTCCGTCTGCAATCTTCTTCTGCTTTAGCTCGTAAAACGCCAGGCAATAGCGGAATGACAGTTTTGGAACTGCTCATTGGATTAGCTGTGGCGGGGGGAATTGTGGCGATCGCCGTTCCCACTGTGAAGCACCAGCAGGTCAAAGCCCAGGAACGCCAGAGCCGCGCCTACCTAAAGGTCCTGAGCCAGGCCCAGCGGCAGTACTATGTGCTCAACCAGTCCTTTGCCCAAGCTCCCAGCCGCTTGGAGGTCAAGGGTAAGCCCAATCCCTTGGGGCAGTACGAATACAGCATTGCGGCTTCAGAAGATGGTCGTATTGTTACTCACAAGGCCCGCAGCCGCAGTCGGGGTCTGCGCAGCCAAGTGAGCGTGGTCTCTGTAGATAGCAAGGGGGCGATGGTCAAGAGCCTGCTATGCAAGGCCGAAGACCCGGCTAATAGCACCCCCGGCGAGGGCAAGCGGGTCGGGGGCGAATTACTCTGTCCCGTGGGGTATAGCCCCCAGGAGCCCTAGCCTGAGGAGATGAATCGAGCATTATGCAGGTTGATAACGGTTAGTTTTACGGTATTTCTCTACCCAGAGAGTAGTCTATAGTCACTAGAACTCTGACCCTGACCCCTTCCACTAATCTCTATTCACGCCTTAGCTGCTCAGCATCCTCTATGAGTACCACCACCGCCGCCGCTGCAGAAACCCTAGAAAAAATTCGCCAGCAGTTCAACGAAGCTCCCTATCCCAATATTCCGCTTGAGCAATCCCCGCTAGAGAAAACTAGCGACCTCTATAATCACAGCCTAGTCACCGCCTATTATCGTAAGACCCAAAAAATCGTCTCCCCAGAGGGCAAGATGATTCTGGATGTGGGCTGTGGCAGCGGCTACAAGTCGCTGATGCTGGCCGGGGCAAACCCCGGAGCGAGAATCGTGGGTATTGATATTTCTGATACGTCGGTTGACCTGGCTCGCAAGCGCCTCGTCCACTATGGCTTTGACAATGCCGAATTCCACGTCATGAACGTGGAAGATCTTCCTGATCTCACCATGCAGTTTGACTACATCAACTGCGATGAAGTGCTGTATCTCCTCACGGACCCGATTGTCGGCCTTAAGGCGATGGGAGCTGTGCTCAAGGACACCGGCATCATGCGGGTCAATTTCCACAGCGCCTTGCAGCGTCGGTTCTATCATCAGGCCCAGCAATTTGCCGAGCGAGTGGGCATTCTCAATGAATCGAAGGAAACCTCAATTACGCTGTTCCGGGAGTTCATGGCCTCTTTGAGGCCCAACGTGACACTCAAGGCCCGTACCTGGACTGCAAGCTGCGAGAGCAGTGACGATATTCTGATGGCCAACCATCTGCTGCGGGGGGATAAGGGCTGGACCATTCCCCAGTTCTTTGAGGCGATGGACAAGGCCGGGCTAGATTTTGTCAGCATGGTGCAATGGGAGCGCTGGAATCTACTCAATTTGTTCGCAGATCTTGAAGAAGTCCCCCTAGGTGTGGCCATGGCTATGTCGGAGGCTAGCCCAGCGGAACAGCTACATCTTTATGAGCTGCTCAATTCAACTTTCAATCGTCTGTTAGATCTGTGGTGCTGCCACCCCGCTGCCGAGGCGGTGGAGCCAGTCGCGCTGGAGGATTGGACGGCTACCCAATGGCACCAAGCGCGCATTGTGCTCCATCCGCAAATCCAGATCGAGCAGCTCCAGGAGAACCTGACCGAGGCGGTGACGACCATGACGGTGACTGATCTTAATCAGATCTGTCCCAAGAGTGGCACCCCCGTGCTGGTAAATGGCATGTTGGCCTCTTGTTTGCTGACCTTGTTCAAGGGGCCGATGACGTTTTCGGCCATCCTGGCCCAGTGGCAGCAGATTCAGCCGATTAACTTGTTGACCCTGGCCCCCACAACCCTCGAAGAAGCCGAGGGCTCTCTCATTACCGAGGTTCAACGACTGGTGGAGCTGGGCTATCTGCTGGCAGAACAACCTGCCTAAGGAATGAAAAAGCGGTTGAGTTTAGCTAAAACTCTTACTGTGTCTAGGCATACAGGATTTCTGGACAATGCTCTAAAGAAGGAGAATGGCTTGAGCCAGGGGAGTGATATGAAATCTCACAGGCCTGGGTAAGCTAAATTCAGGAGCTAGATGACCCATCGCGTTCAACCTCTAGGAAAGACAACACCATGAAATCTGAACTGAAAGCCAAGTTTTTGCAGCACCTCATCTCCAAGAAGAGTGACAATGCTGGTTTCACCCTGATCGAGCTGCTCGTCGTTATCATTATCATCGGCATTCTCTCGGCCATTGCCCTGCCTTCCTTCCTCAACCAGGCAAACAAGGCCAAGCAGTCCGAGGCCAAGACCTACGTTGGTTCTCTCAACCGCGGTCAGCAGGCACACTACCTGGAAGAAAGCGCATTCACTAGCGACATCGACCAGCTAGGGATTTCTATTCCTGCTGCAACGGAAAACTACGAGTACAAAATGGTGGTTGCCAATGAGGGTGAGACTAACGAAAACGTTTTTGTTAAGGGTGAATCCCTCAAGCCTGCTCTGCGGTCCTATGGTGGCATGGTGAGTTTGGCTCAAGTTTTGGCCACCAGCGAAGCTACAACTCTGGCAATCCTTTGTGAGAATGATTCTCCTGGGGCCGGTAACGTTACCATTCCTACGTTCACTGCTGCTACGGCAACTGATGCTGCCAAGATTGAGTGTGGTGCCAGCAGTTCAGCGCTTGGGGGCGTAGCAGCAGAAGCGGATGACGACGCATAGAATGAAAGGGTTACTCGACTTAATCTCGTCGTTGAGACCTTAGGCTGGCTGGTTTCCAAGGGAGGATTATCCCTTAGCAATAAGGTGCCAGCCAGTTGTCATTACAGCGACCGTTGAGCTGTGCTCATCAAGTCTGAACTGAGAAAGGTGTTGGACTGTAGCTTTGGAGCTGTAAGCTTCACAAAGCTCTGGGTCTCCCACACCAAAAGGCTTGGTCAAGGATTCAAATCTGAGATCGAGCCGAATTCCTTGGTCAACCTTGAAGAGACATTAAATTCATTCGTTGGTTGCTGACTGTAATTGCTTAATAAGCTGGGGAGGAGTTCAACCTTGTTGATGCTTCTCCCCATTTTTGTTGCAGAGCGATGGGGATTAGATTAGAGGCAGTAGCTTGGGTTGAGATCTCCGAAACCCAACACAATTTAGCCAAGGCCGAGAGATTCAATACAGACAATGCAGATGGCTTCAACTCCTGGATATGACCTATTGCAGGAGGGCAAATTTGCCCTCGCGGCTGAACAGTTTGAAAAGCAGATCAATCAAACTGATCGGCCTGAGAAAGTACTCTATTACTACCTGGGGCTGGCCTATCTCTTGGCAGGCAGCGAAGAAGAAGCTCAGCTAACTTGGTTTCTAGCATCGAGTGAAGACGATGATGATGAAGCCCATGAAGCAGCCGATTCATTAGACAATGCTACTGCTCCAACGACGCTGCTTACTGTTTTAGAAACAGAAGCTGCCTACTTCTTGGAGGCAGAAAAACGAGAAGAAAGCTGGCTGATTAGTCAGCACCTCTGCGCCCTTGCCCCTGATCGACTTAAATGTCACTTGTATGCGATTTACTTGTCTGTACTGCTCCAACGATTGGAGCTAGACCAGCTCACAGCGCTAAAAGAGTCAAATCTACTCAATACTTCTAATCAATTTTCCTCTGAAGAATCAAAATTATTATTCGATATTGTTACGGCTTTAGGCGATCAAAATTACCCCATTGACGCAGATCTAATTGGCTTTATTCGAGACACCGCAACTCACTTACCCGACCCTTCCGTCCTAGTTCCCGATCTGCTACCCCTAGCCGTCTTCAATAGCTATGCCAGGCATAGATCCTCCTTAGGTTCAGAGCTAGGCGAACTCTGCCTAGACCTAGCTGGCAACAACAAGCTGCTCAGACTGGGAGTCCTCAGAGAGCTGGCCCCCATGCAACAAAATGCACGCCTGTATGAAGCAGGAATCAGCTCTGCCAGGCAAGCGGTCGAGCTCTCAGAGACGACCTTCAACAAGCTGGCATCCAATCATATCCTGCTACGAGGGCTCACTGGCGCTGGCGGCCATTGGGACGAGGCCCTAGCAACATTGGAGCTTCAAAAGTCCTTGCTCAGGGCCATGATCCCTGACATTGGCAGCTTGAGTCACTATGACTGTATGCGTCTGCCAGGCACGCTCTTCTTTTTGCCTCACTTTGAAGATGCGCCAGCTTCCAATCGGCAACTACAAAACCAAACGATGCGGGCGTTTTGCGACAATATCGCCAGAGCTTTACAGACTGAGCTTCAAGACACTCAAGCTGCTGTTTCAGAATCAGACCAGAAGCTCAAAATCGGCTACCTGTCCCACTGCTTTCGCAAGCATTCCGTGGGGTGGTTGGCGAGGTGGTTGATTAGCCATCATGATAAAGAAAACTTTGAAGTCCATCTCTACTCCGTTAATCATTCCCTCGTTCAAGACAGCCTGGCGGATTGGTACCGAATCTATGCTGATGAGTTACATGAAATGGGAACCAATGCGGTTGAAATTGCCCAACAAATTAAACAAGACGGCATCGATATTCTGATCGATCTCGATAGCATTACTCTTGATGTCAGTTGCAATGTAATGTGCCTCAAACCTGCTCCCGTACAGGCCACCTGGCTGGGGCTGGATGCCTCTGGCATTCCGACCATTGACTACTTTATTGCAGATAACTATGTGCTGCCCGAAACCGCCCAAAGCTACTACAGCGAAAAGATTGTGCGGCTTCCCGAGACCTATCTCGCAGTAGACGGATTTGAAGTGGGCGTGCCCACGCTCAGCCGTGCAAGTCTCGACATCCCCCCCGATGCCATCGTGTACTTTACGGCTCAGCGGGGCTACAAGCGGCATATCGACAACGTGCGTTTGCAAATGCAAATCCTCAAGCAAGTCCCCAATAGCTATCTCTGCATCAAAGGGTTAGCGGATCAAGATGCGATTCAGGACTTCTTCAAAACCATGGCTGCCGAAGCAGGGCTATGTGAGTCGAGGCTCAGGTTTTTGCCCCTTGACCCATCCGAGTCGGTGCACAGGGCAAATCTCAGGATTGCTGATGTTGTGCTAGATACTTTTCCCTACAACGGTGCTACTACAACCATGGAGGTGCTATGGATGGAAATTCCCCTGGTGACCTTGGTGGGCCAGCAATTTGCAGCTCGAAACAGTTACACCATGCTCAAAAACGTAGGCATTGAGGAAGGCATTGCCTGGACTCCGGAGGAGTACATTGGCTGGGCAGTCAAGCTGGGCCAAGACCCAGAGCTACGCAAGGATATTGCCTGGCGACTGAGGCAATCAAAACAGACGGCTCCGCTCTGGAATGCCAAAGCATTTACTAAACAGATGGAATCTGCTTATCAAGAGATGTGGCTGAAATATAAGGTCACTCACTCACAAAAGTGACCTTCATTCGGTGCATGATCTTTAGCTTCTCTAATTCTTGCTCAGCCAAAGGTGGAACCTTAGCACTAGCCCTCTAGAGAAGTTGTTGAATGAAAGTCGAGCTGTTGTCTGACGAAACTGCAATAATGTTCAATACTCCATCTAGATCTGATTCTGACTCAATCGGTATTAACTTCTCAATCCATGGTTGATAAGAAAAGAGTTGATAGTGAGCTGCTTGCAGTGCGGTTGCCATTTCTAAGTTTGCACTTTGTTGGCCTGCGATATTTTCATAGAGAATGAAAGGCTGAAATTTCTCGATTAACTCGGTTGCTCCTGCTAGTACTTTGGTCTCATGCCCTTCAGCATCGATTTTAAGAAAGTCAACGCGCTCTAATTCTTCTGAGTCAATGAGTGAATCGAGATTAATGCAGCGAATTTCCTGCACGCCTGCTGCATCTTCGACCGTTTGGTCTGGTCGAATTTCGTTAAGCTCACTGGCAGTGTGAAGCGTTAGAAACGAAGTTCCAGGAAGATCGCTAGCCGCCGCCGCACAAACCCTTACCCAGTCAAATTTGTTAACCTGACAAGTCTGCTGTAAACAGTTCACACAGCCTTGAAACGGCTCGATCGCAATCACTTTTCCAGTGGGGCCTACCCGCTTCGCTGCGCTAAACGTATACACTCCCGAATTCGCTCCCACATCAATTACGGTCATGCCTGGCTGAATCAAATCGCGCCACAACGTCATCTCCCGCTCAAACCAATCCCCTTCGGCTAACAGCACACGGGTGACAATACTATTGAGAGTCGGTTCAGCCGCAAAGCAAATATCACTGTCATAGGGCAGATAGACGCAAGCTGCTTCGGCGGAAGGCTGTCGCCAGGGCGCTTCATTCTGAGCAAGCTTTTCTCGGTGTTGTTGCGCTTGCTTGGCCCAAATCTCTGCTTTTTCAGCTGACTGATACTGTTGAGCGGCCAGTTGCAGTGCCGTTGCTGAGCGTATCGCATCCACTGAAGCTGACAGGGCCGTCTGGCTATGGGCTTTATAGAGTGGAATAAAGCCTTCCAGTTCTCGATTGGCCAGCTTATAGATACCCAGTTTACGATTTAGACTGATGGAATCAGGTGCAAGATGAGAGAGGGTTTGGAGTGATCTAGCCCCGCCCTGGTTGTACAACACCAATTGGCCACGACATAGCGTCTCCGCTGCGAGTACCAGGCGCTGTGCTTGTAGGTCGGAGGATTGGAGCAAGCTCGACAAATGCTCAGCCGTGCTGACCCCTGAGCTTCCCGGCGATTTTCCTGGCAAATAGACGAACTGACAGTCTGCTGGGTTGGACTGATAGGCTAATTCAGCAGCGGAAACCAGCTCGCTAAAGGCGAGTTGCTGTGCTTTACCTAAGTTGCCCAATTGGGCTTGGACAATGCCCCACTGCACGGCAGCTAAAGACGGTTCACCCGTCGCGAAAGCTGTCTCCAGCGACTGGAAGGCCATCTCAACATAGAGCCGACGCGTCTCTATATCTTCTGTTAGTTCAGCTTCGACTAATGCGATGACTGCGGTAGCCTGATGATCAGTAGCAGTTTTCGGTTCGTTCCAGTCAATCTTTGCGGCAAGTGTTTCAATTTGAGCAGAGAGACTTTCCGTTAGCAGTAGGCCTTGGCATTCCAGGTACTCACGGTATCTGTCTTGGGGGGAATAGCCGGTTGCCATAACTAACGTTCTCCATAGATGTGCACTCAGCTAGGTCACTTGGGATACCATCTTGGCATGGTGCCAGTTGGCTGATCAATTTTCCCTCAGAGTATGATATTTGACTAGCACTGAATTGTTGAAGGCTTCCCCTACATCCAACGTCACACTTTCCCTAAGAGGTTTTTGAGAAAGGTATTGAGCTATCGTTTTTGACCCGCTAGGGGTGTAAATCCATAGGAAATGTCGCCTACGAAGCTCAGTGGAGGTTTCCAATTGGGTGCTTAGCCGAATTCTCAAAACCTTTAAACCGTTTCTGGGTTAACACCCAACTCCTGCAGCTTTGCCGCCAAGCGTTCCTTGCCCTGCGCGACCTGCTGCTGGCATTGCTCTGTTTGCTGAAGCAGTCCCTCCGTGAGATCAGCATTGCCCTGGACATCAAGCCAGCCCAGCCTGGTCTGATGAATCTCGCCAAAGCTCAGCTCCTACAACTCCAAGCCCAGAAAAATTTCTGGCATCCATAACGACCCAAAGCTCTGAAGCCAATAGCTCCTCTCTATCTGCTACGCGATCGCCACTTCATCCAATTTCGCAAAAATCATTCGCCCCGCCGAAGTTTGCAAAGCTCCCGTCACAACGACATTCAGCTCATCACCAATCCGCTCCTGCCCCTCTTCAACCACCACCATCGTCCCGTCATCTAGATAACCAACACCTTGGGTAGGCTCTTTGCCACGCTTCAAAATCTTGAGATTGAGGTTGTCGCCTGGCAGGTAATTGGGGCGTAGGGCCTTAGAGAGATCGTTAACATTGAGGACTTGTACTTCCTGGACTTCAGCGACTTTACTGAGATTGTAGTCGGTGGTCAGGAGAACACCATCGAGATCCTGGGCTAGGCGAACTAGCTTGGCATCTACTGTGGCAATGTCTGGATAGTCGCGAGAGTTGATGATGATTTGCTCTGGCTGGTTGGCTCGCAGTTCGTTAAGGATATCTAGGCCTTGACGGCCTCTGGCACGTTTTTGGCTATTACTTGCGTCAGCAACTTGCTGGAGTTCCATCAGTACAAATTGAGGGATGATGAGTTTCCCTTCAAGAAAGCGAGTTTCAATTAAGGCTTGGATGCGTCCGTCGATGATGCAGCTGGTGTCGACGATTTTGCAGACGGCTTTGCTAGCTTGATCTTCACCCATGAGCAGATCGCTACCGGAGCTGGGGTTGAAGAGGCGAATGAGCGATCGCCCATGAGCATCGGCTAAACTCACACCGGTCACGCCAAATAGCAATGCGCTAATGACTGCCACAATGGGCTTGATGAACGAGAACTCACTGGGAATGGGCAACAGCAGTACTGGGGCTAGTACGAGGTTCGCAAGCAGCAGTCCCAGCACAAGTCCAACGGCACGGCTAATGAGCTGATCCGCTGGCATTGCCCGGATTTGCTTTTGGACGCGGCGATAGTAGCCCTGGGCTAGGAGACCCAACGCCCAGGAGAGAAGGGCGGTGAAGCCTGCTGTGACAAAGCGTAGGCCTTGGATGTTGCTGACTTGTAGGAGAACGGGGTCTGGCAAATAATCAATGCCATAGAATCCGATTCCGGCACCCGCTAGGATGAATGAGATGACGATAACTGCATCGAGCATGACAACGGCTACCTGCGAGCCTTAACGCTTTAAGCCTTAACCCAGATATTATACTGGCTGGCTTCCCAGAACCGCTGTTTCCCTGGATTTGGCAGGGATTGGTCAACCGCTCATCGGGGGAAGAACTTTGGTAATTTGCGTCGAGATCATAATGGGGATCAGAGGATGAATCAGGCTCCGACCTCTGCCTATCTCCATATTCCGTTTTGCCGTCGCCGCTGTTTTTACTGCGATTTCCCGATTTCGGTGGTGGGGGATAAGCGTCATGGGGATGATTCGCCTTCGATTAACCAATATGTGGAGCAGTTGATTCGGGAGATTAAGCTTACGACTCGTGAGCAGCCTGAGTGGGTGCCTTTGCAAACGGTTTTCTTTGGTGGTGGGACACCTTCACTGTTGTCAGTGGGACAGTTGGGACAAGTTGTAGAGGCATTAGAACAATCTTTTGGGATTCAAGCTGGGGCGGAGTTGGCGATCGAAATGGACCCTGGCACGTTTGATTTAGCGAAGGTCGAGGGCTATCGGAAGCTGGGGATTAACCGTATTAGCCTGGGCTCTCAGGCATTTCAGCCGGAGCTGTTGGCAGCTTGTGGACGGACCCATGGGGTAGCGGATATTTATGCTTCGGTGGAGTTGTTACGGCAGGCTGGGGTAGAGAATTTTAGTTTGGATTTGATTTCGGGGTTGCCAAAGCAGGCGATCGCCGATTGGCAGGCGTCGCTGGATGCTGTGGTGGAAATTGGTCCGGCCCATGTGTCGGCTTATGACTTGGTGATTGAGCCGACGACGGTATTTGGTAAGCGCTATGAGGCCGGGGTGGGGCCGTTGCCGGAGGATGAGGCGACGGCAGAGATGTATCGGTTAGCCCAGGGGACTTTGACGGCGGCAGGGTTCGAGCATTATGAGGTGTCGAATTATGCGAAGCCGGGGTTTCAGTGCCGTCACAATCGGGTGTATTGGGAGAATCGGACCTATTACGGGTTTGGGATGGGGGCGGCGAGTTTTGTGGATGGGCGGCGGTTTGGGCGGCCGAGGACGCGGCGGGAGTATTTTGACTGGCTGGAGCAGTTGGAAGAGGGCAAGGCGGAGCAGGGGGAGTTGCTAACGGCAGAGGATCGGTTGCTGGAGACGCTAATGCTGGGGTTGCGGTTGGCAGAGGGAATCGCTTTGTCGGGGTTGGAGGAGGCGTTTGGTGCTGTTGCTCTAGCGAAGGTTTTGGAGACGGTTAAGCCCTTTGAAGAGCAGGGATGGGTTGCAGTGGAGGGACAGCGGCTGAGGCTGACGGATCCGGAGGGGTTGCTGTTTTCGAATGCGGTTTTGGCGAGTTTGTTTGAGGCGTTGGAGGATTGATATTGGTAGAGACATGGCACTGCCATGTCCGCCATCGCATTTGCCACAGGGCATAAGGCGGACATGACGATCGCACATTCGAAATTGCATAGGCAAGACGGCATTGGGCGGACATGGCGATGCTATGTCCCTACGTGGTAATGGGGTTAGCGTCAGGTGCCGGAGGGAAATTTCCCGGTTTGGACGTCGGTGCAGAACGCTTGGGTTCCAGCTAAAGCCTGTTCGCGGAGGTTGACGTAGACCTTTGCGAAGGGAGGCTGGCGATCGGTTAAGCCCCAAAGGTCAGCGGTGACGAGGACTTGACCGTCGCAGTTGGGGCCTGCGCCGATACCGATGGTGGGAATGGTGAGTTTTTGGCTGATTTGGCGGGCGAGGTCGGTGGGGATATGTTCGAGGACGACGGAGAAGGCTCCGGCGACTTGGAGGGCGATCGCTTGCTCAATCAAAATCTCTTGTTCGCTCTCGGCCTTGCCTTGTTGGCGCAGGCCCAGCTGATGAATCGATTGGGGGGTGAGGCCGATGTGGCCCATGACGGGGATGCCCACGTTCACCATACGCCGAACGGTTTCCACCATCTCTGGATGGCCACCTTCTACTTTCACGGCCTGCATGCCAGCTTCTTTAAGGACGCGTCCCGCAGAGGCGATCGCCTGACCGGGGCTCTCCTGATAAGTCAAAAAGGGTAAGTCACACACCAGGAGCGCTCGCTGGGCACCTCGCTTCACCGCACTCGCATGGTGAATCATGGCATCTAGCGTCAGAGGCAATGTGCTTTCATGGCCCAATACAGCGGTCGCCATGGAGTCACCGACCAGAATGAGATCGGTCCCAGCTTGGTCAACGATGGCTGCGCTCGTGTAGTCCCAAGCGGTGAGCGCAACGATGGGCTTGCCCTGGGGCTTGTATTGCATCAGCTTTTGAACTGAAATTCCCATGGGTGTTGCTCCATCATGCAAAAACTTGACCTAGCGATGGCTTCGTAATTGTGAAATCACAATGCCAAGTCGCTAAGTCCAGTCAATCACAGTCAGCTAATGACCGGGGATAAGGCTTAGTTCGGGAAATACGAATTTCTCCCCGCGAACCTCCATTCCTGCTGGCTATTCGTAAACGCGGCTAAAGGTCTCGTGGGAGCGGGCGCGGCTAGTGCGGTTGGTAGAGGTGGTGCTGACCCAGGCCAGGCCTTCAGAGGTGCCGACCCAGAGCTTGTTGCCAGTGTCGGGGGAGATGCTGAGAATGCGGCTGGAGGGCAGGCTGTAGATTTCGTCGATGATTGCGCCGTTGAAGGGGTTGATGCGGAAGAGGCCCTCTTCTGTTCCAACCCAGAGGCCGCCGTCGTCGTCAAAGCTTAGGGCAGTGACGTTTTTATTACGCATGCGGGTGACATTGCGGGTAACAAGATTTTTGCCGGGGTCGATGACCATGAGGCCCTCGGGAGTTCCGGCCCAGATTGTGCCGAAGCGGTCCGTGGCGAGGGCATTGACCGTTTCGCCAGGCAGGTCGCCGATGCGCTGCTTGACGAAGGCGCTGGCGGTTTCGATTTTGACGAGACCGTCGAGGGTGCCGACCCAAAGGTCACCGTTCTTGTCCAGGGTCATGGCGTTGGCGCTGACACCGGGGAGCTTCTTGAGGGTGGTCATGGTCAGGCCCTCGTCAGGGCTGATGAGCACTAGACCGCGATCGCCCCCAGCCCACAAATAGCCACGGGTATCAATCAGCAGAGACTGGACTCGGTTGGAGGGCAGCGTAAAATTCTCGGCGGTGATTTCGGAGCTGCGGGGGTCGATGCGCTTGAGACCGTCGAAGGTGCCGATCCAAACGCGGCCAACTTTGTCTTCCACCATGGATTCGATGGTGGTGTCGGGCAGGCCGATGCGGGCGAGGATGCGGCCCGTGTTGGGGTCAATGCGAGCGACGCCTTGCCAGGAGCCAACCCAGAGGCCGCCTTCAACGTCGGGGCTGAGGACTGAGACGCGGTAGTCCTCTTCGATGGAGAGGTCTTCGGCGAGGTCGCGATCGCTGGGTAGGGGGGCCAATCCTGGTGGGGGGGGCTCAATGGGATAGACGTTGGTGCGATCGCTGGAGGTGGTCTGGGCGACGGCCTGTTCGCCAACGCTCCCGCCAACCATGAGGCTGAGCAGCATTGCGCTTGCTGCGGAGATCGTACCGATGCTTAACCGTTTCATCCTCAAGCTCCCCTTTTACACTCCATGGTGCGGATCAATAGCGGCCTAATAATGATTATTGAAGATCAAGCCTGCGATCGCCTCTGCCAACATCTATATATGACCTGAGTTTGACATCCAAACAGCCGACCTCTTTCCCTAGCCCTTACTCCTAAGGTCGCAGGGAACCTGATGCAAAACCAAGGCTTTCAGCTTTGGATGGGTTCCCCGCTCCTTTAGGAAAGGGGCTAGGCTTCGCCCCACGTAGGGCGAATGAGGAGAGGATGTATTGCCTCTTGTCGAACGCAGGTATATATGAAATAGCGTCAGTATCAGCTCGATAGATTCTACACATTGAAAGCAAAAATGCGTGGGATTCCCTGGGAATTTCCCAAACCTGCGCCAGAAAGAGGTTCAAAATTTGCGCTTTACAGCTTGGATTTCGATGCTATATTAAAGGCTGGCTCGGACCCATGCACTTGTAACGCCCAAATCTTGTCAGGACCGGAAGGTAGCAGCAACACGGGATGCTTATGAGAGGCGTGGACTTCGGGCCTCCCAAGTATTTTGAAACCCACTCATTAGAATGAGCGGATTTTGTTTTTTTTAGGTTATGGGTCATATGCCCAGTGAGTACATTAGAGCGAAGGCATTGGCAGGCTGAGATTTGATGCTTCGTGAAGGGCTGGCGTAGCCAAAACCTATTGATTGAGAGTTCTCAATCCTTGGACGATGTCTCTCCAAGGATTAGATTGTGACAGATTAAAAAAGTCTAGACCCTAAATATTAAATATTTCATCACGGCAAGAGTTCTAGTCTCTTTAAGGACAAAGTCAGGACCACCTGGATTCTCAATAAGCTCAATAGATTAAGAAATTTGATAGTTCTTTAGAGCCAAAATCTGGACCAGCAAAAAATCATCTGGAAAATCTCAACGAAGTTACAAGGGAAGAGATTGCTTCTTTCTCCTGAGAAAAGACTTGACAGGTATCCCTTCTGTGGATTAGACCGTTCAAAATTTGGAAACCCTCGTTTATTAGGAGCCGTAATCGAGCTATATCCCTTGACCTGATAGGTTCCCAGTGAATCAGAATAAACGACAGCTTTCCGTCTGGGAGTGGTTTAATAGGTGAAAATCATTAGGAAAAAATTGTATGTCTAAAAACTACGTAGCTAGCACATTTCTAAAGTTACAAGACTCACAGGTATATACAATTTTTGCTTGGAGCCAAAAAGAACCAGAAATTGTGCCGGCAAAATCATGGTTAACTGTCTTAGAAATCTTTGTCCATGAACATTCTATTCCTCAAGCATACGCAATATTCCAAGAAATTAAATTAGCTTCAATAATAGAGAAAGTAACTACTGAACTGGAGCCCTATCAGGCTCTGCTCCAAGATGCATTAGTACTTTTGTCCGATGGGAATCTAACAATTTTTGGTAAGGGATTTCGCAGTTTCATTGAAAAAGATATGCAGTTTGAATTGGGCACTCTAAGTAGAGAGACATTCCAGGTTCTCCTGCATTTATTTGCTCAGGCTCAATTAGTAGATGATTTAGAAGAGATCGATGATTTAGAAAAGTTCAGTAATTTAGTAGATGAACTGGAAAGCCGGGGTTTATTATCCCCTGCGCCAGGCTCCATAGATTGGGGAGATTTGAAAAAAACAGTCCCTATTTGTCAAGCATTTGGACTCACTAGGGGGACCCCCGTCGACAGATACTATCTTAGTAAATTCATTTCTGAGATTCGACCCCAAGTAACGGGTCAAGTCCTAGAGATAGGAGGGACTCCCAAAGATAAAGATTTCTATGAACTTGCTCCTGGTACATCATATAAAGTGATGAATTTAGAAGCAGGTTTGGGTGTGGATATTCTTGGGGATGTTCATGATTCATCTATTGTTGATTCTGACTCTTTCGACTCGATTATAATTTTCAATGTTCTAGAGCATTGTTATGCTCCTTGGATAGCAGTTGAAAATATTTATAAATGGTTAAAGCCTGGTGGTAAATGTTTTGCTATGGTACCAAGCTCCATTAGAATTCATGCTACACCCAAAGATTACTGGCGACCTTTACCTGACGCTTTTGCCTGGATGTTTAGGAATTTTTCCAAGCAGAAAATGTATGTATATGGCAATCCCACAACAGTTATAGCTAGTTATCATGGAATTGCAGTAGAAGAATTGACCACCGAGGAACTAGATGCCTTTCATCCAGATTATCCTGTGGCAACTTGTATTATGGTTGAGAAATAAATACAAATCAAATATTCCTGACTATGAATAGTATGACCTTCGATATTTATCCAAAAATCTCAGTTGTTTTATGCACTTATAACCGAGCAGGATACTTGAATAAATGTATTGATAGTGTGATCAATCAAACCTTTCGAGACTGGGAATTGATGATAGTTGATGATGGTAGTCAAGATAATACTTTTGAAATCGTCAACTCTTATATACAGGATTTTGAAAATGTTCGTTATTTGAAGCATCAGAATAAGAAACTAGGATATGCCAAGAATGCTGGAATTCAGGCATCATTTGGCGAATATATCACCTTCATTGACAGTGATGATGCCTATAAACCCAATCATTTAGAGTCACGATTGGAATATATGCAAGCTCATCCAAAGGTGGATTTAATTGAAGGAGGGTTTTTCAGCGAAGAAGAGATTTTTGTCGCAGACTACTTCAAACCTGGAAAAACTATAAGCTTGCGAGAATGTGTTTTGGGACCAACATTCTTTGCTAAAAGGCAGGTATTCTTTGAGTCAGGGGGATTTAATAACGTACCTTATGGTGAAGATACAGACTTCTGGTCTCGAGCATCAGAGAAGTTTAAAACTCATAAGCTTAAGCAACCGGAAACTTACATTTATACTAGAGCGGAAACTAGCATTACCAAGGATGTGTTAGAGAATATTGGTTCGTCTAATAATTGACGATTTTGACATTGAATTATAGGGTTCCTCACCTGTAGATCCAAAATTTTGGATGCAGGAAATTAAATTCAAGTTTCACATTGACTTTAGTCGCCAGGGGGGATTCATTTGTAGTCGCTAGGGAGAGAGGCATGCGAGAGCTGACTTTTGCAGCGCATGGCCCTAGTACCTGACGGCGTAAGTTCTTCAACCAATTTTCCCCCTGCCTCCTTGCTGGGTAAGGTCCATACGGGATAGAGTATAGTCTGGAAATTTCTGCCAAGCAGTAGTACTAGGCAGTCTCGGTGAGCCCAAGCAGTTTTGCCAGGCGTTTCACATCTACATAGTCGTCACTCATTCGGAAAACACATTCCGCCTTGACTTCTTCATGGAAGCGTACCTGGCTAAAGGCTTGCTCGATTAATTCCACCGTGGTCAGCGTATCTAGATCCACTGAAACAACAGGCACTTCGAGTTCTTCTGCGCGGGTGAGAATGTCTGCTTTGGGGGACACTCGCCCCGTGAGAATTAAACATTGGGTTGAGGTTTCCAGGGCCGCGAGCTGAAGATCTGTGCGATCGCCCCCGGTCACCACAGCCATGTTATGACCCCGGCGGAAATATTCCAGGGCGGAGTTGACATTCATGGCTCCAATGCAAAGGCTCTCCACCATCAAATCTTGGTGCTTCTGGCCACAGAGAACCTGGGCATTGAGTCGCTGCACCAGCTCCTCGACACTGACACTGCGCAGGAGATCCATGTGGGGCACCACTCCCAAGACCGGAATCTCCAGGGATTCTAGGTAAGGTTTAACATCGCTTTCCAGCAACTTTAGATCTGTTTCTGGCACATCGTTGAACAGAATGCCCAGTAGGCGATCGCCCAGCTTCTTCTTGGCAGATAGAATTGAGTCAATACTGGTCAAATCCTTGAACGGAGCGACCAGCAGGATGGGAGAATCCAGCGCTTCCGCCATTTCCACCAGGGACAAATTAAACAAAAAACCCTCACTGAGAGTCCCCGGACCTTCTACAAGGACGATGTCACTCCCGGTGCTCTGCCCATAGGTTTGGCTGAGGTCCTGCTGATAATTCTGGGAGTTCTTGCCCTGGAGGCGCTGCTGGAGCGTTAGCTGATCCAGCATGAGGAGCGTGGGCTGGAGCTGGCTGTCCTCTAGCTCCAGAGCCTCAGTCAGGAAACGGACATCCTCATCCATTTCGGTAGAACAGGAAGAACCTCTCTGATTCGGAGAATCTAGACAAGTGCCCAAGGGCTTGCCATAGGAAATCTTATGACCCAGTTCGTTCAGCCGTTGGGCCACACTCAATACCATGGCGGACTTGCCACAGTGGTCCTCCACAGAGCCTACAAGCAGGCACTTTGCGGTTTTTACCACGCCCCTCTCCGCCGTTTCATCTAAAGGTTGAAGTCCTCAGCCTACCGCCTTGGTGGACCCATTGCGATCGCAAATTCCGACCTTCTTCCACAAACCCCAGAGTGACTTAACTCTGAATTGGCCCAGATGGGAGGAACGAAGCCTTGAATTCATTCAATGCCCTCTGGCCTAGAGCTCTTCGTATTGCAGAAGACGACGGTAAAAGGACTGGGAAAAGTCCGTCACTTTAAGACGCTTATGGTTGATCAGGAGTTCAATCAGGCATTCGATGAACTCATGGTTCGCCATGGTGACTTCGTAATCCAGCTCGGAATTGCCATCAAACTGGATACGGCAGCGAGTCATCTCAGCGGGAAGGTTGGAAACGAACCAGCTCGCCACAAAAGGAACACTATCGCCCCCTTCAATGCGGCGAGACCCTTCTAGGGCCGCCTTTTGGTAGAGCGCGATCGCAAAAGGCAATACTTGGCGCTTGTTCTGCTGGGAGTAGTAGGGAAGATAGACGCTCACCGCTTGCTTGGGTGCGGGGGATAACTGACTAAAATCCATAGGGCGCGGTTTCTCCTAGATTGACTGAGCCAGAACGCTCGATAAACTGTTGACGAACTGAGCCCTTCACTTAAAAAGACAGGTAATTTAAGACCCAAAAGACATGGAATTACCGCCGGGACAGCCAAGCTGCTGGAATTCTAGGGTCACTAGAGTCATTCCGCCATTAGATTACCCTCTAACGGATGAAAAATATCCCTAGGTCAATATGACTCAGCTTCACTGTTAGAATGCCCGGCCAGCCCTACAGGATGGAGATAGATCATCGGCATTTAATGGATTTACCCGAATGTCCGCATGCCTATCTATCCCAGAGCGGAGAAGTTTAGGCTTGGGGCCGAAAGCTTGCGATAAGATTCAGCCAAAGAAATGGCGAGGATAAGCGATGGCACAGGCACTGATGGGGAAAACGGTGGCGGTGACCGGAGCTTCCGGCCGACTGGGCCAAGCGCTGCTGCGATCGCTCCAAAACCAAGGCGCGATGGTCATTGCCCTCAGCTCCAGTGCCAAGCAGCTCAGCCTCGACGAGACATCGGAGCCTATTCAAACCGTGGTCTGGAAAGTTGGAGAAGAGGAGGTCCTAGCGACCTTGCTCCAGACCGTCGATATTTTGGTGATCAATCATGGCGTGAATGTCTATGGCGATCGCACGCCAGAGGCCATCACCCGCTCCTACGAAATCAATGCCTTCTCAGGCTGGCGGCTGCTAGAACTATTTCTTCAGTCTGCGCAGTCTGGCCAGAGCGACGACAACAGTGGAACAACTCAAAGCCCAAAGGAAGCTTGGGTCAACACCTCAGAAGCGGAGTCCAACCCAGCCCTGAGTCCGCTGTATGAATTGAGCAAGCGAACCCTGGGGGATTTGGTGACGCTGCGGCGTTTGGACTCGCCCTGCACGATTCGCAAGGTGATTTTGGGACCGTTCAAAAGTGAGCTGAATCCAGCCGGAATTATGTCAGCGGACAAGGTTGCCGAGAAGGTCGTCGCCAAGGCGATGAAGGGACAGCGAAATATTGTGGTGACGATTAACCCGCTGACTTTCGTGATGTTTCCTCTCAAGGAGTTCTTGGTATCGTCTTACTTTCGGGTCTTTACGCGATCGCCCCAGTCAAAGAATGGCCAAACCTAAGCTAACCTGAGTTCGACAGCCAAACAGCCGACCTCTTTCCCTAGCCCTTACTCCTAAAGGAGCAAGGGAACCGAACACAAAATCGAGGCTTTCAGCTTCGCTTGGTTCCCCGCTCCTTTAGGAGAGGGGCTAGGGGAG